>NZ_JAGPYQ010000001.1:0-301267 GCF_018070025.1 Streptomyces liliiviolaceus
ATGCCCGACTATCGCGATGACCTGCGCCTCGCCCATGTCCTGGCGGACGCCGCCGACGCCGCGACGATGGACCGGTTCAAGGCGCTCGACCTCAAGGTCGAGACCAAGCCGGACATGACCCCGGTGAGCGAGGCCGACAAAGCCGCCGAGGAACTGATCCGCGGCCACCTCGGAAGGGCACGGCCACGGGACGCGATCCTGGGCGAGGAGTACGGGGTCGAGGGCACGGGCCCCCGCCGCTGGGTGATCGACCCGATCGACGGCACCAAGAACTACGTACGCGGAGTCCCCGTCTGGGCCACCCTGATCGCGCTGATGGAGGCGGGCGAGGGCGGCTACCAGCCCGTCGTCGGCGTGGTCTCCGCACCCGCGCTGGCCCGCCGCTGGTGGGCCTCGAAGGGCCACGGCGCCTTCACCGGCCGCAGCCTGTCGTCCGCGTCCCGGCTGAAGGTCTCCCAGGTCTCCCGGATGAAGGACGCCTCCTTCGCGTACTCCTCGCTGAGCGGCTGGGAGGAGCGCAGCCTGCTGGACGGCTTCCTGGACCTGTCCCGCGAGGTGTGGCGCACGCGCGCGTACGGCGACTTCTGGCCGTACATGATGGTCGCCGAGGGCTCGGTCGACATCTGCGCGGAGCCCGAACTCTCGCTCTGGGACATGGCGGCCACCGCGATCGTGGTGACCGAGGCGGGCGGCTCCTTCACCGGCCTCGACGGCCGCCCGGGCCCGCACAGCGGCGACGCGGCGGCCTCGAACGGCATCCTCCACGACGAGCTGCTGGGGTACCTGAACCAGCGCTACTAGCCGGACACGCGCCCCGAACCAGCCACGTACGCCCCCTTGTTGACCCTCCCTTTAACTGCGACTCTGAGAGTTCCCCCACTTGTGAACTTGTGAATTCGTTAACGAACGGATTCGTAGGAGGTGGCTCGGTCCATGCTCGTCCGCGACGCCATGAGCACGGTGGTCCTCACCATCGGCCCCGCCCACACACTCCGGAAGGCTTCCGCCCTGATGGCCGCGCGCCGCATCGGCGCGGCGGTGGTCCTCGATCCCGACGGCACCGGGATCGGCATCCTCACCGAGCGCGACATCCTCAACTCCGTCGGCCTGGGCCAGAACCCGGACACCGAGCGGGCGCACGCGCACACGACCACCGACGTGGTGTTCGCGGCCCCGACCTGGACGCTGGAGGAGGCCGCCCGGGCGATGGCCCACGGCGGCTTCCGGCATCTCATCGTCCTCGACCGCGGCGAACCGGTCGGCATCGTCTCGGTCCGCGACATCATCCGCTGCTGGGCGCCGCTGCGTCAGCCCGCCCCGGCCTGAGAGCCCCGACGGGCTCCGAGCGGGCGGCGGCACAGGGGTGAGCGGGCCGGCTCCCCGGTACGGGGGAATCCGGCCCGCTCTCTACGGCAAGCGATCCAGTGCTGGTGTCAGCCGCGCAGGGCCTGGACCGCGGCGTCCAGCCGCTTGCCGAAGTCCTCGTCGGCCTGACGGAAGTTGCCGATCGCCCGCGCGGCGATGTCGTCGCGCGAGACCTCGGCGATGAACCCCGCCAGGTTGCCGATCAGCCGCTCCCGCTCGGCCTCGGACATCAGACGGTAGAGATCGCCCGCCTGTACGAAGTCGTTGTCCTCGGCGTGGGCGGGCGCCTCGCCGTTGCCGGTGACGCCGGTGACGGGAAGGGGCTGCCACAGCGGCCGGTCCGTCTGGACGGGCCCGCCGAAGCTGTTGGGCTCGTAGTTCTTCGCGCCCTTGTGACGGCCGTCGTACAGGAAGCCGTCACGGGAGTTGGTACGCGCCTCGGTGGCGTGCGGACGGTTCACCGGCAGATGGTCGGCGTTGACGCCGACGCGGTAGCGGTGGGCGTCGCCGTACGCGAAGAGGCGGCCCTGGAGCATCTTGTCGGGCGAGGGCCCGATGCCCGGCACGAAGTGCGCGGGGCTGAAGACGCTCTGCTCGACCTCGGCGAAGATGTTCTCCGGGTTGCGGTCCAGCTCCAGCTTCCCGATCTCGATCGGCGGGTAGTCCTCGTGCGGCCACACCTTGGTGAGGTCGAACGGGTTGAAGCGGTAGGCCGCCGCGTCGGCCGCCGGCATGATCTGCACCTGCACCGTCCAGGACGGGAAGTCGCCGCGCTCGATCGACTCCCGCAGATCGCGCTGGTGCGAGTCGGGGTCGAGCCCCGAGACCCGCACCGCCTCCTCGGTCGTCAGGTTCTTGATGCCCTGGTCGGTCTTGAAGTGGTACTTGACCCAGAAGACCTCGCCGGCCTCGTTGTTCCACTGGTAGGTGTGCGAGCCGTACCCGTTCATGTGGCGGTACGAGGCCGGGATGCCGCGGTCGCCGAAGAGCCAGGTCACCTGGTGGGTGGACTCGGGCGACAGCCCCCAGAAGTCCCACACGTTGTCGGCTTCCTGCGAGCCCGTGTACGGGTCGCGCTTCTGCGTGTGGATGAAGTCGGGGAACTTGATGGCGTCCTTGACGAAGAACACCGGGGTGTTGTTGCCGACGAGGTCGTAGTTGCCCTCCTCGGTGTAGAACTTCAGCGCCCAGCCGCGCGGGTCACGGACGGCGTCGGCCGAGCCGAGGTTGCCGGCCACGGTGGAGAAGCGCAGAAAGGTCTCGGTCCGCTTGCCGACCTCGGAGAGGAACGCGGCACGCGTGTAGCCGGTGACATCGGCGGTGACGGTGAACGTGCCGTAGGCGCCGGCGCCCCGGGCGTGCACGACCCGCTCCGGAATGCGCTCGCGGTTGAAGTGCGCGAGCTTCTCCAGCAGGAGCTGGTCCTGGACGAGGACCGGGCCGCCGATGCCCGCGGTCTCGCTGTTCTGGTTGTCGGCCACCGGCGCGCCGGCCTCCGTCGTAAGCGGTCCCTGCGTCACGTGCGCCTCCTGGTTCCTGTGCCAAAGTCGAGATCGATCCTACAATGGACATTGTCTAAGTCAAGCCAAGCTCCAAAGTCACACTTGTTCGGGTTCTGGTCCAGCAGGCTGTTAAGCTGTGCGTATGAGCGACCTGTTGGAACGACTGCGCGGACGCGGCTGGCGCATGACCGCGCAGCGGCGCGTCGTGGCCGAGGTCCTGAACGGGGATCACGTCCACCTGACGGCCGACGAGGTGCACGCGCGCGCCGTGGTGCGACTCCCGGAGATCTCCCGGGCGACCGTCTACAACACCCTGGGCGAGCTGGTCTCGCTCGGCGAGGTGCTGGAGGTCGCCACGGACAAGCGCGCCAAGCGGTACGACCCGAACGCCCACCGGCCGCACCACCACCTGGTCTGCGCCCAGTGCGGCGCGATCAAGGACGTGCACCCGGACGGCAACCCGCTGGCGGACCTCCCCGACTCCGAGCGCTTCGGCTTCACGGTGTCGAACGTAGAGGTGACGTACCGAGGCCTCTGCCCGAACTGCGCGGCAGCCTGAGCGGGACTCCCGGCCCCTGGCTGCCGGGAGCACGCACAACACCGAGGGCCCGGAACCAATGATCTGGTTCCGGGCCCTCGGTCTTCAGTAGCGGGGACAGGATTTGAACCTGCGACCTCTGGGTTATGAGCCCAGCGAGCTACCGAGCTGCTCCACCCCGCGGCGATGTCTGAACATTACGCCACCCCGACCGACCAGCGCAAATCACTATTCCGACGGCTCCATTCAGCCCGTCCGCGAATTATTTAGCCCGTCCGGCGCTTGAGGACGAGCGCGAAGCGCGACAGGGGGGCAAGGGGGCGAAGCCCCCATACGTGGACGGGAACGGGAAGGGGCGGCGGGGGCGAAAACCCCACCCCGCCACCCCTTCCCCCTCTCCCCCCCGCCCGGAGGGCTCACGCGGACAACTCCTGCCGCAAAGCATCCCGCAACCGAGCCGCCCGCTCAGAAACCTCCCGAGGCCCGAGCGACACCGCCCGATCGGCCCACCGCTGCCCCTCCGCCAGCTCCCCCCGACGCGCGTAGACGAGGGCGAGCCGCAACGCCGCCCGCCCATGCCCCGCATCGGCGGCCCGGGCCCACCACAGCGCGGCCTCCGGCTCGCTCCCCTCCCGCGCCAGCAGCAGCCCGAGATTGAACGCCCCGTTCCGCGACCCCGCCTCGGCCGCCTCCCGGTACCACCGGGCGGCCTCCACGACGTCCCCGCGCGCGGACGCGAGCATCCCCACCCGCACCTGGGCCCGCCGATGCCCCTGGGACGCGGCCCGCTCGTACCACTCCTCGCACTCGCTCTTCTCGGTGGCCGGCTCCCCCAGCTCGTGTTCGGGCGCGGGCGGGCGCCGCGCGTCGAGCACGGTCGCCAGCCGGTAGGCCCCCTCCGCGCTGCCGCCTCCCGCGGCGCACCTGAGGTGCCGCTCGGCGGCCGACTCGTCGCCGTCCCGGAGCCGGGCGATGCCGACCTGGAGCGCGGCCTCGGTGTGCCCGGCCGCGGCGGCCCGCTCGTAGCAGCGCAGCGCCGCCGCGTCCTCACCGCGCCCGGCGTGCAGGATGCCGAGGTTGAACGCGGCGTCGACACTGCCGGCCTCGGCGGCCTTGGAGAACCACGGCTCGGCCCCGGCGGCGTCACCGACCTGCAGCAGCAGAATGGCCAGCGCGTTCGCCGCCTCGCGGTGCCCCGCGTACGCCGCCCGCCGGTACCACTGCTCGGCCTGGGCGGTCCGCGACTGCTCGGCGCAGAGCAGCCCGAGGTTGTACGCGCCGTTCACGTCGCCCGCGTCCATCGCGGCCCGGTACCACCGCTCGGCGGTCTGCGTCTCGCCCCGCTCCGCGTGCAGCGCGCCCAGGGCGTTGGCGGCGTTCCCGTCGCCGTCCTGGGCGGCGCGCAGCCACCACACGGCCGCGCTCTCGGTGTCGCCCGCGTCCCGCAGCAGGAAGCCGAGCGCGCAGGCGGCCCGCGCCTCACCGTCCTTGGCGGAGGTCAGGTACCAGCGCCCGGCCTCCTTGAGCTCCCCGCGCCTCTCCAGGATCGCCCCGAGGTGCAGCGCGGCCCGGCGGTGGCCGCGCGCGGCGGCCTGCCTGTACCACTGCTCGGCCGCCTCGCCCGCGGCCCCCGCGGTCTCGGAGGCACCGCCGTCGAGGTCGGTCCCGTCCGCCTGCGCGGCCGTCCGGTCGAGTGCGCGCGCGAGCCGGTAGGCCGCCTCGCGGTGTCCTCGCTCGGCGGCGGCACGCATCCAGTCCTCGGCGCGGGGGTCACCGCGGTGCTCCAGGAGATCGGCGAGCGCGTACGCGCCCAGCGAGTGGCCCTGCTCGGCGGACTGGCGCAGCCAGTACTCGGCGGCGGGCTCGTCGCCGCGCTCACGGTGGTGGCGGCCCAGCGCGTGCGCGGCGGCGGCGGAACCGGCGACGGCGGCGATCCGCCACCATCCGGCGGCCTCCTCCGCGTAGCCGCGCTGGTGCAGGAGGACACCGAGGTTGTTGGCGGCGGCCCGGTCGCCGGCCGCGGTGGCAGCGCGCAGCTGCGGCTCGGCTCCGTCGAGATCACCGCGGCGGAGCAGCATGGCTCCGAGGACGCTCATGGCCTCGGCGTCGCCCTCTTGCGCGGCGAGCCGCTGACGAGCCTCCTCCACTGCCTCACCGGTCTCGTCCCGGTCGGAAGGCTGCACAAACCGCCCTGTATCCAACAGAGTTGCCTTGTCCCCCATAACGTCCATCGTCGCACCACCTGCAACCTGGGTACACCTGGTATACCGCAGCCAGTGAGGTCACTTCAGCGTTTTGTCGACATGCCCACAGAGAGACAAGTGAAACACAGTTCCCCCAACTCCCTCCGTCTCGCGCGGCCTTCACCGCGGCAGCACTGGTGAACGAGGAGCGCCTTCGCGCACTCGGCTGACGGTCCGCACACGCAGAAGGACCCGGATCCTGTGAGGATCCGGGTCCTTCAACATCAGTAGCGGGGACAGGATTTGAACCTGCGACCTCTGGGTTATGAGCCCAGCGAGCTACCGAGCTGCTCCACCCCGCGCCGTTGTGTTGAAACCGTACCACGGCGCGAGGGTGGCTCCTGACTCACCTCTGCTCAGCCGCTGTCCGGGCTCTTGCTGCTGCTCGGACTGCTGCCGGGCTTGGCGCTCTCCTCGGTCTTCTTGTCGCCCGAGTCGCCGGCCTTGTCGCTGCCGCCCGCCTTCTTGTCGGCCGCGGCCTGTGCGTCCTCGGCCTTCTTGAGCGCGTCCTCCAGGTCCTTCTGCGCCGTTCCGTACGCCTCCCAGTCGCCCTTCTTGAGGGCTTCCTGGCCCTGGTCGAAGGCCTTCTGGGCGTCGTCGAGCGCTTCCTGGACCGTCGGGTCGCTGGAGGTCGGCGGCGGATTCGTCTCGTCCTCATCCGGCGGTTCGGCGGTCGAACCCTCCGCTCCGAAGACCTTGTCGAGCGCCTGCCCCAGCGTGTCCTCGAAGGCCGTCGCGCCTCCGTAGGTCACGAGCACCTTCCGCAGCAGGGGGTACTTCAGTCCACCACCGCGTACGTAGACGGGCTCCACGTAGAGCAGTCCGCCGTCGAGCGGCACCGTCAGCAGGTTGCCGTACTCGACTTCCGAGTCACCACCTCTGAGGAGCCTGATGGACTCGGCGATGGACGGCTCGGAGTTGAACTGGCTCTGCACCCGTTTCGGTCCGTCGACCGTTCTGCCGGTGGGCAGTTTGAGAATGTTGATCTTGCCGTAGTCGCTCGTGCCGGCTTCGGCGTTGACCGACATGAAGGCGCTCAGGTTGTCCCGGCCGTTCGGAGTGAGCGTCGTCGTCAGGGAGAACGCCTGCGACTCCTCCCCCGGCATCTTCATGCTGAGGTAGTACGGCGGCACCGCGTTGCCCGACTTGTTCGTCGGGTCGTCCGGCACCTGCCACACCTCGCTGCCGCTGAGGAACGTCTCGGCGTCCTTCACGTGGTAGCGGGTCAGCAGCTCGCGCTGGACCTTGAACAGGTCCTGCGGGTACCGCAGATGATCCATGAGGGCCTGCGGGATGTCGCCCTTCGGCTTCACCGTCCCGGGGAAGGCCTTCTTCCAGGTCTTCAGGACCGGGTCCTTGGTGTCCCACTCGTAGAGCGTGACCTTGCCGGTGTACGCGTCGACGGTCGCCTTCACCGAGTTGCGGATGTAGTTGACCTGGTTCTGCTGGGCCACCACCGCCCGCTGGTTGTTGGCGGCGGTCAGCGAGTCGGCCGTCGTGTCCCCGAGCGTGGTGCGCGAGGCGTACGGGTAGCCGTTCGTCGTCGTGTACGCGTCGACGATCCACTCGATCTTGTTGCCGACGACCGCGGGGTAGGCGTCGCCGTCGATGGTCAGCCAGGGGGCCACCGCCTCGACGCGCTCCTTGGGCGTGCGGTTGTAGAGGATCCTCGAACCCTCGCCGATCGCTCCGGAGTAGAGGATCTGCGGCTCGCTGAACGCCACCGCGTACGCCGCCCGGTTGACCGGGTTCGAGAGGTTGACCCCGCTCTTGCCCTTGTAGCTGGTCGTCTTCTCGCCGGTGTCGTCGGAGTAGTCGATCTCCTTCTGCGGACCGCCGACGATCGAGTACTGGCTGGTCTTCTCGCCGTAGTAGATCCGCTGCTGGTACTCACCGAGGTCGCCCTTGGACGGCAGGTCGTACTCGGTGAACTCGGGGCGTCCCTCGGAGTCGGCGGTGGTGCCCTTGGCCGCGACCACTCCGAAGCCGTGCGTGTAACGGAAGTGGTTGTTGATCCAGTTGCTCTTCGGGATGCCCTGCAGGTTCAGCTCGCGCAGACCGATGACGGTGTCCTGGTCCTTGCCGTCCTTGCTGTAGCGGTCGACGTCGAGGTTCGACGGGAACGCGTAGTAATTACGGACCTGCTGGAGCTGCTGGAACGTGGGCGAGACGACGTTCGGGTCCAGGAGCCTGATGCTCGCGGCGCCGTCGGCGTCGTCGCGCAGCTTGGTCTTGTCCTTGGTCGTGCTCGTGCCCGCGTACTCGGTGACCTCGGTGCCCGTGATGCCGTACGCGTCGCGGGTCGCCTTGAGGTTCTTCTCGACGTACGGCGCTTCCTTGGCCTGCTCGTTCGGCTGGACCTGGAACTTCTGCACGATCGCCGGGTACAGACCGCCGATGAGGATCGCGGAGAGCACCATCAGGCCGAAGCCGATGACGGGCAGCTGCCAGGTGCGCCGCCACAGGGTGGCGAAGAACAGCAGGGCGCAGATGACCGCGATGCAGAAGAGGATCGTCTTGGCCGGCAGGTAGGCGTTGGCGTCGACGTACCTCAGGCCCGTCCAGTTGCCGGTCGCCTTGAAGTCGCTGGACTTCACCGCAAGGCCGTACCGGTCGAGCCAGTACGCCACCGCCTTCAGCGCGACGAAGATGCCCAGCAGCACCGAGAGATGGCCGGTGGCCGCCGCCGTGGCGCGCGCTCCGGGGCTGGTGACGCGCAGTCCGCCGTACAGGTAGTGCGTCAGCGCCGCGGCGATCAGGGAGAGGATCGCGGCCGCGAAGCCGAAGCCCAGCATGAAGCGGTACCAGGGCAGGTCGAAGGCGTAGAAGGACACGTCGAGGTGGAACTGGGGGTCCTTCTGGTCGAAGGGCACTCCGTTCACCCACATGAGCCACGTACGCCACTGGCCGGCCGCGGAGGCTCCCGCGATCAGCCCGACCAGCGAGGTGATCCCGAGAAGAATCCACTTCTTGTACGGGGCCACGCTCATCCGGTACCGGTCGAGGCTCTGCTGCTCCATCGACATGGCGCTGAGCGGCGGCCTCAGACGGTGGGCCAGCCAGATGTTCACGCCGACGGCCACGGCCATCAGCAGTCCGAAGACGAAGAACAGACCGATCTTGGTCCACAGCGTGGTCGTGAAGACCGACGAGTACTTCACCGACCGGTACCAGAGCCAGTCCGTCCAGAACCCCGCGAACATGACGAAGGCCATGGCCAGCACGGCCAGTACGCCCAGTGTCATGAGCAGGGTCCGGACGCGCCGGGACGGTCGGCCCACTCTCATCCGCGGCCCTGTCGGGCCTCCGCCGCGGTCCGGCATCTGGAAAGCCAAGGTGCGCACCTCGAAGTTCGCTGTTGGAATCTGGGGGCCCTGCAAACGCCGGGCCCCATCTATGCAACTTACTAATGCTTTACTCGGTTCCCGGTTCGGGGGCCGAACGAGGCAGGATTGTGACCATGTCCAACACCGCCTCCTCAGGCACCCCCATGGCGGCCGGGCCGCTCACCCGCGCCGCGCTCGAAATCGACGAGTACGTCGCGGGGCTCGGCTGGGACCAGCCCGCCCGGCTCTTCGCCCTGGTCGACACCGGCAGACTGCGTTCTCAGGAACCCGGACTCGCCGAGCGGCTGGGTCTGACCGAAGACGTGCCCGACGGCACCCTCACCCCTATCGAGCAGGAGGAAATTCCCGCGGGCAGCCCGCTGGACGAGTTCCTGGGCACCATCGCCTGGCCGGACTCCGTGGTCGGCTGCGCGCTGTCCGTGGAGCGGCTGATGCTGCCGCCGTCCGCGGAGGCGTCCGTACCGGACGGCCTCGACGAGAAGCGGCTGGCGAAGTGGGTCGCCGAGCACCCGGAGCGCCAGGAGGTCCGGATGACCGTCGCCGTGCTGCGGGGCGGGAAGCGCGAATCGGCGCTGCGGCTGCGCGAGAAGGACTCGGCGAACGACGTGCTCACCGGCTCCGACCTGGTCCCGGGACTGGCCGACGCGCTCACGGCGACGTTCGCGGCGTAGTCCGGGCGTCCGCGGCCTGCCGGTGTGCCCGGACCCGGTGTCCTAGGCGCATTTCGGCAGGCCGTCCGTGTCGCCGCCACGGATGTCCTTGAGGGCGCTCACCGCGTCGTCGATGGTGTCGACCTTGACGAGCGTGAGCCCGTCGGGGACGTCACGGGCGGCGGCCGCGCAGTTGTCCTTGGGCGTCAGGAAGTACTGGGCGCCCTTGGCGCGGGCGCCGACGGTCTTCATCTCGATACCGCCGATCGGGCCCACCTTGCCGTCGTCGGTGATCGTGCCGGTGCCGGCGACGAACTTGCCGCCGGTGAGGCTCCCCGGGGTCAGCTTGTCGACGATGCCGAGGGCGAACATCAGACCGGCGCTGGGGCCGCCCACGTCGGCGAGCTTGATGTCGATGGTGAACGGGAAGGTGTGGTCGGTCCCGGCCGAGATGCCGACGATCGCACGGTCCTCGCCGCTGTCGTCGGACTTGGCGGTGGTGATCGTGATGTCCTCGGTCCTGGTCGCCGTCTTCTTCTGCTTCTCGGCGGCGGCCTGTTCCTTGGCGGGCACGATCGTGAAGACGACCTTCTCGCCGGCCTTGTGCTTGGTGACCAGCTTCGCGACGTCGTCGTACGCCTTCACCGCCGTGCCGTCGACGGCCTTGATCACGTCACCGGCGTGCAGCCTGCCCTCGGCGGGGGTGTCCTTGACCACGGTGGAGACGATCACCCAGGACTTCACGGGGATGCCGATCTCCTTGAGCGCCGCGACCTTGGCGCTCTCCTGGGACTGGCTGAACTCCTCGGCGTTCTCCTGCGTCGACTGCTCCTCCGTCTTGCCGTTGGGGTAGAGCGTGTCGTGCGGGACCACCTTGTTGTCGTGTGCCAGCCAGCCGTACACGGCTTCGACGAGGTTCATGTTGTAGTCGGCGCTCGTGACCCGGACGGTGGTCATGTTCAGATGACCGCTCGTCGGGTAGGTCTTGCGGCCGGAGATCTGGAGCACCGGCTCGCCGTCGTGCTCGCCGAGCGTGTTCACCGTCGGGCCCGGTGACATCTCCGAATACGGCACGTTGATGAAGACTCCCGCGCACAGGAGCGCGATCAGCATCAGGGTGGAGGCGAGCATCGTCGCGGTGCGGCGTGGCATGGAACGACAGTACGGGACAGCACTGTCAACGCACCGTCGGGGCCGCCCGTCCGGGGGTCCGACGGTCGGTCAGGCGTCCGAGTGCGACTTCTCCATGGCCTCGCGGAAGCGTGTGTAGCCGGCGAGCTCGTGGCCGTCACCGATGGTCTTGCGGTTCCGTCCCGCCCAACTGCCCCAGGCTCCGGCACCGATCGCGGCGAACAGCGGAATCAGCAACCAGGCGAGCGCCGCCATGCCGACCTCCCAACCCCATGATCCACCGCAACTGACTGATCAGCAGATTAACCATCCGCTTGTCCAACGTTCGCGGCAGGGGTCGGGTTACGCAACCGGAGCGGTCAGCAGGCCCCGACCCATTCCTCCGTGCCGTCGGAGAACTTCTGGTGCTTCCAGATCGGGACCTCGTGCTTCAGGTCGTCGATCAGCTTCCGGCAGGCCTCGAAGGCCTCGCCCCGGTGCGGGCAGGAGACGGCGACGACCACCGCGAGATCGCCCACCCGCAGGTCACCGACCCGGTGCACGGCGGCGAGCGCCCGCACCGGGTACTCCGCGACGACCTTCTCCGCGACCCGCCGCATCTCAGCCTCGGCACTGGGGTGGCAGGAGTATCCGAGGGCGTCGACGTCCGCTCCCCCGTCGTGGTTGCGCACGGTCCCCACGAAGAGCGCGGTCCCTCCGGAGGCGTCGTCACCGACGGCCCGGAAGACCTCGTCCAGGGAGAGGTCGGTCTCCCGGATCGCCAGAAGCTTGATGGGGTCCTGCGCCGCCTGCTCACCGGGATGGTCGCTCATGGGTGCCATGCCCCCATCGTGCCCCACCCCGTCGGCACGGCGGAACGGCACTTTCGCACGTACGCGCGCGTCAGCCGTCGGAGCCTCCTACAGGACCGCGGGCAGGGCCCGGTCCGGCGCCTCGCCGTTTCGGCGTCGTCCCGGCTCCGGCACCGGCTCAGATCCGCCGCCGGGCCTTGCGCGCCCGCCGTACCAGCGCGGCCGTGCCCAGCAGGGCGACCGTCGCCCCCGCGGCTCCCGCCGCCGTGGCGTCCTTGCGGCCGAGCCGCCGTCCGGCGAGGGTGTGCCGCCCGGCGACCTCGCCCAGCAGCTCGGCGAGCACCTCCTCGTTGGTCCACCGGGGACGCCACCCGGCATCGTGCAGCCGGCTCCCGCTGACCACCCAGGGGTACATCGTGTACGCGAGGTCCCCGGCCGGCGACGGGGTGAGCCCGATGCGGTGGAGGCGGGCCGCGGCGCCCAGGGCGACGGCGGACGGCAGCTCCATGCGCCGGATGCCGCTGAGCTCCTCGACCTCCTCCTGCTCCAGCCATCCGTCGCACCCGACGGCCAGCTCCCCGTCGACCTTCTCCAGGGCTGCGTACTCCAGAGCGGCGCACAGGTCCTCGACGTGGCAGAACTGCCAGGCGGGCCGCGAACCGGCGACGACCAGGAGGCGGGGCGACTCGAAATACCTGGTCAGCGCGGTGTCGGTGCCTCCGACGAGCACGGCGGGGCGTACGACGGTGACGTTGAGCCCGGGGTGCGCGCGGGGCGCCCGCCGGGCGAGCCGCTCGACCTCCAGCAGGTCCCCGACGCCCGTGGCCTCGGCGGTGGCCCGCAGTTCGGCGTCTTCGGAGAGGGGCAGTTCGTTGTCGGGCAGCGCTCCGTAGACCATGGCCGACGTGCACAGCACGACGCGGTGGACCCCGGCAGCGGCGGCGGCCGTGAGCACGGTCTGGGTGCCCCGCACGTTGTACGCCGTACGCGCCGCCGGATCCGTCTCAAGGTCGAGGTCGAGGGCCAGGTGCACCACGACGTCCGCCCCGCGCAGCTTCTCGGCGATGGCCGGGTCCCGGACGTCCAGGATGTGCCACTGCGCGCCCGCGCACTCGCCGCGCCGCTCGTCGATGGCGATGACCTGCTTGATCTCGTCGCAGGCGACGAGCCGCTCGGTGAGCATCGCGCCGATCCCGGCCGCGGCACCGGTGATCGCGACGACGGGGCCGCGCACGGCGGAGGTCCCGTCGGCGCGCTGCGACGCCGGTGCGGGCCGATGTTCGGGTGACGGGTGGGTTGAGAGGTTTCGCGCTGCGCGAACCTGTGGATCTGGGGAACTCACCAGGCGTCTCCAGCGGTTGTCTTCAGTAAGAACGCGAGTGACGCGTACGTACCAGGTGGCATCCATCCTGCCGCAGCCGCCGAGTCGGCGACGCACCGAGGCCCGAACCGGTTGTGGTGTCTACGCTGGGTGGTGATGCAGGGCAGCCGCCGTCGGAGCGAACCGGCGGCCTTAACAGCCGAGGAATCCCGTGAGTGACACCCCATTCGGATTCGGCCTTCCGCCGGAGGAGCCGGAGAACGGCGACGAGGGCAAGAAGAAGGACCAGCAGAGCGGTGGTGGTCAGGGACCTGCCAACCCGTTCGGTTTCGGGCCCGGCGGACCTGGAGGCGACAACCCGCTCGCCGCCATGTTCGGTTCGCTGAACCCCAACGACCTGGGCGCCGCGTTCCAGCAGCTGGGCCAGATGCTCTCGTACGAGGGCGGCCCGGTGAACTGGGACATGGCCAAGCAGATCGCCCGCCAGACGGTCTCCCAGGGCACCTCCGACGGCACGAAGGACGCGAGCGTCGGCCCCTCCGAGCGCGCCGCGGTCCTGGACGCGGTGCGGCTGGCCGACCTGTGGCTGGACGACGCGACCTCGCTGCCGTCCGGCGCCACGTCCGCGGTGGCCTGGAGCCGCGCGGAGTGGGTCGAGGCGACCCTGCCGGTGTGGAAGGAGCTCGTCGACCCGGTCGCCGAGCGCGTCGGCGCGGCCATGGGCGATGTGCTGCCCGAGGAGATGCAGGCCATGGCGGGCCCGCTGCTCGGCATGATGCGCTCCATGGGCGGCGCCATGTTCGGTTCGCAGATCGGACAGGCCGTCGGCGTGCTCGCCGGCGAGGTCGTCGGCTCGTCCGACGTCGGCCTGCCGCTCGGCCCGGCCGGCAAGGCCGCGCTGCTCCCGCTGAACATCGAGGCCTTCGGCAAGGACCTGGGGATCGCCCAGGACGAGGTGCGCCTCTACATCGCCCTGCGCGAGGCCGCCCACCAGCGGCTCTTCGCCCACGTGCCGTGGCTGCGCTCGCACCTGTTCGGCGCGGTCGAGGGGTACGCGCGCGGGATCAAGGTCGACACGGCGAAGCTGGAGGACGTGGTCGGCCAGTTCGACCCGCAGAACCCCGAGGAGCTGCAGCAGGCCCTTCAGCAGGGCATGTTCCAGCCGGAGGACACACCGGAGCAGAAGGCCGCGCTGGCCCGTCTGGAGACGGCTCTCGCGCTCGTCGAGGGTTGGGTCGACGCGGTGGTCCACTCCGCCGCGAAGCCCCGTCTGACGTCCGCCGACGCGCTGCGCGAGACACTGCGCCGCCGCCGCGCCACGGGCGGCCCGGCCGAGCAGACGTTCGCCACGCTGATCGGCCTGGAGCTGCGTCCGCGCCGGCTGCGGGACGCCTCGCGCCTGTGGGCCTCGCTCACGGACGCGCGCGGGGTCGACGGCCGGGACAACCTGTGGGAGCACCCGGACATGCTGCCGACCGCCTCCGACCTGGACGACCCGGACGGCTTCGTGCACCGCGAGCAGCTGGACTTCTCCGAACTCGACAAGATGCTCGGCGAGGCAGCGGGCGGTTCACCCGAAAAGCCCAACCTCACGAAGGACGAGAGCGGGCCCGAGGACGAGAACGACGACAAGGGCGACAACGACAAGTGAGCCTGTACGACGACGCCGTCCTGGTCCTGAAGGACATCGAGGGCCAGGAGGAGCTGCGCGAGGCCTACCTCGACCATCTTCGGGCTCACCCGGACGGCATGTGGAAGGCCTGCACGGCAGGACACGTCACGGCGAGCGCCCTGGTGATCGACCCCGAGCAGGGCAGGGTGCTGCTGACGCTCCACAGGAAGCTGCGGATGTGGCTCCAGATGGGCGGTCACTGCGAGCCCGGGGACACCACCCTGGAGGCCGCGGCCCTGCGTGAGGCCACGGAGGAGTCGGGCATCGCGGGTCTGACGCTGCTCCCGGGCGGACCCGTCCGGCTCGACCGGCACCCCATCCCGGCGCCGTGCCACTGGCACTTCGACGTCCAGTACGCGGTCGTGGCCGAGCCGGGCGCCGTCCAGGAGATCAGCGACGAGTCCCTGGACCTGCGCTGGTTCGCCTACGACGAGGTGGCACAGGTGGCGGACGACTCGGTCGTCCGCCTGCTGAACGCGACACGGGCAAGACTCTGATCGGGGGTATCGGGGGTACGGGTAAAGGAGCGCCCGCAGTAGCGACCGCCCCTTACACACGTGCCCCGTCAGGGGCGCGGGGAACTGCGCGACAAGCCCTCACCGGACCGGCACCCGTCCACCGGCCCCTCCCCGCGCGCCCCCGAAGGGCCTAGCTCCAGACATTCCCCTGGTTCTGCCCCCGGGCGCCCTGCTGCCCGACCCCGTACTGCGCCCCGAGCCCGGACCCGATGACCGCGTTCTGCGGCGGCAGCATCTCGCTGGGCTGGACGAGCACGTACCCCTGCCCCATGAAGCTGAGCTCCCAGCCCTCCCCCGTGTTGCCACGACGGCGGAACACTCCGGAGGAATGCGTCTGGGCCTGCATCTGTACGCGCAGACTCGTGGACCAGGCGACGATCGCGTCCGCGTCGCAGTTGACGTACTTGTCCGGCGTGACCTGCATCATCAGGGGCATGCCCGACGTCATCAGGGCGACCTTGCCGCGCCCGGTGATGTTGAGCTGATACTTGCCGGAGCCGGAGATGCCGTACTGGCTGTCCACGGCGATCACCTCGTGGTGCAGCGCGGAGTCCATCGCCAGGACGTAACTGCTGTCCACGGTGAGACCGTCCTGGTCCACGTCCACCACGTGGATGTGCTGGGCGAGGTTGGCCAGGAAGACGGTGCCCTGCCCGTGGCAGCGCATCAGGTCGAGGCCCTCACCGGTGTAGGCGCGCGACCGCTGCTGGCCGGAGTTCTGGTACTCGGCGTCGAACTCCACCATGCCCTGGTAGGCGACCATGGTGCCCTTGCGGGCGAGCACGTCGTCGTGGCCCTCCAGAAGGACCCGCAGCATCTGCTTGTTCTGCAGGCTGTAGCGGTCCTGGGACTGCTGGTCGTTGTAGGCGAAAAGCGAACTCTGCATGATGTGTGTCCCCCCTCAGCCCCGTACCCGGAGGCGGTCGGTGCTGTCCTCGCTGGGCTGGACGACGACGATGCCCTGTCCGGAGAAGGCCATCTGGAAGGCCTCGCCGCTGCCGCGCCCTATCAGCGACTGCGCCTTGAAGCTGCGCTTGCCCTTCACCTTGAGGTTCGGGGACCAGGCGACGAGCGCGTCCGGGTCGACGTACGTCTCGTCCTCGCCGCCGCCGCAGTCGACGACGATGGGCTTGCCCCGGGAGGTCAGCGCGACCCAGCCCTGCCCGGAGATCTTGGTGTTCCACAGGCCCTGGCCTGCGAACTTGGCAAGCCCCTTGACCCGCTCGACACCCCACGTCAGATGGGCGTCGAAGGCGAGCAGGTTGGTGGCGTTGACGGAGATCGCGTCGCCGTTCAGGTTGATGACGACGACGTTCGCCCCGTAGTCGGAGAGGTAGAGCAGGCCGTCTCCGGAGCACTTCATCAGAGGTGCGCCCTCGCCGGTCATCCAGTCCTTGGCGATCTGGCGCACAGCCGGCGGATTGGGCTCGTACTGGACGAAGCCTTCGTAGGCGACCATCGACCCCACGCGCGCGAGGAGGTCGTTTCCGGTCTGCATGGCGACCTTGAGCATGTGATTGCCGTGGTTCTCCATGCGCGCGGCAACGGGTGCCGGGGCGAAGCCCGCGAGTTGCTGGATCATGAAACGGGCTCCCTCAGACCTCGTACGGCTGGACGACGATGAAATTGCCGGGCGCGCCGCGGAACTGGAGGTTCACGCTCTCCCCGGTGTCGCCCGGATAGGCGTTGCGGCGCATGCGCACCTGGCTGGAGACGATCACCTGGGAGGCGGCGGACCAGGCGACGACGGCGTTGCAGTCGGCGAACGTCGTCGGTGTCACGGGCAGGACGACGGGCACGCCACGCGTCTTGACGACGATCGTGCCGGTCCCCTGGAACTGCATCGTGAACAGGGCCCCTCCGGGGATGCCGTGCCCCTCGACGCGGCGCACCTCGTACTGCAGCGTCTCGTCGAAGGCCAGGACGTTCTCCGCGGAGACGCAGACGGCGTCCCCCTGCAGCTCGATGGGGTGCAGCATGGCGCCGTTCTCCGCGAGGAAGACCTGGCCGCGGCCCGAACACCGCATGAGCTGCATCTCCTGGCCGGTCGCGTTGCCCACGAGCCGGCCGGAGAACCCGGCGCCCTTGTAGCTGAAGTCGACCTTGCCCTGGTAGAGCACCATGCTGCCCTGGCGGGCCAGTACGGCCTGGTCGCCGCCCATGCCGAGGTCGACACGGACCATCTTCTTGTTCTGCTGGGTCCAGCGCTGCCCGGTGGGCGTCTCCTTGTAGGCCTGCAGTGCCGCGGTGACACCGGCGCCGCCCTGGGGAGCGCCCTGCGGCACGCCGTATCCGGCGGGCGCGCCCGGTGCGCCGGGCGGACCGGGCACCTGACCGAACGGCGGCTGCTGTCCGTAGCCCGGAGGCGGAGCCGGCTGGCCGCCGTAGCCGGGTGGCGGGGCGGGCGCCTGAGGTGCCTGGGGCTGTCCGTAACCGGGCGGCAGAGGTGCGGTCTGGCCGGGGGCCTGGCCGTACGAGGGCTGCTGGCCGGGCTGTCCGTACGGCGCCGGAGCGGGTGCCGGCGGCGGTACGGGAGCGCCACCGGGCGGGGTCATGGGCGCGATGATGGTCGGCGCCGCGTGCACCGGAGGCGCGGGCGCGGGCGGCGGCGTCTGGCCCGCAGGCGGCGCGAAACCCTGCGCGGGCTGCGGTGCCGGAGGGGCGGGCGGGGCATGACCCGCCGGGGCCCCGAACGCGGGCGGCGCGGCGGCCTGGGCCGGCGGCGCGAACGACGGCGCACCGGCCTGCGGCGCGGGCGCGGCGGCGGGCTCCTCCTCGGCGACCTCGCCGCCGAAGTTCTTCAGCAGCGCGTCGAGGCCGCCGTCGAAGCCCTGCCCGACCGCGGCGAACCGCCAGACGTCCTTCAGGTAGAAGTCGCCCAGCATCACGGCACGCTCGGTGGAGAACTCGGCGCCGGTGAACGAGTACCGGGCCACCTCCTCGCCGCCCGCCACGATCCGGATGTACCCGGGCGCGATCTGGGACATCTGTCCCGCGCCGTCGACGGTCGCCGTGAACGACAGTTTCTGGATCTGCGGAGGGATCCTGTCGAGCGTGACGCGGAAGGACTCCGTGTCGCCCGCCTGCGCGCCGAGGAGCTGAATCGACTCCTCGGGGGACTTCGGCTGGTTGAAGAAGATGAAGTACCGGTCGTCCGACAGCCGTTCGTCGGCGTCCAGACCGAAGCAGCTGATGTCGAAGGTCAGCCCCGGGCCGGTGATCTGCACGCCTACGTACAGATCGGTGCCCGCGGTGAGGTCACTGATCCTGGCCTTGTGGCCGCGTTGGAATTCCCTGGCCATGCGTAACGACCGTCCCCCATCCCGAATACAAGTGCGTCGCGTCAGGCTAACGGCAAAATCCAGCCGTGGCGGAAGCCGGTACAGACCCGGTACACAAACCCGCTCCCGGCGGTCCGTGCAGGGCGTTCGGCGTCAGGCCGTCAGCCGTGCCTCACTCGCCGCGCGCCGCGGGCAGATGGGGCAGCCGGTCGGCGGCGACCACTCCTTCGAGGTAGCCACGGGCCCGCTCGGTGCGCGGATAGGCCTCCAGGAGCCGCCAGAAATCGGCTCCGTGGCCCGGTACGAGCAGATGCGCGAGCTCATGGACGAGGACGTAGTCGACGACGTACTCGGGCATGCCCTGCAGGCGGTGCGAGAGTCGGATACTGCCCTCGGCCGGGGTGCACGAGCCCCAGCGCGTGTTCTGATTGGTGACCCAGCGCACCGAAGTGGGCCGGGCCCGGCCGTCGAAGTACAGCTCGGAGAGGCGCGCGGCCCGCTCGGACAGCTCCGTGTCGCCGAGCACCCGCCTGTTCTCCTGGGCGGCCAGCTTGTCGAGCATGACGGTGACCCAGCGCTGCTCCTCCGCCTCGGACATCCGGGCGGGAATGAGCACGACGGTGCGATCGCCCTCACGGTACGCGGAGACCGTTCTGCGCCGTCGCGCGCTCCTGCGGACCTCGATCGCGCTCGCCCCCGAGCCGCTCGGCGGCTGGCTCGTCGTGCTGCGCTGTGGGTTTCCGGCACGGTGCAGTGGGTCGGCGGGCACGCCCCGACGTTACCCGTTGCGCATGGTGGAAGTCCCGTCCCCGGTACGCATCGATGCCGAACCGCACCCGACGCGCTCGATTTGTATGACGAACATCCACCGCCTGTGGACAACTTTCGGCACGCGCCGGGCAATGCGGGCATCCTGGCATTCGGCCGACGGAGCAGGACGAACTCCGCCGGCACACCGGGACGACGACGGGGACGTACGGGGGTCGCTGCATGCATCCGATGGTGAAACCCGCGCTGCGGCGCGGCTGGCGGGATCTGAACACCGTGCAGTTCGGGATGGCACCGGCGCACGCGATGGTGCTCGGCCCGGTGGACACGGCGACGGGCAGCCTCCTGACCTTGTTCGACGGAACACGCGGGCTGCCCCTGCTGCGCGACGAGGGGCGCCGGATGGGCCTGCCCGACGGCCATGTCGACGGCTTGGTGGAGCGGCTGTCCCGGGCCGGACTGCTGGACGACGCGACGGGCGGCGGCCCGGCCGCCGACGCCCTGCGCGGAAAACCGGCCGTCCTGGACCGGTTACGGCCCGACGCCGCCTCGCTCTCCCTCGTCGCTCCCGATCCGGGCGAGGCCATGCGTCGGCTGGCGGCCCGCCACTCGCTGCGCGTTCAGGTACGGGGCGCGGGCAGGGTCGGGGCCGTCCTGGCCGCGGCGCTGGCGGGCGCGGGCGTGGGCAGGGTCGAGGTGCAGGACGGCGGCTGCGTCGAGCCCTGGGACGTGGCGCCGGGCGGACTGCCCGTGGAGTCCGTCGGCGAGCGCAGGGACGAGGCCGCACGGCGCGCGGTGCGCAGAGCGGCCCCCGGCCGACCGCCTCGCCAAGGAGGCGCCCGGTCCGCTTCCGCTCAGGACGACCCGGGTTTCTCCCTGGTGATCGTCGCGCCCCGGGACGGCCTCGCCGTCCACGCGCCCGATCCGGCGGTCTTCGAGCCACTGATCGACTCCGGTACGCCGCATCTGTTCGCCGGGGTCGTGGAAGGGACAGGCGTCGTCGGCCCGCTGGTCCTGCCCGGGGACACGGCCTGCGTGGGCTGTCTGGACCTCGGGCGCACCGACCGGGACCCGGCCTGGCCCCGCCTTCTCGCACAGTGGCGCTCCGGGCGGCCCCGTCAGGTTCCGGCGTGCGATCTGACCCTGGCGGCCACGGTCGCGGGGCTGGCCGCGGGGCACGCGCTGGCCTTCCTGGACGGGGGGCTACCGTCGAGTGCGGGAGCCCGCTGGGAGGTCTCGGTCCCCGGTTTCGACTGGCACGCCCGCCCGGTGTGGCAGCATCCCGCATGCCCCTGCGGGCCCGGGGAGAAAGCTAAGGGGGAGCAGACCTCGGAAGACGAAGGGCCGCACGAGACAATGGCCGGGCAACAGCCGCACGCGGCACGGCTGTCCGGTACTTGGAGGGCGCATGTCTGATCTTCCCCGGAAGGCGGTCACCCGGACCGCCAAGCTCGCCGCGCTACCGCTCGGCTTCGCCGGGCGCGCCACCTGGGGACTCGGCAAGCGGATCGGCGGCAAGTCCGCGGAACTCGTGGGCCGCGAGCTGCAGCAGCGGACGGCCGAGCAGCTGTTCAAGGTGCTCGGTGAGCTCAAGGGCGGCGCCATGAAGTTCGGGCAGGCCATGTCCGTCTTCGAGTCGGCTCTCCCCGAGGAAGTCGCGGGCCCCTACCGCGCGGCGCTCACGAAGCTCCAGGAAGCGGCCCCGCCGATGCCGACGCGCACGGTGCACACCGTGCTGGCCGAGCGGCTCGGCGAGGACTGGCAGGATCTGTTCCTGGAGTTCGAGGACAAACCCGCCGCGGCGGCCTCGATCGGGCAGGTGCACCGGGCGGTCTGGCACGACGGCCGGCAGGTCGCCGTCAAGGTCCAGTACCCCGGTGCGGGCGAGGCCCTGCTGTCCGATCTGAACCAGCTGAGCCGTTTCGCCCGGCTGCTGGGACCGCTGATCCCGGGCATGGACATCAAGCCGCTCATCGCGGAACTGCGCGACCGGGTGTCCGAGGAGCTCGACTACGGCCTGGAGGCACAGGCGCAGCAGGCACACGCGGAGGAGTTCGCGGACGACCCGGATGTGCTGGTGCCGGCGGTGGTCCACCAGCGCGAGCAGGTGCTGGTGACGGAGTGGATCGACGGAACGCCTCTGTCCGAGGTGATAACGGACGGCACTCCCGAGGAGCGGGACCGGGCCGGTCAGCTCCTCGCCCGCTTCCTCTTCTCCGGCCCCTCCCGTACAGGTCTGCTGCACGCCGACCCGCATCCGGGGAACTTCCGTCTCGTGCCGGACGACGGTACCGACAGCCCCGACGGCTCCGACGGCCCCGCCGACATGAGCGGCTGGCGGCTGGGGGTCCTGGACTTCGGCACGGTGGACCGCCTCCCGGACGGGCTGCCGTGGACGATCGGCGCATCTCTCCGTATGACCCTCGACGGCGAGGCGGACGCCGTCTACGAACTGCTCCGCGAGGAGGGCTTCGTCAAGGAGTCCATAGAGCTGGACCCGGACGCCGTCCTCGACTACCTGCTCCCCATCATCGAGCCGGCTCAGGTCGACGAGTTCACCTTCAGCCGGGGCTGGATGCGGAACCAGGCGGCCCGGATCGCCGACCCTCGCTCCCCCGCACACCAGTTGGGCAAGCAGCTCAATCTGCCCCCGGCGTATCTGCTGATCCACCGGGTGACCCTGAGCACGATCGGTGTGCTGTGCCAGCTGGGAGCGACGGTCCGGCTACGGCAGGAGCTCGAAGAATGGCTCCCCGGCTTCCTGCCGGACACGGAGCCTGATCTGGACACGGACTTGGACGCCGATGCGGACACGGATGTGGACGAGGCGGAGGACTCGGCAGCCGGGGCGTGACGTCCTCCCGCGCGTTCGCAGAGCGAAGCGAAGGAAGGCACAACGCACCGCGGGGGCCGGTCCCGTTCGGACCGGCCCCCGCGATCAGCGGTTGTTCGTGCTGCCTCTCGGCCAGTGGGTCCTACTGCATGACCGCCATGGCCAGGGCGCGGCGGGCACGCAGCGACGCGCGCTCGGCCCTGCGCTGCATACGGCGGGCGACCACCAGGCGCATGGCCCGGCGTTCCCTCTCCGCCTCCTGGATTCGCTCGTGCATATGCGCACGGGCGAGAGCTTCTGGGATGAGTTGCATCTCGCGGGTCCTGTTCTGACGCGAGTCGTTCGCGCCGGTGGCAGTGAAGTCTGGGGTCGCGGAGCCGGTGGGCTCGCCGGTGGACGGCTTCATCGGGGCCTGTTTCTTGGGGTCGTGCGTCAGGGGGCGATCGATCGTTCCTGTGATGTTCATGCCGCAACCGGGTTCTTGCGCGGGCGGCCACGCGGCCGCTTCCGGGCGACAACGACACCCTGGACGAAGAGCTCGCCGCCCCAGACGCCCCAAGGCTCGCGCCGCTCCTTGGCGCCGGCGAGGCAGGCCTCGATCAGCGGGCAGGTGCGGCAGAGGGACTTGGCGTACTCGACATCGGCCGGCGACTCGGCGAAGAAGACCTCCGGGTCGTACGAACGGCAGGGGACGGGCACGCCGAGGTTCTCGATGGCGTCGTCGAGCGCGGTCAGCGCAGTGAGCGGGGTCAAGGTGGAGTCCTCCGTGGAGCCGGGCGGGGTGATCGTTTCGGAAGGCGGTACGGACGGGGCGTGCGCTTCGAGTTGCACGGTTGGTCTTCCTCGTCTGGTCGTGCCGGCCGGGTCGGCCGGTTGGCGGCTGGTACCGGGTTTTTTCTTGTCCCGAGGCCCCTTCGCTCCGTCGTCCCCGGTCGGGGACAAACAGAAGGGCCGCGGATCCCGGGTGGGGTTCCGCGGCCCTGAAGGCGCCGGCCTGATCATCGGATCAGGCTGGATCACTCCAGGGGTCAGGCCCACGGAAGGCCCACATCGTGTGATGCGTCTGCTTGCTGGCTCCGGCACCGGCCGCCTCAAAGGCATAGGCCTTCGCCTGTGCCTCTACTGCTTCCAGTGCCTTCATCGGTCGCTCATTGCGCTCGCGGACAGGGAGTGTCGCGAGAGACACGGGGGACGCCGGCCGAACGGCAGCGATGCCGGACAGACCGGTGCCCAGGTTCGAGAAGCCGAGCAGGCAGGTGGAGACGACCGAGCGATCGGTCATTTTGGCGGTGCTGGCGGAGCTGGTGGTGATGCTGATCACTGGAATCGCCTCCTCTCGGCGTCTCTGGGACCGGGCGAGCCGGTCCGTCGGTTGTTAAGTACAGCACGAAACCTGGGCCTTCGAGAAGGCCGCCGTTTCCGTGCTCTAGAACTTATGGGGATTGCTGGGGCATGCGCAAACTATTTTCTCGACGAGTTTGAATCATTCCTCGTCTTCACCGGTATCAGGCTCTTGACCTGCGCAGATGGCGAGTACGTCGGTTCCGTAGCGGTTGAGCTTGCGGGCGCGGACGCCCGGGATGCGGGCCAGCTCAACCGGAGTGGACGGCACCGCTTCCGCGATGGCCATCAGCGTCTTGTCCGTGAAGACGCAGAAATCCGGCTGCCCGCTCCCCTGGGCCTGGACCGCGCGCCAGTCGCGCAGCCGCTCATAGAGCCCTTCGTCCATGTCGGAGGGGCAGTCCTCGCAGCGCATCAGCTTCATCTCGCCGGCGTCGTTGAGGGTGCGACCGCAGACCCGGCAGCGGGCGGGGGTGCGGTTGGTCCGCCGGGGTGCGTCGGGGACGCTGCCCGCGGCCCCGCGCTCGATGCCGCCGGGCCCGCCGCCCGTCAAGCCCCGGCGGCCCGCGGTGGCGACGGAGCCGGGCCGCAGGCCGTCGAGGAAGCGGCTGGGCCGCCGGTTGGGACGGCCGCCGGGCGAGCGGGACTGCGACCAGGAGACGCAGAGGTGCTGTCGTGCGCGGGTGACACCGACATAGAGGAGGCGGCGCTCCTCCTCGATCTGGTCGTCGGTCTTGGCGTAGGAGATCGGCATCATGCCCTCGGCCACGCCGACCAGGAAGACGACGTCCCACTCCAGGCCCTTGGCGGAGTGGAGGGAGGCGAGGGTGACGCCCTGGACGGTCGGGGCGTGCTGGGCGCCGGCGCGCTCTTCGAGTTCGGCCACGAGGTCGCCGAGGGTGGCGCCGTCCCTGGCGGCGGCGAAGTCCTGGGCGAGGTTCACGAGGGCGGCGAGGGACTCCCAGCGCTCCCTGACGGCGCCGGAGCCCGCCGGTGGCTGATGGGTCCAGCCGTCCCCGGACAGCACCGCCCGGACCTGCGAAGGCAGGTCGGGGGCGTCGTCGAGGAGCGAGTCGTTGCCCCCGAAACGGGCCGCGCCGCGCAGGGCGTGGATGGCCCGCTTCACCTCGGGGCGGTCGAAGAAACGCTCGGCCCCGCGCAGCTGGTAGGGCACGGCGACATCGGCGAGGGCCTGTTCGTAGATCTCGGACTGCGAGTTCGTACGGAAGAGGATCGCGATCTCGCTCGCGGGGGTGCCGGAGGCCATGAGGTCGCGGATGCGGCGGGCGGCGCCCTCGGCCTCCGCGGGTTCGTCGGCGTACTCCGCGTAGCCGGGCTCGGGGCCCGCGGCGCGCTGGGAGATCAGCTCCAGCCGGTGGTCGGCGGCGCGACCGCGGGCCTGGGCGAGCAGCCCGTTGGCGAGGTGGACCACCTGGGGGGTGGAGCGGTAGTCGCGGACGAGCTTGACGACCGTGGCGCCGGGATGGCGGGCGCGGAAGTCGAGGAGGTGGTCGGGGGTGGCGCCGGTGAACGAGTAGATGGTCTGGCTGGCGTCGCCGACGACACAGAGGCTGTCGCGCTCGCCGAGCCACAGTTCCAGGAGGCGCTGCTGGAGGGGGCTGACGTCCTGGTACTCGTCGACCACGAAGTGCTGGTACTGGGCGCGGACCGCTTCCGCGATGTGGTGCTGGTCCTGGAGGATGCCGACGGTCAGCAGCAGGACGTCCTCGAAGTCGATGACACCGCGCCCGCGTTTGATGTCCTCGTACGCCGCGTAGAGCTGTGCGATCTCGGCGCGGTCGCGGGGGGCCTCGCGTCCTGCCTTCACGGCCGCCGCCGCGTAGTCGGCGGGGATGGTCTGGGTGACCTTGGACCATTCGATCTCGGCGGTGACGTCCCGCAGTTCGCCGCGGTCGAGCCGGATGCGGGAGGCGGCCGCGGCGTCGGCGACGAGCTGGATCTTGCGGTCGACGATGCGGGGCAGGCTGCCACCGACCGCTTTCGGCCAGAAGTACTGGAGCTGACGCAGGGCGGCGGAGTGGAAGGTACGGGCCTGGACCCCGGAGGCGCCGAGCTGGCGGAGACGGCCGCGCATCTCGCCCGCGGCGCGTGCGGTGAAGGTGACGGCGAGCACGCTGGAGGGCTGGAGGATCCCCGCCCGCACCCCGTAGGCGATCCGGTGGGTGATGGCACGGGTCTTGCCCGTGCCGGCTCCCGCGAGCACGCAGACCGGGCCGTGCAGGGCGGTGGCGACCTCGCGCTGCTCGGGGTCGAGCCCTTCGAGCACCGCATCGGCCCCACTCGGCGGTGCCGGGTACTGAGAGCCGTGGGTGCCCTGCGGGAAAAGGGTGGAGTGCGATGCTGCTGTCACCCCGCCATGCTGCCAGGTCGGCCGGGACGGATGCGCCGGTTGTCCACAGGCAGCCGCTCGCAGTCGTACTAATACGGCAGGCGTCGCCCGCCCCCGGGTCGCCCCTGCCCGCCCGCGCACGGGAATGGCAGCCCGGTCGCGTACGTTCCCCTCACTGCGAACACGCACCTCCCTGCAGCGAAGGAGCATGAGAGACATGCCGGGCACTGTGACGATGTACAGCACCACGTGGTGCGGCTACTGCCGTCGGCTGAAGAGCCAGATGGACCGTGAGGGCATCACGTACGACGAGATCAACATCGAGCACGACCCGGCGTCCGCGGCGTTCGTGGAGAAGGCGAACGGCGGAAACCAGACAGTTCCCACCGTCCTCTTCCCGGACGGCTCGACGCTGACGAACCCTTCGCTGGCGCAGGTGAAGCAGAAGATCGGCGCCTAGGGGGACCTGTCAACGGTCCCGGGCGCGGGCTGCCTCAGGCGGCCGCCGAGCGCGTCGGCAGGGGCTTGCCGTACCAGAGCTCGATCAGACGGGCCGCAATCGAGATGCCGTACGGAGGCAGGACCTCCCCGGACTCGAAAGCGGCCCGCAGGTCTTCGCGGGAGAACCAGCGCGCTTCCTCGATCTCCTCGCCGTCGACGTTGATCTCCGCCGAGGTCGCGCGGGCCATGAAGCCCAGCATGAGGCTGGAGGGGAACGGCCAGGGCTGACTGGCGACGTACTCGACCTCGCCGACGGTGATGCCGGCCTCCTCGAACACCTCGCGGCGGACCGACTGCTCGATGGACTCGCCGGGCTCGACGAAGCCCGCGAGGGTGGAGAAGCGGCCTTCGGGCCAGTGCACCTGCCGGCCGAGCAGGATGCGGTCCTCGTTGTCCGTCACGGCCATGATCACGGCCGGGTCGGTGCGCGGGTAGTGCTCGGCACCGCAGGCGGGGCAGCGGCGGATGTGACCGGCCGCGGCGATCACCGTGCGTTCACCGCAGCGGGAGCAGAAACGGTGCAGGCGCTGCCAGTTCTCCAGGGCGACCGCGTGCACCATGAGACCCGCGTCACGGGGTGACAGGAGCAGGCCCGCCTCGCGCAGACCCGCCGCGCGCGCGGACTGGTCCATACGGCCGGGCAGGGTGTCCTTCTGGAGGGCGAAGTAGCTCACACCGTCGTCGTCGGTGCCGAGGAAGTAGCGGTGCGCCTCGGTGAGGGGCGCTTCGAAGGACGGGGTCATGACGAGTTCGGTGGTGCCGTCGGGCGTCTCGTCGATGAGGACCTGACCGCCGGAGACCACGAAGGCCCGGGTGGTGGGGTGGCTCCACGCCGCGGCGAGCCAGGCCTCGTCGAGCCGGTGGTGGGCGGCCCGGTCGATGCCGCTCGGGGCGGTGAGCGAGATGGGACGGTCGGCGGTGCGGTCGGTCCAGGTGGTCACGGGTGCTTCCAACTCCCCCGGTGAAACGGTTGGTTCGGCGGGCTGTTCAGCCGGATGTCCGGTTGTACGGCAGGACGGGTGCGGCGGGGCTTCTTCAGTGTGCATCTCGCCAGTTCCGGGCCAGATCGCCCCACAGGTGGGCGGAGGTCTCGACGCCTTTCAGGAGGAGGTCGAGTTCGACCTTCTCGTTCGGGGCGTGCCAGCCGTCGGACGGGACCGAGATGCCGAGGAACAGCACCGGGGCGGCGAGGACGTCCTGGAGGTCCGCGGCGGGCCCCGAACCGCCTTCGCGGGTGAAGCGGATCTCCTTGTCGAAGGCGCGGCCCATGGCCCGTACGACGGACTGCAGGGCGGGATGGTCGAGCGGTGTCAGGCACGGGCGCGTGGCGGCGCCGAAGGTGATCTCGTGGCGGATCCCGGCGGGCAGCTGCTCGGCGGTCCAGGCGCGGACGGCCTTCTCGATGTGGTCGGGGTCTTGTCCGGCGACGAGCCGGAAGGAGAGTTTGACCATCGCCGAGGACGGCACGATCGTCTTGTTGCCGGGGCCCTGGTAGCCGCCGCCGATGCCGTTGACCTCGGCGGTCGGGCGGGCCCAGACGCGCTCCAGAGTGGTGTGGCCGCTCTCTCCGTAGGTGGCCGTGGACCGGGCGGTGCGCAGCCAGCTCTCCTCGTCGAAGGGCAGTTCGGCGAAGAGTTCCCGCTCACGGTCGGTGAGTTCGGTGATGCCTTCGTAGAACCCCGGGATCGCCACGCGCGCGTGCTCGTCGTGCAGGGCGGCGACGAGGCGGGCGACGGCGGTGGCCGGATTGGGCACGGCGCCGCCGAAGGAGCCGGAGTGGATGTCCTGGTCGGGTCCGTACAGCTGGATCTCGCACTCGGCGAGGCCGCGCATGCCGGTGCACACCGTGGGGGTGTCCTCGGACCACATGCCGGTGTCGGAGACGATCACCGCGTCGGCGGTCAGCCGGTCCTTGCGGGCTTCGACGAGGTCACGGAAGTGCGGGGAGCCGGACTCCTCCTCGCCCTCGATCAGCAGCTTCAGATGGACCGCGGGAGTCGTGCGGCCCGTGGCGGCGAGGTGGGCCCGGACGCCGAGTGTGTGGAAGAACACCTGCCCCTTGTCGTCGGCGGCCCCGCGCGCGTGGAGTCGGTTCCCGCGGATCACGGGCTCGAAGGGGTCGGTGTCCCAGCCGTCCTCGCGGGCGGCGGGCTGTACGTCGTGGTGGCCGTAGACGAGGACCGTGGGCGCCCGCGGATCGTCCGAGGGCCATTCGGCGAAGACCGCGGGTGCGCCGGGGGTCGACCAGACCTCGCAGGTCGGGAAGCCCGTCTCCCGCAGTTTCGCGGCGAGCCAGTCGGCACTGCGCCGTACGTCCGCGGCGTGCTCGGGCTGGGCCGAGACGGACGGGATGCGCAGCCATTCGGCGAGGTCGTCGAGGAAGGCTGCGCGGTGCTGCTCGGTGTACGCGCGGACGGCGCTGTCCGGAGTCTTGCTCATGGTCACGAGCCTATCCGTCCACGCGCGCGTGCTGGTCCGGCGGTTCGTCGGGAACCCCTTCGGGTGGTTCTTCCAGGAGGAGGCGTTCCAGCGCGGCCCGGTCCGGCAGGCTCCTGGGGCGTACGACCTCGCCGCTGCGCACGTACAGGAAGGTGGCCTGTACGGATTCCAGGGGGATGCCGTGCTTCTCGGCCCAGGCGAGCCGGTAGACGGCGAGCTGGAGCGGATCGGCGGTGCGGGTGCGGCTGGTCTTCCAGTCGACGATCTCGTACATCGTCGTCGCCCGCCCGTCCCCGTCGGCCTCCTCCTCGGGGACCTCTTCCTTGTAGACCGCGTCGATCCGGCCCCGTACGACGCGGCCGGCGATGGCGAGCTGGAAGGGGACCTCGACCCGGTGGGGCGTGCGGTGGGCGTAGGGGGTGCGTTCGAAGGCGTCCTTGAGGGCTTCCAGGTCGCGTTCGTCGGCGATCTCGGCCCCGCTGCCGGGCAGGTCCTCCGGCTCCAGCATCGGCAGGCGCAGCGCTTCGAAGCGGGCTTCGACCCAGGCGTGGAAGCGGGTGCCCCGGCGGGCGGCGGGCTGGGGAGGGCTCGGCATGGGGCGTGCCAGTTCCTGGGCGAACCCTTCCGGGTCCGCGGCCAGACGCAGCAGCTGGGACGCGGTCAGGGAGGCCGGCAGGGGGACGTCCGTGACGCTCTCGCGGGCGCGCAGGAGTTCCCCGGTGAGGGCGTCCAGGTCGCGGTCCCAGGAGGCGATGGTGCGGGCTTCCTCGGGGGTGGGGCGCGTGGTCCCGGGAGAGTGCGGGCGGGCGTCCGGGGCGGGGCTGGGGTGCGGGACCGTCGGACGGTCGGAGGTCGCCGGGCGGTCGGGGGTCGCCGGGCGGTCGGGGGTCGCCGGGCGGTCCGGTGTCCACGAGTCCCAGTCGTCTGGGGCCGCGTCCGTGAAATCGGCCTCTTCGTAAGGAGGCTCGTCCTCCTCCGGCGGCGGCCAGTCCGGGTCGTCGTAGGGACCCGGCTCGTCGGGAGCCGAGGGGTGGGCGCTCTCGTGGGAGTGGCCGGACTCCAGGTGGGCCAGCACCGTCCGGGCGGCCTCGCGGCGGCGGGCCGTCGCCAGGTCGTCGAGCGGGAGCGGCCAGGCGTGGTCGCCACCGGCCGCCAGCAGCGCGGGGTTCTCCTCGTCCTCCTCGGGCTCGTCCTCCCAGGCCTCGATCTCGCCGTGCCCGGCCGCGCAGTGCTCGTACAGGGCGTGCAGGAAGTCGGAGGGGCCGCGGGGCTTCTTCTGGGAGGGGCCCCACCAGTGGCCGGAGCCGAGCAGCAGGGAGCGGGGGCGGGTGAAGGTGACGTAGCCGAGGCGGAGTTCCTCGGTGTGCTGGTGCTCCTTCATGGCCTCGTGGAAGGCCTTCATGCTGCGGGAGTCCCAGGCGTCGATGTCGGGCAGGGTGTCGGCGTCGCCGCGCAGTCCGTGCGGCAGGACCTTGCCCTGGGCGGTCCATTTCTCGCGGCCCTGGGCGCTGGGGAACGTGCCGGTGACGAGCCCCGGGACCACGACGACGTCCCATTCCAGGCCCTTGGACTTGTGCGCGGTGAGCACCTTGACGGTGTTCTCGCCGCCCGGCAGGGCGTTGTCGAGGCCCTTCTCGTACTGGGCCGCGGTGCGCAGGAAGCCGAGGAAGGCGAGCAGGCTGGCCTCGCCCTCGTTCGCGGCGAAGGAGGCGGCGACGTCCAGGAAGTTGGACAGGGTCTCGCGGCGGCGGGCGGCCAGGGCGTGCGGGGACGCGGAGAGCTCCACCTCAAGGCCTGTGGTGGCCAGGACCCGGTGCAGGACGTCCATGAGCGGGTCGGCGAGCGAGCGGCGCAGATCGCGCAGTTCGGTGGCCAGGCGCGCGAACCGTACGCGTGCGTCGGCCGAGAACGGCAGCCCGTCGTCGTCCCCTTCACCGCCGAGGGGCGTCTCCAGGAAGGTGTCGAGCGCGTCCGCGAGGGAGATCACCTCGGCCGGGTCGACGCCTTCGACGGCTGCGGCGAGCCGCAGGTCGGGGTCGTCGTCGGCGTCCACGCGCGCGTGGGACACGAGCAGCCGGGCCCGGCGGCCCAGGAGGGCGAGGTCGCGGGGGCCGATGCGCCAGCGCGGTCCGGTGAGCAGACGGACCAGTGAGGCGTTGGCCCCGGGGTCCTGGAGGACCTCGCAGACGGCGACCAGGTCGGCGACCTCGGGCAGGTGCAGCAGCCCGGAGAGCCCGACGACCTCCACCGGGATGTCGCGGGCCACGAGCGCGCCCTGGATCTGGGCGAAGTCGGTCGCGGTGCGGCACAGGACGGCGATCTCACCGGGGGACTTGCCGGTGCGTACGAGATGGGCGATGGAGTCGGCGAGCCAGTCCATCTCCTCGGCGTGGGTACGCAGCAGCGCGCAGCGGACCGTGCCGTCGTGCTCGGCGCCTGGGGCGGGGCGGAGGGCCTCCACGCCCGCGTGCATGGCGCGCAGGGGTTCCGCGAGGCCGTTGGCGAGGTCGAGGAGGCGGCCGCCGCTGCGGCGGTTCTCGCTGAGCGACTGGCGGGTCGCCGGGCGGCCGTCGGCGTGCGCGAAGTGTTCGGGGAAGTCGTCGAGGTTGGCGACGGAGGCGCCGCGCCAGCCGTAGATGGCCTGGCAGGGGTCACCGACGGCGGTCACCGGGTGGCCCGTGCCGCCGCCGAACAGGCCTGCCAGGAGGATGCGCTGGGCCACGGAGGTGTCCTGGTACTCGTCCAGGAGGACCACCCGGAACTCGTCGCGCAGGATGCCGCCGACCTCGGAGCGGGTGCGGGCGAGGGTCGCCGAGAGGGCGATCTGGTCGCCGAAGTCGAGGAGGTCGCGCTCGCGCTTGGCCTTCCGGTAGCGGCTCACCAGCTCGGTCAGTTCACGCCGGGCGGCGGCGGTCTCCGGGACCTTGCGCAGGTCGGCGTTGGTGAGCTTGGCGCCCTCCAGGTCGTGCAGCAGCCGGGCGTCGTACGCGCGCAGTTCCTCCGGCTGTACGAGGTGTTCCGCCAGCTCGGAGTCGAGGGTGAGGAGGTCGCCGACCAGGTCGGGGAAGGAGCGGGTGAGCGCGGGGTAGGGGCCCGGTGCCTCGCGCAGGACCCGGGCGGCGAGCTGGTAGCGCGTGGCGTCGGCGAGGAGGCGCGCGGTGGGTTCGAGTCCGATGCGCAGCCCGTGATCGGTCAGGAGGCGGCCGGCGAAGGCATGGTAGGTGGAGATCACCGGTTCGCCCGGCGGGTTGTCCGGGTCGATCACGTCCGGGTCGGTGACTCCGGCCTTGATCAGGGCCTTCCGTACGCGCTCGGCGAGTTCGCCCGCCGCCTTGTTGGTGAACGTCAGGCCCAGGACCTGCTCGGGGGCCACCTGTCCGGTGCCGACCAGCCACACCACGCGCGCGGCCATCACCGTGGTCTTGCCGGAGCCGGCTCCGGCCACGATCACCTGCGGGGCGGGCGGGGCGACGATGCAGGCCGTCTGCTCCGGGGTGAACGGGATGCCGAGGAGCTCCTTGAGCTGCTCGGGATCGGAGATACGGGCTGGCACGTCAGAGAGGCTAGTCGCGCCCACTGACAGTCGGCGCCGATTCGGCGGCAGGGTCGAAGGATGCGCAGGTCAGCACACGTGGTGCTGTATGTCACTTCGCGGCGCTTCGTACCCGGCAGGCACCCTTTGGTGCGGATTGCCGCAGACACTTCGGCGCGGATTTCCGCAGACGCCTCGGCGCGAATTGGCGCAGACGGGGCGGACACCCCGCGCACGGCTGCCCGGGGTCGTGCCCCGTCACTCGACGACGTGGCGTCCCTCCGGGCGGGCGCTGCACGAGGCCCGGAACGCGCAGTGCGTGCAGTGCTGGCCGGTCGTCGGCGTGAACCGTTCGTCGAGGACCTTGCCCGCGGCGGTGGCGAGGAGGTCGCCGACCCACTCCCCCTCCAGCGGCTGCTGGGCCTGCACCTTGGGCAGGGTCTCGCCGCCGTCCTTCTTGGGGGCGCCCTGGCGCAGCTGGACGAGTTCGGCGCCGCCGGGCTCGGGGCGTTCGCCGTCGAAGGCCTCGTCCACGGCGCCCTCGCTGACCGCGAGCTGGTAGACCGCGAGCTGCGGGTGATGAGCCACGTCCGCGGCGCTCGGTGCCTGCTTGCCGGTCTTGAAGTCGACCACGTAGGCGCGGCCCTCGGCGTCCCGCTCGACGCGGTCCATGGAGCCGCGGATGCGGACTTCGTAGGAGCCCGCTTCGAGGGTGACGTCGAAGTCGTGCTCGCTGGCCACCGCGGTGCGTTCGGCGCGGTCCATGACGTGCCACTTCAGGAAGCGTTCGAGCGCCACGCGCGCGTGCTCCTTCTCCTGGGCCGACTTCCAAGGCGCGTCGAAGGCGAGCGCCTCCCACACGGAGTCGAGGCGCTCCATGAGGACGGCGAGGTCGGCGGGCGTGCGGCCGGAGGCGACCTCGTCCGCCAGGACGTGCACCACGTTGCCGAAGCCCTGGGCCGCGGTCGCGGGGGCGTCGGCCTTCACCTCGCGGCCCAGGAACCACTGCAGGGCGCAGGTGTTGGCGAGCTGGTCGAGGGCGCTGCCGGAGAGCACGACGGGATGGTCGCGGTCGCGCAGCGGCACCTTGCTCTCGGTGGGCTCGTACATGCCCCACCAGCGGTAGGGGTGCGCGGACGGCACCAGGGGGCGGCCGTCCTCGTCGCCGAGCGCGGCGAGTCTGCCCAGGCGGCGCGCGGCGGCCTCCCTGAGGGTGGCCGAGACGCGGGGGTCGACCGTGGTGGACCGCAGTTCCGCGACGAGCGCGGCGACGGACAGGGGGCGGCGGGGGCGGCCCGTTATGTCCTTGGGCTCCGTGCCGAGTTCGGTGAGGAAACGGGAAGGCTGGTCGCCGTCGTCCGCGGGGGCCTTCACGGCGGTGACGACGAGCCGTTCACGCGCGCGCGTGGCGGCCACGTAGAACAGGCGGCGCTCTTCGGAGAGGAGCGCTCCGGGGGTGAGCGGCTCCGCGAGACCGTCCCGTCCGATGCGGTCGGCCTCCAGGAGGGAGCCGCGCCGGCGCAGGTCGGGCCACAGGCCCTCCTGGACGCCCGCGACGACGACCAGGCGCCACTCCAGGCCCTTGGAGCGGTGCGCGGTCATCAGACGTACGGCGTCGGGGCGCACGGCCCTGCGGGTGAGCGTGTCGGCGGCGATGTCCTGGGCGTCGACCTCCTCCAGGAAGTTGAGGGCGCCTCGGCCTCCGGTGCGTTCCTCGGCGCGGGCCGCGGTCGCGAACAGCGCGCACACGGCGTCGAGGTCGCGGTCCGCGTTGCGGCCGGCCGCTCCGCCGCGCCGGGCGGCCCGCTCCAGGCGCTGCGGCCAGGGTGTGCCGTCCCACAGCTCCCAGAGCGCCTCCTCGGCCGTGCCGCCCCCTGCCAGGCGCTCCCGTGCCTTGCGCAGGAGGGCGCCCAGGCGCTGGGCCCCGCGCGCGTACGCGGGGTCGTGGGCGACCAGCCGCTCCGGCTCGGCCAGGGCCCGCGCCAGCAACTCGTCGGAGGGCGGCGGCACGTGGTTGCCCGCGGCGCGCTCCTCCTCGCGCAGGGCGCGGCCCAGACGGCGCAGGTCCGCGGCGTCCATCCCGGCCAGCGGGGACGCGAGGAGGGTGAGCGCGGTCTCGACGTCGAGCCACGGCTTCTCCTGGACGGCCTGTTCCCCCGGGGCGGTCTGTTTCTCCGGGACGGCCTGCTCTTCCTGGACGGACCGCTCCTCCGAGGCGGCCTGCTCCTCCGGGACGGACTCCTCCGGCGAGGCGGGTCCCTCCGGCGTCACCTCGGCCGAGGCCGGCTCCTCAAGCTCCGCCACGGCCACCGCCTTGAGAGCCGTCAGCAAGGGCGTCACCGCCGGTTCGTGGCGCAGCGGCAGGTCGTCGCCGTCGATGTCGAGGGGGACGCCGGCCGCGGTGAGCGTGCGGCGGATCGTCGGGATGGTGCGGGAGCCGGCACGTACCAGGACGGCCATCTCCTTCCACGGAACGCCGTCCTCCAGGTGGGCGCGGCGCAGGATGTCCGCGATGTTGTCCAGCTCCGTACCGGCGGTCGGGTACGTGTAGACCTCCACCTGGCCGCCGTCCCGTACGGGGGCGAGTTCCCTGTGGGCGCGTACCTTCTCCGCCGGGAGGCGGGTCAGGGGCATGCGCTGGGTCAGCAGCCGGGTGGCCGCCAGCAGGCCCGCCCCCGACCTGCGGGACGTCCTGAGGACCTCGACCGGCGCCGGTGTGCCGTCCACGCGCGGGAAGACGTCCGGGAACTCCAGGATGCCGTTCACGTCGGCGCCCCGGAACGCGTAGATCGACTGGTCGGGGTCGCCGAAGGCCACCAGCGTGCGGCCGCCGCCCGCGAGCGCGTCCAGGAGCCGCAGCTGCGCCGGATCGGTGTCCTGGTACTCGTCGACGAAGACCGCGTCGTACCGCTCGGCGAGCCGTTCGGCCACGCCGGGACGCCGGGCGAGCAGCACCGCGCGGTGCACCAGTTCGGCGTAGTCGAGCACTCCCTGCATGTCGAGCACGTCGAGGTACTCGGCGAGGAAGGCGGAGGCGGCCAGCCAGTCGGGGCGGCCGATGCGCCTGGCGAAGGTCTCCAGGGCGTCGGGGCCGAGGCCCAGTTCACGGCTGCGGGCGAGGACCGCGCGGACCTCGTCGGCGAAGCCGCGCGTCGTCAGGCACGCGCGCAGTTCGTCCGGCCAGCGCACATGGGCGAGGCCGAGCCGCTCCAGGCCGGGCTGGCCCGCGAGCAGTTCCCGTACCGCCACGTCCTGTTCGGGGCCGGAGAGCAGCCGCATCGGTTCCACGAACAGATCGGTGTCCTGGTGGGCCCGGACCAGGGCGTAGCAGAAGGAGTGGAAGGTCGTCGCCCGGGGCGCGCGGGCCGCTCCCACGCGCAGCGCCATGCGGTCGCGCAGTTCCACGGCGGCCCTGCGGCTGAACGTCAGCACCAGGATGCGCTCGGGGTCCGCGCCGCGGGCGACCCGGGCCGCCACGGACTCGACGAGCGTGGTCGTCTTGCCGGTGCCCGGACCTGCGAGGACGAGCAGCGGGCCCCCCTCGTGGTCAACCGCCGCACGCTGGGCTGCGTCCAGCAGAGGGGGAGCCACCCGTACCGGCGGGGTACGCACCAGCCGGTAAGCGCCACGGGTCCCCTGTCGACCCTGGGGGTACGACAGGCGCCTGGTGGAGAAAGAGGAGCTCACGTGGTTCGCCGGTCCTGGTGGGTGTGCTGGGGATTGTCACTGTCGGCGCGGGTCGCCGTCGGTGAGGGATCGTGCTCGGGCGACGGGTGGGAGATCGGCGGCGCGAGGCGGGCGGTGGCCGCGGGATGAACGGGACGCGTGCCGTCGACGCTACGCCGGTGGATGCCGTGGAAACGGCGCTTCCCCGTGTTCCCTCCCGGCACCGGTGTCTCCCGCATCACGAACGTACGGCATGTCCCGGGCGTGCCCGCATTCCCCCGTACGGGTCACCCGTCCCCCTCCTGGCGGTTGGATGCCGGAAGCTGTCGGGTGTGACCCTCCGCGCGATCACCGCCGTCCCATCTGGCCTGTTTCATGTCGATACGCGGAAGGTGACCCTCGGAGGATCTGCTCGCGCCCTTCAGGGGCGTACCTTCGGCCCGGTACTGCTCCAGCGCCCGCAGTTCGTGGCCGGGGAGCAGCGTCCCGTCCGCGCGGACGACCCGCCACCACGGAACGGCTCCTCCGTAGAGGGCCATCACCCGTCCGACCTGTCGCGGACCGCCCTCCTCCAGCCATTCCGCGACATCTCCGTACGTCATGACGCGCCCGGGCGGGATCTGCTCAGCCACGTCGAGGACCCGCTCCGCGTACTCCGGCAAGGCGTCCGCCGGGAGGCTCTGCTCGCTCATCCGGTCCATCCTGCACCACCCCTCCGACAACGTGACGCGGCGGCGACGGTACGTATCCCTCGCCCCGGAACAGCGCTTCGGGCAGACTGTGCGCCCCCGCATTGCACCCTGATGCCCCCCTGTGTCGGCGGGGCATGCCACCATCGTGCGGGCGGTTACTGGTGATACGAGACCAAGAAGAGACGATGAAACAGCAGGGTGTGCACCCCGAAGACGCGGAGGGCACCTCTGAGGTTTCGTCGCGCCCGGATTCCGGCGACGATACGGACGAGAGCCTTCCGGAGAAGGCAGAGGCGTCCGTGACACCGGTGACGGACGCCACGCCCGAGACGGGTGTGGCGTCCAAGACGAGTGTGACGGGCGTGACGTCCGGGAATCCGGACACGTCCCGGAAGAAGGACATGCGCAAGGAGAGCGGAGCCGCGGAGACCGACGGCGTGGCCTGCGACGACGCCCCGGCCGAGGCGGTCGAGGGCGACGAACCGCTGCTCCCCGCGCGCGTGCACCGTCCCTCCGACCTGATGCGCCTGCTGGTGGGCGTTCTCGCGATCGTCGTACTGCTGTCGATCGCCGCTTTCGCGCACGGCACGACGTCGGGGCTGGCGCAGGACATCAACAAGGGCACCGACGAGGCGCCCGACCTGCTGATCAAGATCGCCGGGCTCGCGTCGAGCATCGCGATCCTCCTGGTGCCGGTCGCCTTCGCCATCGAGCGGCTGATCAAGCGGGACGGCCTGCGGATCGCCGACGGCGTGCTGGCCGCGGTCCTCGCCCACGGTGTGACGCTCGCCACCGATCTGTGGGTCGCCAAAGGCGCTCCGGACTCGATCCAGAAAGCGCTCACACAGCCCTCCCCCGGAGACATCCACGCCCTGACCGACCCGGTGCACGGTTACCTCGCGCCGGTCATCGCCTACATGACGGCCGTCGGCATGTCGCGACGGCCGCGCTGGCGTGCGGTCCTGTGGGTCGTGCTGATGCTCGACGCCTTCTCCATGCTGGTCACCGGCTACACGACCCCCTTCTCGATCGTCCTCACGGTGCTGATCGGCTGGAGCGTCGCCTACGGGACGCTGTACGCGGTCGGCTCACCGAACGTCCGGCCCACGGGCCGGACCCTGATGGCCGGCCTGCGGCACGTCGGCTTCCACCCGGTGAGCGCCGCGCGCGACGAGACCCCGGAGGCCGCGGACGGCGACCGCGGCCGCCGGTACTTCGTGACACTCCAGGACGGCGCCCCGCTGGACGTCACGGTGGTGGACCGGGAACAGCAGGCACAGGGCTTCTTCTACCGCGTGTGGCGCCGGCTGACCCTGCGGGGCATCACCACGCGCCGCAGCCTCCAGTCGCTGCGCCAGGCCCTGGAACAAGAGGCGCTCCTCGCGTACGCGGCCATCGCGGCCGGGGCCAACGCGCCGAAGCTGATCGCGACCTCCGAGCTGGGTCCGGACGCCGTGATGCTGGTCTACGAGCACATCGGCGGGCGCACCCTCGACGCGCTGACGGACGAGGAGATCACCGACGACCTGCTGCGCGAGACCTGGCACCAGGTGCAGGCGCTGCAGTCGCGGCGCATCGCCCACCGCAGGCTGGCCGGTGACGCCGTTCTGGTGGATCGTTCCGGCACGGTGATCCTCACGGACCTGCGCAACGGCGAGATCGCCGCCGGTGAGCTGATGCTGCGCATGGACGTCGCCCAGCTGGTGACCACGCTGGGCCTGCGCGTCGGCGCTGAACGCGCGGTGGCCTCGGCCGTCGGTGTGCTCGGCCCGGACGCGGTCGCCGACTGCCTGCCCATGCTGCAGCCCATCGCGCTCACCCGCTCCCACCGCGCCACCTTGCGCAAACTGGCCCGGGAGCGTTCGGAGCGCGAGCGCGAGGCGGTCCTGGAGGCCTCCCGGCAGGCCAAACTGGCCCGCGCCGAGGAGCACGAGGCCACGCCCGAGGAGACCAGGCCCGTCCTGGAGAAGCCCGACAAGAAAACCGTACGGGCCGAGCAGCGGGCCGAGAAGCGGGCGATCGACGAGGCGCTGGACGAGGCCCGCGAGGAGGATCTGCTCACCCAGATCCGGCATCAGGTGCTGCTGATCAGGCCGCAGGCTCCGGTCGAGCCGGCCCGTCTTGAGCGCATCCGTCCGCGCACGCTGATCAGTTTCATCGCGGGCGCGTTCGGCGCGTACTTCCTGCTGACGCAGCTCACGCACATCGAGTTCGGCACGCTCTTCGAAAGCGCCCAGTGGGGCTGGGTCGCCGCGGCGGCGCTCTTCTCGATGCTGAGCTACTTCGCCGCGGCCATGAGCCTGCTGGGCTTCGTGCCCGAGCGGGTGCCGTTCATGCGGGCTGTTGCGGCGCAGGTCGCCGGGTCCTTCGTGAAGATCGTGGCGCCCGCGGCGGTGGGCGGTGTCGCGCTCAACACGCGGTTCCTCCAGCGTGCGGGGGTACGGCCGGGGCTCGCGGTGGCGAGCGTCGGCGCGTCGCAGCTGTTCGGGCTCGGCTGTCACATCCTGATGCTGCTGTCGTTCGGCTATCTGACCGGTACCGAGAAGACGCCCTCCTTGTCGCCGTCCCGGACGGTCATCGCGGGTCTGCTGACCGTCGCGGTCCTCGTCCTCGTCGTGACCTCGGTGCCGTTCCTGCGGAAATTCGTGGTCACGCGCGTGCGGTCACTTTTCGCGGGTGTCATTCCCCGCATGCTGGACGTCCTCCAGCGGCCGCAGAAGCTGATCACCGGCATCGGCGGCATGCTTCTGCTGACGGCCTGCTTCGTGATGTGCCTCGACGCGTCGATCCGGGCGTTCGGCAGCGAGGACATGCCCGCGATCAGCATCGCCAGCGTGGCCGTCGTCTTCCTCGCCGGGAACGCGCTCGGTTCCGCGGCGCCCACCCCGGGCGGGGTGGGCGCGGTCGAGGCCACCCTGACGGTCGGTCTGATCGCCGTCGGGCTCCCCAAGGAGGTCGCGGCGCCCGCCGTGCTCCTGTACCGCCTGCTCACGCTGTGGCTGCCCGTGCTGCCGGGGTGGCTGTTCTTCAACCACCTGACACGCAAGGGCGCGCTCTAGGCCCTGTCGTCAAATTCCCGCCTGCCGGGCGGACGTCGGGAATTTGACGACAGGACCTAGGGGGTCTCCGGGACCCGTCCGGCGCTCCCCCGGGCCGCCCGACGGGCGACGACGGTCCGCAAGGGCGGACGCGGGTTCCTCACCCGCACGGCCCGCGCCCCGAGCGGCCGGTCCTGTACGACCTCAGGATGGGTCTATGCCGAACCCTTCCCCGCCGCGTGCCGCCGCCCTGACCGCCACCGCCCTTCTGCTGCTGGCGGCCCTCGCCGGATGCGGCGACGACGGCGGCTCCGCGGACGAGGACCTGTCGGCGCAGAAGCTCAGCTGGAAGGACTGTCCCGAACCGTCCGAGTCCGAGGGCGGCGGGGACGCCCCCTCGCCGCTGCCGGACGGCGGCACCTGGCAGTGCGCGACCCTGAAGGCGCCGCTGGACTGGGACAAGCCCAAGGGGGACACCATCGGTCTCGCGCTGATCCGCGCGCGGACGAGCGGCGCCGAGGACCGGCGCATCGGTTCACTGCTCTTCAACTTCGGCGGACCGGGCGGCTCGGGCGTCACCACGCTCCCCGCGTTCGGCAAGGACTACGACGAGCTGCGTACCCGCTACGACCTGGTCAGTTTCGACCCGCGCGGTGTCGGCCGCAGCGCCGGTGTGAAGTGCGAGGACAGCGAACAGCTCGACGAGTACTTCCAGCAGGACGCCACCCCGGACGACGAAGCCGAGCAGCGGACTCTGCTGAACAGCACGAAGAACTTCAACAAGGCCTGCGAGAAGAACTCCGGGAAGCTCCTCCCCCACGTACGCACCACCGACGCGGCCCGCGACATGGACCTGATGCGCCAGGTCCTCGGCGACGACGAGCTGCACTACTTCGGCATCTCGTACGGCACCGAACTGGGCGGCGTGTACGCGCACCTGTTCCCCGAGAAGGTCGGGCGGGCCGTCTTCGACGCGGTCGTGGACCCGACGCAGAACTCCGAACAGGGGTCCCTCGGACAGGCCAAGGGCTTCCAGCTGGCGCTCGACAACTTCGCCGAGGACTGCGCCTCCAAGGCCGAGGAGTGCCCCCTCGGCGACAGCGCGCAGGACGTCAAGGACCGGATCGCCACACTGCTCAAGGAACTCGACGGCAAACCGATCCCGGGCATCTTCCCTCGTCAGCTCACCCAGACCGCCGCCACGAGCGGCATCGCGCAGTCCCTGTACTCCAAGGAGTTCTGGGAGTACCTCACCGAAGGACTCCAGCAGGCGTACGACGGTGACGGCAAGGTTCTGATGCTGCTGTCCGACTCGATGAACGGACGCAACCAGGACGGCGAGTACAGCAACATCAGCGCCGCCAACGTCTCCATCAACTGCGCGGACGACAAACCGCGTTACACCGCCGCCGACGTGACGGCGAAGCTCCCGGAGTTCCGCAGGGCCTCGCCCGTCTTCGGCGACTATCTGGCGTGGGGCATGGTCGGCTGCACCGACTGGGCGGTGGCGGGCGACGCCGACCACCCCGATGTGAACGCGCCCGGCTCCGCTCCGATCCTCGTGGTCGGAAACACCGGCGACCCGGCGACCCCGTACGAGGGCGCCCGGAAGATGGTGGATGCACTGGGCAAGGGGGTCGGTGTGGAGCTGACGTACAAAGGCCAGGGGCACGGGGCGTACGACAGCGGGAACAAGTGCGTGCGCGGCGCGGTGAACGGCTATCTGCTGAACGGGAAGGTCCCGCGGACCGGAACGGTCTGCTCCTGACGAACCTCGCAAAGCGGCAGGTCAGAGGGTTATCCACAGGGCTCCGCTGTGCTCGCGGAGATCTGCCTACTATGGCCTGACTGTCATCCGCGACATCGGCGGACGACGATGCGAGGGGGGAAGTTCATGGCGCGTATCGCACGGTGGACGGCACTGGCCGCCGCCGCGTTGCTGGTGGCCGGCTGCAGCGGCTCGTCCGGGGACGACGGAGGGAACGACAAGAACGACGACGCGGGCAGGTCCCCGGGCGCGGCATCCTCCTCGGACACCGTGCCGGGGCTGCCCGCCTCGCTCACCTCGCAGAAGCTCGACTGGGACAAGTGCAAGGCCACCGAGACCGGCCCCGCGCCGGGCGGGGACTGGCGGTGTACGACGCTCAAGGTGCCGCTGGACTGGGCGAAGCCGGCGGGCGAGACCATCGGACTGGCCCTGATCCGCAGCGAGTCGAGCGGATCCTCGGACGACCGCATCGGCTCACTGCTGTTCAACTTCGGCGGCCCCGGCGGCTCGGGCGTCGACTATCTGCCGCCGTACGGGCCGACGTTCGCGAAGCTCCACGAGCGGTACGACCTGGTCAGCTGGGACCCGCGCGGTGTCGCGGCCAGTGAGGGCGTGCGCTGCCGCAGCGACAAAGAGGTCCAGGCGGCCGAAGCCGTCGACACCACCCCGGACACCTCCGCCGAGGAGACCGCGTTCCTCAAGGACGCCGCGGACTTCGGCAAGGGCTGCCAGAAGTCCGCGGGCAAGCTCCTCGGACATGTCTCGACGACCGACACGGCCCGGGACATGGACCTGATGCGGCATGTCCTCGGCGACCGGAAGATGCACTACTTCGGCATCTCGTACGGCACCGAACTGGGCGGCGTGTACGCCCACTTGTTCCCCAAGAACGCGGGGCGGCTGGTCCTGGACGCGGTCGTCGACCCGAGCGCCGGGACGGTGGGCCACGCGGAGAACCAGACCAGGGGTTTCCAGCGCGCGCTGGAGGACTACCTCGAATCCACGGGCCGGGACCCGAAGGAGGGCTCCCAGGAGATCGCGGCCCTGCTCAAGCGGATCGACTCGAAGCCGCTGGCGACCACGAGCGGCCGCGAGCTGACCCAGCAGCTCGCTCTCACCGGCATCATCTATCCGCTGTACAGCAAGTCGTCCTGGCCGGCTCTCACCAGCGCGCTCGCAGCGGCCGAGGACGGCGACGGAACGGAACTGCTCGCGCAGGCCGACGGCTACAACGACCGTGACGCCTCGGGCCACTACGGCACGACCACGCATTCCCAACGGGTCATATCGTGCTTGGACGACAAGGAGCGGCCGACGCCCGAGGAGGCGAAGAAGCGGCTCCCGGAGTTCAGGAAGATCTCGCCCGTGTTCGGGGACTCGATGGGCTGGGACACGGCCGGCTGGTGCCACGACTGGCCGGTGGCCGGGCAGTACGAGACACCGGAGGTGAGCGCGCCCGGCGCGGACCCCGTCCTGGTGGTGGGCAACACCGGCGACCCGGCGACGCCGTACGAGGGTGCGCGCAAGATGGCGGACGAGCTGGGCAAGGGCGTCGGTGTGCAGCTGACCTGGAAGGGCGAGGGACACGGGGCCTACGGGAACGGGAGCGACTGCGTCGACAGCACGGTGGACGACTACCTGCTGGACGGATCGGTACCGGACGACGGCAAGGTCTGCTCCTAGCCGACCCGGCCACCCCTGCCCGGGCGACGGGAAGGGGCCCGGCACACACGGTGCCGAGCCCCTCTCCGTACAGGGTCTGTCCCTGCGGGGTCCTGCTAGTAGATCGGCTTCTCCGGCTCGATCTGGTTGACCCAGCCGATCACACCGCCGCCCACGTGCACGGCGTCGGAGAATCCGGCCGACTTGAGGACCGCGAGGACCTCCGCGCTGCGGACACCGGTCTTGCAGTGCAGGACGATCTTCTTGTCCTGCGGCAGGGTCGCCAGGGCGGTGCCCATGAGGAACTCGTTCTTCGGGATCAGCTTGGCGCCGGGGATCGAGACGATCTCGTACTCGTTGATCTCGCGGACGTCGATGATCTCGATGTTCTCGCCGTCGTCGATCCACTCCTTGAGCTGCTTGGGAGTGATCGTCGAGCCGGCGGCCGCCTCCTGGGCCTCTTCGGAGACGACGCCGCAGAAGGCCTCGTAGTCGATGAGCTCGGTGACGGTCGGGTTCTCGCCGCAGACCGCGCAGTTCGGGTCCTTGCGGACCTTGACCTGGCGGTACTGCATCTCCAGGGCGTCGTAGATCATCAGGCGGCCGAGGAGCGGCTCGCCGATGCCCGCGAGGAGCTTGATGGCCTCGTTGACCTGGATGGAGCCGATGGACGCGCACAGCACGCCCAGGACACCGCCCTCGGCGCAGGAGGGGACCATGCCGGGGGGCGGGGGCTCCGGGTAGAGGCAGCGGTAGCATGGCCCGTGCTCGGACCAGAAGACGGAGGCCTGACCGTCGAAGCGGTAGATCGAGCCCCAGACGTACGGCTTGTTCAACAGCACGCACGCGTCGTTGACCAGGTAGCGGGTCGCGAAGTTGTCCGTGCCGTCGACGATCAGGTCGTACTGGCTGAAGATGTCCATCACGTTCTCGGCTTCGAGCCGCTCTTCGTGAAGGACCACGTTCACGTAGGGGTTGATGCCGAGCACGCTGTCGCGGGCCGACGCCGCCTTGGAGCGGCCGATGTCCGCCTGGCTGTGGATGATCTGGCGCTGCAGGTTCGACTCGTCGACCTCGTCGAACTCCACGATGCCGAGCGTGCCCACGCCCGCGGCGGCCAGGTACATCAGCGCCGGCGAGCCCAGGCCGCCGGCGCCCACACAGAGCACCTTGGCGTTCTTCAGCCGCTTCTGCCCGTCCATGCCCACGTCGGGGATGATCAGGTGGCGGGAGTACCTGCGGACCTCGTCTACGGTGAGCTCAGCAGCTGGCTCGACCAGGGGTGGCAGCGACACGGGGACTCCGTTGGTCGGTCAATCACTACGGTTGTTCTCCCCGTAACACTGCCACGCCCTTCTTCATTCCGAGACACCCGTTCCGATCCGCGAGACGAGTTCGTCCCAGTAGCCGGGCAGGCTCTCCCAGGGGCCGGCCGAACCTCCGCGGTCCGTGCGGTCCGTGAAGTAGATCGTCGAGGCTCCCTGCCAGCGGGCGATGCGCAGAGCCTCGTCGAGATGGCCTCGGGGCATGCCGTGGACGAAGTGGCAGAAGCGCTCCGGCGGGTATTCGGCGGTCCACTCCGCCACCTGCGACCAGCGGTAGTCGCTCCAGGGCCCGGAGAAGGTCACCAGCTGGTCGGCGGTCTCGGCGTAGCCGGGATACGGGTGGGTGCCGTGGCCGAGGACGATGTGGCCGTCGCCGAGGAGCGCCCGCAGGGTGTCGCTGGTGCGCCGGACCTCCGGGAGGGCTGTCCGCTCCGTGGGACAGCGGTCCAGGAGGAAGCCGTCGACCTGATACCAGTCGAGATAGCGGTGTGCCTCGGAGACGACTTCGCCGAAGGCGCGGGCGCCGTAGGTCACGTCCAGGTGGCCGAGTACGCGGACGCCCGCGTTGCGCAGGCGTCCGGCGGCCTCCAGGCAGTGGGGGTCGGGGCGGGCGCCGGGGCCGTCGGAGACGTTCAGGACGACCCAGTGCAAGGGGGTCCCGGGGCGGGTGAGGCCGCCCCATTCGACCGGGGCGACCAGCGGGTGCGCATAGCCGGGGACGCCGAAGCCGATCCTCAGGTCCGTGCTCGCGGTGCCCGTCGGCGTGCTGGTCAGATACGGCATGCGGCCTCCATCCAGATGTCGGCGAGGGATTCCTCAAGGTTGATCCGGGGCCGCCAGCCGAGCCGGTCGCGTGCGGTGCGCACGTCGGCCTGCTGCCAGCTGCCGCAGCCGTCCGGGTAGGGGTACGCGGCGGGGGCCGTGTGCTCTGTTTCGGAACGGGGGTGACCGATGGATGGCCGGGCGGGGCCGGGAACTCCGTCGAGTTCGTGGAGGGCTCCCCCGTAGCCGGCGACGCGTGCGAGGACGGAGGCGGCGTCGCGCAGACGTACGGCACGACCGGATCCGATGTTGATGACGCCCTGCGCGGCGGAGAGGGAGGCGGCATGGACGGCACGGGCTACGTCGCGTACGTCGATGAAGTCGCGTTGGACACCGAGGCCGGCGAGTTTGAGGTCGCCGTCGCCGGACTGCATGGCGCGGCGCATCGCTTCGGCGAGCCGGCCGAGCGGGGAGCCCGCCGGGGTGCCGGGCCCGCACGGCGAGAACACCCGCAGGACGACGGCGTCCAGGCCGGAGCCGAGGACCAGTTCGGTGGCGGCGAGCTTGCTCACGCCGTAGGGGCCGCCGGGGCGGGGCACCGCGTCCTCGGCCGTGGAGGATCCGGGCTGGCTGGGCCCGTACTCCGCGCCGCAGCCGATCTGTACGAGGCGTGCACCGCACCCGCTGCGGCGCAGTGCCTCACAGACGGTGGCGACGGCGACGGTGTTGTGCCGGGTGAGCTCGCGGGCGCCGCCACGGGTGGTACCGGCGCAGTTGACGACGACCCCGGGGTGCACCGCGTCGAGGAAGCGGGTGAGCGCTCCCGGGCTGCCACTGGCGAGGTCGAAGCGCACGTCCGCGTCGTCGCCCCGGCCGAGCGCGGTGAGCTGCACGGCCGGGTCGGCGAGGAGACGGTCGGCGACGAATCGGCCGAGGTATCCGTTGGCTCCGATCAGCAGCACCCTCATCGGGCGGCTCCCGGGGCGGACTCTCCGATGCGGAGGGTGATCATCTTGCGTTCTCCTTCAGGGTGGTGCCATGGGTCGTACGGAAGGCCCGCGGTGTCGGCCCCGCGGGAAGGGGGGTGCTCGGCGCGGGGATCCATCACGAATCCTGGAGCCGAGAGTCGGTGGCGGGTCACGGCGTGTCCCCGTGCGCCGCGTGGGCGGAGGCCCGGGTGAGGGTCCTGGTCGCGTGGATCAGGAGGACGAGCGCCGCGGCCCCGCACGCGAGAGCCGGGATCGCGCCCGCTCCCCAGGCGTCGGCCACGGTCTCGACGGGCACGGCCAGCGCCTCGCAGCCGGGAAGGCGGCTTCCGAAGACGCTCAGGAGGGCCAGCGCCTCGGCCACGCCCGCGGCCGCGAGCATGACGGCGGGGGCGTGCCTGAATCCGTGCACGGTGAGAAGCCGGGCGAGCAGGAGGAGCGCGCCGAGGGCCCCGGCCCCGGCGTAGGCGGCGGACTCGTCCAGTACCGCCCCGCTCAGGGCGAGCAGGCCGCCGAGGACGCAGAGGAACAGGACGAAGACGCCCAGGAGCAGGGGTTTCACGGAGGACGCGAACTCCTCCAGGGCGCGGCTGGTGACGAGGCGGCGGCGCGCACGCACCGTGAAGAGGTGCGCGCACCAGGCCGCCGGGGCGCAGGCCGCGCTCAGGGCCAGGACGGACGCGAGGGCGATCGGCCAGGAGCTGCCGGGGCTGCCGGTGGGCGGTCCGTCGGGGCCGCCCTCGATGGCGGCGGCGAGCAGGCCGTCGCCGAGGAGGGCGTAGGCGACGAGCCAGTAGGTCCACGCGCGGGTGGACGGCGTCGGGGACCACGGCCGCGTGGCGTGCAGGGGGCCGCGGCTGCGGGCCGCGCGTACGGCGAGGGCCACGGCGAGTACGCCGACGACGGTCACCGCGAGGCGCGGCCGGCCCTCGGTGTAGCGCAGTCCGGTCACGACAGCCGCGCACAGGGCGCCCGGCAGCAGGGTGAGTACGGCCCAGTCGGCGTGCGCCTTCGGGGTGTCGGGTGTCTCGGGCCGGGGTGCCGTGTCGCCGGCGCGGGGCACTCGCGCGTACATCTCCTCCGCGAGGGAGAAGACGTCCCGGTGCCGGAAGTGGGTGGCGGTCCGGTCGGTCACACCGTGCGCCTCCAGGGCCGCCGCGATCTCCAGCGGGTCCACCGCGCGCTCGCACAGTTGCCGGTGGCGGTGCATCAGGGCCTTCACCGGGTCGGCGTCGCCGCGGGGGGCGGAGGGCGTGCGGTCGGCGACGTCAGGCTCGCCGAGCTGTCCGTCGGCCTGGTCGTGAACCGGGCCGAGGGCAGCGACCGCGTCCACCGGACCGGGAGCCTGCCGGTCGGAGATCCGCCGACCGAGGTGCTGCTGGTCGACGGTCTGCTGGTCGGCGTCCGGCCACGCGGGAACCTTCGGCTCGGGAACCGGCCGGTCGGAGACGTGCGCCTCGGGAACCGGCCGGTCGGAGACGTGCGGCTCGGGAACCGACCGGTCGGAAGCCTGCTCGTCCGCAGCCGGAGGGGACGCCTCCGGCGTGACGGTCACGGCGTCCCACGCCAGCCGGGCGTACGTGGCCGTCGAGGACCCCTGCCTCGGTCCCGGCCGGGACCCGTGCTGGGCCGGGTCCTTCGCCCAGCTGGGCCGTGGGACCGTCGGTCCCGGTTCGCCCGGGGGGCGTGCGTCCGCGATTCTCGACTCGCCCAGCTGGACGTCGACCACACGGGTCTCGCCGGGCTGGATGTCCACCACCTTGATCTCGCCCACCTCGGCGTTCATGCCCCGCACGTCCCCGAGGTCTCCCGACCGCCCGGCCTCCGTGTCCTCGGTGGGGCCGCCGGAGGTCCGGTCCGCCGCTTTGATCCGTCGCGCGCTCACCGCGCCCCCTCCCCCGCGGGTACGGGCTCGCCCGGAGCGCTTCCCAGCGGGACACCCCGTACCGGCGGTCCCGCCGCCCAGCCCGGGCCCGGTCTCCCGGCCGCCGGCCGCGCCTCCGGTTCCGGCCACCGGCCCGGCACCTGTGCCTCGACGGGTATGGCGAACGGAAGGGGCTCGCCCGAGGCGTCGACCACGTCCCGCCGGACCGGGCAATGCGAGACGATATCGAGGTAAATGCCGTGAAATGCCATGATGTTCTGCTCGACGGTGAAGAGTTCGAGGGCCCGGGCGCGGGCCGCGGCACCGAGGCGCGACCGGCGTTCCGGATCGCGCAGCAGGGCGACGCAGGCCTCGGCGAGCGCCCGCGGGTTGCGCGGCGGAACGACGAGCCCCGTACCGCCGATGACCTCGACGACCGCGCCGACGTCCGTGGAGACCGTGGCGCGGCCGGCGAACATCGCTTCGACGAGGCTGATGGGGAAGCCCTCGACGACGCTGGACAGGACGACGAGGGCGCCTGCCGCATAGGCCTCGGGGAGGGTCGGTACGTCGGGTCCGCCGATCTCCTCGAAGGAGACCGGGTTGTCGCCGACGGCGTGCACGCGCTCGGCCTCGTCGGGGAAGAGTTGCGAGGCCAGCGCCTTGCAGTGCGCCAGATGGGTCGCGCCCTCCGGGCCGTCCGCGGGTGCGCCGACGATCCGCAGCCGCGCCTTCGGCTCCTCCTTGCGGATCTCCGCGAAGGCGTTCAGCAGCGAGGCCAGATCCTTGGCGGGCTCGATGCGTCCGACCCACACGAGGGTGTACGGGTCGGCGTGTTCGGCGCTCTCGCCCACCTCCGAGAAGCGGGACGCCTCCATGCCGGGGTAGACGGTACGGATTTTGGTCCGGTCGGCGCCGCAGCGCTCCTGCCAGCGGCGGGCGTGCGTGTTGCCGGGCGTGATGACCGTGGCCTGCCGGTAGGCCTCCGCGGCGAGCCGGCCGTGGAACGCCGCGAGCAGGGCCCGCGCCGGCGCCGACGCGGCGTGCCCCCGAAGATCCTCGCGGGGGCCCAGGTAGTGCGCCCGCAGCTGTACTCCGTACTCCGTGACCAGCAGGGGTACGCCCGAGAAGTGGCGGGCGAGCAGTCCCGGCAGGGCCGCGGCGCCGCCGGACGTGGCGTGGCACAGGTCGACCGAGCCGAGCCCGTCGTCGCCGTACCAGTCGAGGGAGAGGGGGCGCAGTGCGCGTTCCACCTGGGCGGCGACGGTGAGCAGGTCCGGCACGCGGGCAGTGCGCGCGGCGCGCAGTGCGCCGGGCGCGCGGCAGGCGCGTTCGAGGGCGCACACCGCCGCCTCGGAGCGCAGGGCGCCGACCATGCCGCCCTCGTCGCGGGCCAGTTCGGCGAGCCCGTACAGCGCGCTGCCGAAACGGTCCGCCGCACCGGCCGAGGCGCCCTCGCCCCGACCCCCGGCGTGACCATCGGCCCCGGCGTGACCATCGGCTCCGGCGAAACCCCCGGACGCCGTATCGGACATCACACCGGACACCACGCCGGGCAGGGCACCCGACACCGCATCGGGCGCGGCGCCGCCGAGGGCGTCCGGCGCGCACATGGCCGCCGCCAACTCCGCGTAGCACTCGGCGAATCGGCGCCGGGCCCGTCGCCCGTAGGCCACGCCGTCGTCGTTCGCCGTCCAGAGCGGGGCGGTGCGCACCCGGCTCACCTGGGAGGGGAGCTGGATCCAGCCCTCGTCCTCCTGCTGCTCACTGCGGCTCAGCGCGTAGATGTCGAACTCGTGCTGTCCGAGCCCGCGCACGAGCCGGTCGCACCAGAGCCTGGCCTCACCGCTCACATACGGATAGCCACCCTCCGTAAGCAGTCCTATGCGCACGACCGCACTCCCGATCTCCCGTATGGGGAGCCGCCGTTGACCCGGCGGCTCGCAGCGGGAAGAACGTATGCGGACATGGCGGTGGTGCGATGGAGGGTTGTCCATCGCACCACCAAAAGGGGTGAACGGTCGTAACTTTCCCGTGCGGGTCGCGTTCCGTCGCGCTAAGAGATCAACCGAACACGTTTCGTCATACGGCGGCCAGTTGTTGGCGGGCGGCTCGACGGGTCGCGCGACGGGCGGCCGCGACCGCCGGATCGAGCGCGGGGACGGCGGCGAGGAGCTGCCGTGTGTACGGGTCCCGCGGCGACTCGTAGACCTCGTCGACGGGTCCGTACTCGACGATCCGGCCGCCGCGCATCACCGCCACCCGGTCGCTGACCTGGCGTACGACGGCGAGGTCGTGGGCCACGAAGACCAGGGCGAGGCCGAGTTCCCGCCGCAGTTCGCCGAGCAGGGCGACCACCTGGGCCTGGGTGGTGACGTCCAGTGCGGAGACCGGTTCGTCGCACACGATGACCCTCGGGTCGGCCGCCAGAGCACGTGCGATGCCGACGCGTTGGCGCTGGCCGCCGCTGAACTCGTGCGGGTAGCGGTCGTAGTGCGCCCCTTCGAGCCCCACGCGCTCCAACAGCTCCCGTACGCGTCCCCGCACGCCCCCTTCGTCCCGCTCGCCCCGCGCCCGAAGAGGGTCGGCGATCGACTCGCCCACGCTGCGGCGGGGGTTGAGGGAGGAGACGGGGTCCTGGAAGACCATCTGCACATCGGGGCGTACCCCGCCGCCGGGGGTGATGCGCCCCGCCGTCGGTTCCAGCAGGCCGACCAGCATGCGGCCCAGCGTCGTCTTGCCGCTGCCGCTCTCGCCCACGATGCCGAGCGTCTCGCCCCGGCGGACCGTGAGCGACACGTCGTCGACGGCCGCGAACGCCCGCTTCCCGCGCCCGAACTCGCGCCGCAGCCCGACCGCTTCCAGCACGACCTCGTCCGCCGCCGCGCCGGACGTCACGCTCGCCGCCACGCCGGACGTCACGCTCGCCGCCGCGCCGACCGCCGCACCGGTCTCCACACCGCCTGGCGCGTCCCCCCTCGACGCCGACGCGTCCACCCTTGGCGCATCCACCCTCGGGACCGCGCCCAGCAGTTCGCGTGTGTAGGGCTGCGCCGGCGCGCCGAGGACCGTGGCGACGGGGCCGTGTTCGACCACGCGTCCGTGCCGCATGACCAGGATCTCGTCGACGCTCCCGGCGGCGACGCCCACGTCGTGCGTGACGAGCAGGAGCCCCATTCCGGTCTCCTCCCGCAACGTGTGGAGCAGGTCGAGGATCTGGGCCTGGACGGTCACGTCGAGCGCGGTGGTCGGCTCGTCGGCGATCAGCAGATCGGGCTCGCAGGCCAGCGCCATCGCGATGAGGGCACGCTGGCGCATCCCGCCGCTGAACTCGTGCGGGCGCGAACGGGAGCGCCGGACCGCGTCCGGGATCCCGACACGGTCCAGCACCTCCACGGCACGCGCGCGGGCAGCCCGCCGCGAGGCACGCGTGTGCACGCGGTACACCTCGGCGATCTGGTCCCCGATCGCGTAGTACGGGTCGAGGGACGACAGCGGGTCCTGGAAGACCATTGCGGCCCGCGCGCCGCGCAGCCGCCGCAGTTCGTCGTCCGACGCCCGCTGTACGTCGATCCCGGCGACCTCGACCGAACCGCCGACGTACGCGCCCGTGCCCCGGTGCAGTCCCAGCAGGGCCGAGGCGACCGTGGACTTGCCCGAGCCGGACTCGCCGACCAGCGCGAGCGCGGCGCCCCGCGCCAGCCGGAAGGAGAGCCCGTCGACGGCCCGCAGTTCGCCGAACCCGACGGTGAGATCGCTCACTTCGACCAGGCTCACGCCCGCACCACCCGTACTACCCGCACCACTCATGCCACCCGCACCACCCGTGCCTCCCGTACTACCCGCACCACCCATGCCCCCCGCATCACCCGCACTCATGCCAGTACCACCCGTCGGTCGGCCACCGCGTAGAGCACGTCCGCGAGGGCGTTGGCGATGACGACGAAGAACCCGACGACCAGGACCATCCCGACCACGACGGGGAGGTCGACGACATCGACGGCGTGGACCAGTTCCCTTCCGATGCCGGGCAGCCCGAAGAGCGTCTCGGTGAGGACCGCGCCGCCGACGGCCGATCCGACGTTGTTGGCGTTCAGCGCGATGACCGGGGCGAACGCCCCGCGCAACGCGTGCCGCCAGATGACCGACCGCTCGCCGACGCCGTACGCGCGGAAGGTCCGGATGTGGTCCTCGGCCAGGGTCTCCAGCATCGACGACCTGGTCAGCCGGGCGAACGCCGCGGCCTCGATGAGCGCGAGGGAGAGCCAGGGCAGCAGCAGGTTCCACGCCCACTGTTCGGGGTCGTCGGTGAGGTTCACGTACTGCGGGAAGGGCAGCAGTTCCAGTTCGCCGCAGACGACGATCATCAGGACCAGGCCGATGACGAAGACGGGTGTGGCCACGCCCACGAGCGTGATGCCGGTCAGCACCCGCTCGGTGAGCCGTCCGCGCCGCCACGCCGAGAGCACGCCGGTGCCGACGCCGAGGATCAGCCAGATCACCATCGCACCGAACACGAGCGACAGGCTGACCGGCAGCTTCGTGAGGATCAGCTCGGTGACCTGCTGGTCGCTCTGGTACGACAGCCCGAGGCAGGGCGCCGGGCAGTGCTGCACCGCGGTGCCGGTCGAGTAGTCCTGGCCGGCGACGAGCCCTTCCAGGAAGTGCCAGTAGCGCACGTACAGCGGGTCGTCGAGGCGTAGTTGCTCGGAGACCTGCTGGACCTGGACGGGCGAGCAGCGCGGGCCGCAGGTGATCTGGGCGACGTTGCCGGGGGTGACGTAGAAGACGACGTAGATGATCACCGAGATGGCGAAGAGGGTGACCAGGACGCCGACGACCCGGCGCAGGACGAACCCCGTGAACCCACTCATGAGGCACCTCCCCGCCCCGACCCACCGGACACACCTGACACATCTGACACACCGGAGCCATCGGCCCCATCGGCCGCGGCAACCGCCCCAGCCACCCCAGCCCCCTCAACCGCCACAGCGGACCGCGTCACCTTCGCCTCCCGCCGCCGCCCCGTCCCGACCCGCAGCCGTGAGGCCGCGCGCGGGTCGAGGGCCGTGCGGACCCCGTCGCCGAGGACGGTCAGCGCGAGGACCGTCACGAAGAGCGCGCCCGCCGGCAGCAGCAGATACTGCGGCGCGGCCTGGTACCAGACGTCGGCGGCGGTGAGCATCTGCCCCCACGACGGTGTCGGCGGCTTCACGCCCACCCCCAGGAAGGACAGGGCCGCCTCGACGGTGATGTTCTGCGGGATGAGGATCGCCGCGTACGTGATGACGGGCGCCGCGAGCCCCGGCAGCAGCTCTCGCCGGGCGATCCGCCAGGTGCCCCAGCCGCTGAGCCGGGCGGCGGAGACGTAGTCCAGCCCCTTGAGGGTGAGCGTCTGCGCGCGGACGATCTTCGCGATGTTGCCCCAGGCGATCAGCCCGATGACGCCTGCGACGAGGACGGGCCGCGGGAATCCCGACGGCACGATCGCGAGCAACGCGAGGGACATGATCATCAGCGGCAGGGCGACGATGATGTCGGTGAACCGGCTCAGCAGCTGGTCGACCCAGCGGGTGCCGAGCGCGGCCGCGACTCCGACCACCACGCCGATGACGATCTGCGCGACGGTCGCGGCCAGCGCGACACCCAGTGAGACCCGGGCCCCGTACACGAGCCGTGCGAACAGGTCGCGGCCGGTCTGCGGCTCGACGCCGAGCCAGTGGTCGCCGCTCATGCCGCCGAACGATCCGACCGGCACACCGCCGCGCGCGGAATCGATCAGATCCGGGTGGTACGTGGTCGGATCCTGACCCTCGATCGCGGTGAGCAGCGGTGCGGCGAGCGCGACCAGGACGAGCAGGGCGACGACGGCCGCCGCCGCGAGGGCGGCGCGCTGTGCGCGCAGCCGCCGCCAGAACTGACGAGCCCCCGAGGCCCCCGGCGCGACGGAGAGGTCCGCCGCGCCGGGGGCCTGGGAGGCGACGAGTACGTCGCTCACGGCGCTACTTCACCGAGACCTGCGAGATGTCCAGCACCCCGGTCCAGTCGCTGATCACGATGTTCTTGATGTCCTTGCCGTACAGGCGCTTGTAGACCGGGTGGAACAGCGGCACGGTCAGCGCCTGCTCGCCGATCTTCTTGTCGAGGGCGCCCCAGCGGGTGGCGGCCTCGTCGAGGTCGGTCAGCTTGTTGATCGCGTCGATCTCGGCGTTGACCGACTTGTCGTCGAGGAAGCCGGTGTTGAAGTTGGCGCCGTCCTTGACGATCTGGCGGCCGTCGAAGATCGGGGCCAGGAAGGGCCCGCCCGAGGGCCAGTCGGCACCCCAGTGCGCGAGGAAGAAGCCGGGCTCGGTCTTCGCGCTGTGGATCTTGTCGCTGTAGTCGTTGTCCTCCAGGCCCTGGAGCTTGACGGTGATCCCGGCCTTCTTCAGGGCGTCCTGGATCGCGGTCGCTATCTCGGGGCTGGTCTCGAAGTCCTTGGCGTTGGAATGGGTGAGGGTCACGGTCAGGCCCTTCGCGTGCCCGGCCTCCTTCAGCAGCTCCTTCGCCTTGGCCGCGTTGCCTGACTTGCCGGCCGGGAAGTGGTCGTAGGCGGTGTAGCCGAAGGACTTCTGGTTCGGCAGGTACGTCGTCGCGGCCTCGGCCAGCGAGGAGCCGCCCGCCGCGTTGATCACGGAGGTGCGGTCGATGGCGTACGAGATCGCCTGGCGCACCTTCGGGTCGTCGAACGGCTTCACCTTCGGGTTGAAGGCGATGTAGTTCGTGTAGCCGAAGTGCCCGGTGCCGACCCGCGCGGCCAGTTCCTTGTCACCGCTGACCTTGGCGAGTTCGGCGGGTCCGAGGTTCGTGTCGGTGGTCACGGCGGCGGCGTCCGCGCCCTGCGAGGAGGACAGCCGCTGGTTGATGACGGACGAGTCGAGCCCGGAGCGTACGTCGATCCTGTCGGGGTAGGCCTTGCGCTCGGCGTCCGTCGAGGCGGACCAGTGCGTATTGCGCTCCAGGGTCAGCCGCTCGCCGTCGTTCTCGTTCTTGACGACCTTGTACGGACCGGACGAGACCGGGTGCTCCTCGTACTTCGTACCGGTGTCCTTGGCCTTCGGGACGGGCGCGAACTGCGTCTGCGTGGCGAGGTACGGGAACTCGCCCTCGGGCTTGTTCAGATGGAAGACGATGGTCTGCTCGTCGGGCGTCTCGATGGAGTCGAGGCCCTTCTTGTCCTTGTAGGGCCCCTGGTAGTCGGCGCCGCCGATCAGCCAGTCCCGCAGGTAGGGCGCACCGCCGGAGAGTTCGGCCGCGAAGGACCGCTCGATGCCGTACTTGATGTCGGCCGAGGTGATCGCGCTGCCGTCCTCGTACGTGAGGCCCTTCTTCAGCGTGTACGTCCACACAGTCGCGTTCTTGCTGGGGCGGCCGGTGTCCGTGGCGAGGTCGGGGACGACCTTGGCGCCCTCGGCCCCGTCCTCGCGGTTGCGCGTGGTGAGCGTACGGAAGACGAGCGAGGGGACGTTTCCGCCGCCGGAGGTGTAGAGCCGGGCGGGGTCGAAGTCCTGCTGCGGGTTGGAGTTCAGGACCGTGAGGGTGCCGCCCTTGGCCGGCTTCGCGTCCGCGCCGCCGGACGTGGCCTTGGCATCGTTGTCCTCCGGCCCGCAGGCGACTGCACCCGCTGCCACGGCGAGGCTGACGGATACGGCGGCCAGACGGCGCGCTGTGACGGACGATTGACGCATGGGAGGAAACCCCTCGGAGAATTCGGCGAACACCGCGCGCGAACAGGGCACGGCGTGAGGAAGTAATCGCGGAATCGCCCCGAGGGCACGCTGGCACAAGAGCACGAGGGCGCTCTGGAAAACACCCGGCACCGTGATTCCGGTGCCGGTGAAAGAGCGGGAGAACGCCGACGCGCGCCAGGGGCGAGGGTCAGCGACAGTGAATGTCGGCCACGCAGAGCGCGGTCACGCCGAACAGCGCCAGCTCAAGGGCTGCGCGTGCGGAGATGTGACGAGGCGACATGCGAGAAAATATGAACGAACTTTTCCCGCCTGTCAATGTGAGCCGTCCGTCCCCCGACCGCTCCCGCGGCGCGCCCGCTCAACTCGACGGGAAGGGCCACGGGTTGGGCCGGCACTTGATCCCGTCGTGGTTCAGGAACTTGGTCTGCTGCTGCATGACGGGGGCGAGCCCGCCGTCGACACTGCAGCTCACATGCCCGTACCCGAGCCGGTGCCCCACCTCGTGGTTGATCAGCATCTGCCGGTACGAGTACATCTTGTCCCCGTACGTCTCGGAGCCCTGGGCCCACCGATATGCGTTGATCATCACGCGGTCGGTGGCGGCCGAGTCGCAGGAGACATTGTCCTCGGTGGTGTCGAGACCCGACTTGGCGCACCAGAACGCGGTGGTGCCGGGACTCGCGAGCGTGATGACGAAGTCGGGCTTTCCGGAAGAAATCCGCTCGAAGGTGCGGCCGCCGCCGTGCGCCCAACTCCGCTTGTCGTTGAGGGTTTTCTGCACGGCCTGTGCGAAGAGCTTTCCGTCGAGTCCGAGGGATTTCTCCACGTCGACGCGGTAGGTGAATTTCTGTCCCGTACCCGGCGCCTTGTCGAAGCCGGTGACCGCGTCGAATTTCCCGCCGCCCTTGAGTTCGGCCTCCAGGGGGTATTTCGCCGCCATCTGCTGGGCGTACGACAGCGTCGTCACCGCGCGCGGTGACGTGGAGGGCGCGGGCCGCTTGTCGGTGCGCGACGCGGAGTCCTTGGCCTCCCGGTCGGCGCCGGCCGCCTGCGAGCCCGCGGAGTCCTCCTTGCCGCCGTCGGCGACCTGGCCCGCCACGACGACGGCCAGCACGGTGGTGACGGCCGCGGCCGCGATGCCGGTGAAGGCCCGGCCCTTGCCGCCCTTGGTCCTGTCCGGCCGGGTGTCCGGCGTCCGCGGCCCCCGGGGCGACGACGTCTTGTGCTCGGCCTCCTCGTCCGGGTCGGTGACCGGGGCGAAGGGGTCCGCGCGCAGCGCCGCCCCCGCGGGTGTGGCGGCACGCGGTGCGAACCGGTCGTCCTCACCACCCCCGCCGCTCCCGCCGCCCCCGTCGAACGCGTCGACGTAGGCCTGGCGCGGGCCGCCCGCTCCCGCCGTGCCCGGCGCGTACCGCTGCCCGGGGATCGGCACTCCCGGGCGGTCGCGCGGCGCGCCCTGGCCCGGACCGCGCGGCGGCCCCTGCGGAGACGCCTGCGTCACGCCGACGCCGACGCCGTACCCGGACCCGGCGGCCGTCCTCGCCGTGCCCCAGCCGCCGCCCGCCTCACGCTGCTCGGGGTGACCGCCGCGGACACGGGGCACGCCGTGGGCCGGGGTGCCGTCGGCGTCGAGCGGCGCACCCTGCGCCGGACCGCCACCGGGCGACCCACCGGGCGACCGCTGAAAGCCATGGGCCGGGGTCCCGTCCTGAAGGCGCGGGAACCCGTGCGCCGGAGTGCCGTCCGGCAGCCGGGGAAATCCATGGGCGGGGGTGCCGTCGGGGAGCCGCGGAAAACCGTGGGCCGGAGTGCCGTCCTGGAGACGGGGGAATCCGTGTGCCGGAGTGCCGTCGGGCAGGTGCGGGAATCCATGGGCGGGCGTTCCGTCGGGAAGACGCGGGCCTCCGCCCGGCTGCGCGCCGCCCCGGTACTGGCCCGCGGACGGGCCTCCCTGTCCGGGCACACTTCCCGGCCCTTGCGGAACCCATCCTTCAGGCAGCCGGGGCACCCCCCGAGCAGGTGTCCCGTGGGCCGGCGGGACCGGCGGTGTCGCGGACTGCGGTCCGCCCGGGGGCCGTCGGCGCGCCGCCGCCTCCGAGGTGGTCCCCGTCTGCGGCCGGGCAGCCCGAGCAGCGGGAGGGTCGGCGGTCTCGCCCTTGGGGGCGGGCCCGCGCCGGCTGTGACGTCCCACGTGCCGCTTCAGCTCCTCGCGCCGGTAGCGCCGGTGTCGGTCAACTCGCCTGTGTCCGCGAGGAGTTCGCGGAAGGCCGTGGCCACGGTCTCCGGATACTCCATCATCGCCACATGCCCCGCGTCAGGCAATGTCAGCAACCGTGAGTCCCTGAACGCACGCGCCGCGCGCTGGGCCATACGGTACGAGACGAGCTGATCGCGGCCTCCGTAGACAAGAAGTGTAGGGGCGAGCACCCGCTCGGCCTGACGCCACAGTCCGTGCTGGCCGCCCAGGGTGTACGCGTTCACGATGCCGCGCGCCGAGCGGGCCATGACGTCCCAGAAGTAGGGAAGGGCGAGCCGCCGCTCCATCTCCTCGACCGCGTTGCGGAATCCTTCCGGCGTCACCATGCCGGGGTCCCCGTAGCAGAGCGCGGTGACCCCCCGCACCCGCTGCTCGGCGGTCCAGCCCTTGGTGAAACCGGTGAACAGGGCCGCCACACCCGGCAGGGCGAGCAGCGCCGTCGGCACCGCGCTGCGCTGCACCCGCAGTTCCGGGAGCGCCGGTGAGACGAGCGTGAGCGTACGGACGAGATCGGGACGGACGGCGGCCACGCGTGTCGAGACGGCGCCGCCCAGCGAGTTCCCGAAGAGGTGCACGGGCCCGCGCTCGGCCGCGTCGAGATAGCGGATGACCGCGCGGGCGTGTCCGGTCACCGAGTAGTCGCTATCGTCCGGTGGCGGCGAGTCGCCGAAGCCCGGCAGATCGAGGGCCTCGCTGTCCACGAGGCCGTCCAGGAGCGGCATCAGCGCCGACCAGTTCTGCGAGGAACCGCCCAGCCCGTGCACGTACAGCGCGGGTGGCAGGCCCTCCGAGGCCGGCGGCCTCGAACGGACCGTCAGCGTGATCCCGGGGAGCCCGACCGTGCGCAGCCGCTCCCCCGCGGCCACCCTGACGGAACTGACCTTCGGCGCGACGGAGGTGGCCAGCACTGACGGCAGTTCGGTCGAAGACATGCGGCAATGTTACGAGACGATCACGCGCTGGATCGTGTGTTCGCCGTCACAGGAAGCAGTCACGGCCCGGCTGGATCGCGTAGCGCCCCCCTCCCAGGTCTCTTAGGCTTCGTGAACGAGGGCACTCGTACCAGCGCAAGAGCGCACTCGCACCGCTCGGGAAGAGGACTCATGACTGTCGACCCCACCGACCCCGAGGCAATCGAGGACACGGACGCCACCGGCGCGACCGAGATCGGCGTGGAGGCCCCCGAGGCCGACGCCGCCGAGCAGCGGACGGATCTCGCACCCCGGCAGGACGACCCGCTGACCGGGGCGGACCCGGACAGCGCCAGCGAGGGAGACCTCGCCGAGCAGGCGAGAGTCGTGGCACTCGACGAGGACGACTATCGGTGAACCGCCCCCGGGCGGTCCGACCGACCGCCCGGACCGCGGCATCCGGACCGCGGCACCGGGACCGCCGTGCCCGGACACACGGGCACCCGTCACCGGGTGCGGCACCGGGAACCCCACGAGCCCGCCATGACCCCCTATGGCGCGATCTGCACGGTTTCACCGGCGTCCGGTCCGTGAAATTCTCCGCTCGCACCGCGCACACCACGGTTACCGAAAAGTACGATGGCCGCGCGGCGCTCACCGCATGTGGACGATTTTGGGAGGCGGCGTGACAGCCATCGAGCAGACAGAGGCGGCACGCCCGCGGGGCACACGCCTGCCGCGCCGTGCCCGACGCAACCAGCTCCTCGGCGCCGCCCAGGAAGTGTTCGTTGCGCAGGGATATCACTCGGCCGCGATGGACGACATCGCCGAACGCGCGGGCGTCAGCAAGCCGGTTCTCTACCAGCACTTCCCCGGCAAGCTCGATCTGTATCTCGCGCTGCTCGACCAGCACTGCGAGTCGCTGCTGGTCGCCGTACGGACCGCGCTGGCGTCCACCTCGGACAACAGCCTGCGCGTACGGGCCACCATGGACGCCTACTTCGCGTACGTGGAGGACGAGGGCGGCGCCTTCCGGCTGGTCTTCGAGTCGGACCTGACGAACGAGCCCGCGGTGCGCGAGCGGGTCGACAAGGTCACGTTCGAGTGCGCGGAGGCGATCTGCGAGGTCATCGCGGAGGACACCGGTCTGTCGAAGGCCGAGTCCATGCTGCTCGCCTCGGGCCTGGGCGGACTCGCCCAGGTGGTGGCCCGCTCCTGGCTGCACAGCGACCGCAGCGTGCCGCGCGAGCAAGCGGTGCAGCTGCTGACCTCGCTGGCGTGGCGGGGCATCGCGGGTTTCCCCCTGCACGGCACCGAGCACCACTGACCGCCACTTTGTTCCCACAAGGTGTTCGCTCCTGGCGTTCTCGGGCGGAGCATGTACGTCCCCTCACCGGGCTAATGTGTGCTGCGTACGGCGCGGAGACACGCGCACATCAGTGACCGTCGGAGGGACATAGCCGTGGAGGTCAAGATCGGCGTGCAGCACGCGCCCCGCGAGATCGTTCTGGAGAGCGGTCAGACCCCGGAAGAGGTCGAGCGCGCGGTGTCCGAGGCGCTGGCAGGCAAGTCGCAGCTGCTCAGCCTCGTGGACGACCACGGCCGCAAGGTCCTGGTACCGGCGGACCGCCTCGCGTACGTGGAGCTCGGCGAGCCCACGACCCGCAAGGTGGGCTTCAGCGCGCTGTAGGACGCGGTACGCAGTACGCCGCAGAAGGCGGAAGAGGGGCTCGGAGGCCGATGGCCACCGGGCCCCTTTTCATGCCTTTCATCGCCCTTCCATGCCGTTCTTCCCTACCGTTCCTCCCTGCTGTGCGCCCCGTCCGCGCCGCATGTCCGCGCTTCACGGATGGAGCACAACTCATCCACACGGGAGGGTTGCATTCCGCAGGTCACGGGTATGACGGGCTACGACCGAAGTGCACACAGCCGTGCGGAAGGGACCCCCCTCATGTTCTTGGAAGCGCTCGGCTCGGCCATCCTCGGTCTGGCACTGGCCCTGGCGGCGGCATACCGCCTGCCGCACCGCCTGCCGGTCCGCAGGATCGTCCTCCCGACGGGCGTCGCGGGCGGCCTCTTCGGAGCCTTCCTGACCCACACCGCGCTGGGATCCGTCGGCTTCCTGCCGGTGATGCTGGGCGCGGCAGCAGTGGCCGCGGCCTCCGTCTCCCTGCTCCTACGCCCCGCGGGAAGACTCCGCCACCACCACGGGGCAACGGTCTGAAACACGACGACTGAACCCCCGAAAGGCCCCGCCAGGGGCCTTCTTGGGGGCGCGGGGAACTGCGCGACCAGCCACGACGTGGCCCGCACCCGAACACCGGAGGCCCAGGGGCCCCTTCAGGGGCGCGGGCAACGGCGCGACAAGCCCCCACGGACCCGCAGCCGAACGCGACAGGCCCGAAGGGCCTTTCAGGGGCGCGGGGAACGGCGCGACCGGCCCCCACGGACCCGCAGCGACGACGAACCGTCACCACTCAAAGCTCAGGCGGCCAGCCCCAACGCAGCCATCCTCTTCGTGTGCGCCTCCGTGATCCGCGAGAACATCCGCCCCACCTCCGCGAGATCGAACCCGTCCGCGACCCCACCGACGAGCATCGTCGACAGCGCGTCCCGGTCGGCGACCACCCGCTGGGACTGCGACAACGCCTCCCCCATCAGCCGCCGCGCCCACAGCGCGAGCCGCCCGCCCACGCGCGGATCCGCGTCGATGGCGGCCCGCACCTTCTCGACGGCGAACGACGCGTGCCCCGTGTCGTCGAGGACGGCCAGCACGAGTTTCCGCGTATCGGCGTCGAGCCGCGCCGCGACCTCCCGGTAGAAGTCACTGGCGATCGAGTCGCCGACGTAGGCCTTCACGAGCCCTTCCAGCCAGTCGGACGGCGCGGTCTGCTTGTGGAACCCGTCGAGCGCGGCGACGAACGGCTCCATCGCCTGCGTCGGCTCCGCCCCGATCTCGGTCAGCCGGGCCCGCAGCTGCTCGAAGTGGTGGAACTCGGCCGAGGCCATCTTCGCCAGCTCCGCCTTGTCCCCGAGCGTCGGCGCCAGTTTCGCGTCCTCCGCGAGCCGCTCGAACGCCGCCAGCTCCCCGTACGCGAGCGCGCCGATCAGGTCCACGACCGCGGCACGGTACTGGGGGTCCACGGAGGCCGTGGCCCAGTCCTGGGCGGCGACTCCGGTGGGTTCGGCGGGTGCGTCGGAAGATTTGGCAGGCGTCGTCATGAAGCGCACAATAGCCCGCTCGCCGCACGGCGTAAGGCCCTGGTCAATCAGTGTGACGACGACTACGTGACCAAATCGGCCATCGCATATGCGCGGATCCGGGGTATGGTGGTAATGCGCTCGCTGAGTTGATCTACGTAACCCGGCGGGTCCGCACGAATGAGGATGCCCGGTCGGTGGCCCGATCGGCTCCGACCCGACAGCCCTCTCAGCCCGTACGGCACAGTGCGTACGGCATCCGGAGGGACCCTCAGCGGTACGAACGCTTGAGCGTCGGCAGTGGTCCCATGCCACCCCGGCCGCTGGTCAATAGCGGCCGACGTCCCCGGCACGGTCCCCGACACGACCCCCGCGCTCGCCTCGCACCGCGTACACAGAAGAGGCAGCACCCTGACTACTTTCCGAGACCTCGGGATCCTTCCCGAGACTGCCGAGGCCCTTGAGGCCGTCGGCATCACGAGTCCCTTTCCCATCCAGGAGATGACGCTCCCCGTCGCCCTCGCGGGCAACGACGTCATCGGCCAGGCCAAGACCGGCACCGGCAAGACGCTGGGCTTCGGCCTCCCGCTCCTTGAGCGCGTGACCGTCCCCGCGGACGTCGAGACGGGCCGGGCGCAGCCCGAGCAGCTCACCGACGCCCCGCAGGCCCTCGTCGTCGTCCCGACGCGCGAGCTGTGCACCCAGGTCACGAACGACCTGCTGACGGCCGGCAAGGTCCGTAACGTCCGCGTTCTCGCCATCTACGGCGGCCGGGCGTACGAGCCGCAGGTCGAGGCCCTCAAGAAGGGCATCGACGTCGTCGTCGGCACCCCGGGCCGACTGCTGGACCTCGCGGGCCAGAAGAAGCTCAACCTCAAGCACGTGCGCGCCCTCGTCCTCGACGAGGCCGACGAGATGCTCGACCTGGGCTTCCTGCCCGACGTCGAGAAGATCATGAACATGCTGCCGGTGCGCCGTCAGACGATGCTGTTCTCGGCAACCATGCCGGGCGCGGTCATCGGTCTCGCGCGCCGCTACATGTCGCAGCCCACGCACATCCGCGCCACCACGCCGGACGACGCGGGCGCGACCGTCGCGAACACCGCGCAGTTCGTCTACCGCGCGCACAACATGGACAAGCCCGAGATGGTCGCGCGGATACTGCAGGCCGACGGCCGCGGTCTCGCGATGGTCTTCTGCCGTACGAAGCGCACGGCCGCCGACCTCGCCGACCAGCTGCAGCAGCGCGGTTTCGCCTCCGGCGCGGTCCACGGCGACCTCGGCCAGGGCGCCCGCGAGCAGGCGCTGCGCGCGTTCCGCAACGGCAAGGTGGACGTGCTCGTCTGCACCGACGTGGCCGCGCGCGGCATCGACGTCGAGGGCGTGACGCACGTCATCAACTACCAGTCCCCCGAGGACGAGAAGACGTATCTGCACCGCATCGGCCGCACCGGCCGCGCGGGCGCCAAGGGCATCGCGATCACCCTCGTCGACTGGGACGACATCCCGCGCTGGCAGCTCATCAACAAGGCGCTGAACCTCGGCTTCAACGACCCGCCGGAGACGTACTCCACGTCCCCGCACCTCTTCGAGGAGCTGAGCATCCCGGCCGGCACCAAGGGTGTCCTGCCGCGTTCCGAGCGCACCCGTGCCGGTCTGTCGGCCGAGGTCGTCGAGGACCTCGGCGAGACCGGTGGGCGGGGCGCACGCGGTGGCCGCGGAGGCCGTCCCTCCACAGGTCCGGCCCCGGCCGCCGAGCGCGGTCGTGACCGCGACCGTGACCGTGACCGTGACCGTTCGGAGCGCACCCCGCGCCGCCGCCGGCGTACGCGCAACGGCACGGCGCTCGACGCCGCGGAGCCGCAGAACACGTCGCGGACGGCAGCACAGTCCGCGCCGGAGACCGTGATCGACGGCACCGAGCCGGGCCGGGCGACGGAGTCGCGCACCCCGCGCCGCCGCCGTCGTACGCGTGCCGCGGGCTCGGAGGCAGCCGCGAGCGCGGTCGCGACGTCCGAGAACACGGCCGTCGAGGTCCCCGAGGCGGCTGCCGTACCGGCCGTCGTGCCCGTCGCCGAGCCGGTGGCGGACGCCGAGGCCAAGCCGCGCCGCCGTCGCACGCGTCGTACGGCGGAGGTCGCGCAGCCCGAGGCCGTCGTCGTCGAGGAGGCCCCCAAGGCCGAGCCGACCGTCGTGACCGAGGTGGCCGAGGCAGCCGAGGCCGTGGTGACCAAGCCCCGCCGCCGCACCCGCAAGACCACGGTCGCCGAACCGGTCGTGGCCGCGGTGGAAGCCGTCGCCGACCCGGTCGAGGCCGTCGAGGCCAAGCCGCGCCGCACCCGCAAGGCCACAACGGCCAAGGCAGCCGCCGCCGAGACGGTCCTGGACACCGCGGAGGCCGTCGAGGCCAAGCCGCGTCGGCGGACCCGCAAGGCCGCCGCGGCCACCGAGACCGCCGAGGTCACCGCGGTCGCCGAGGCCGGTATCCCGGCTCAGGCGACCGAGGAGCCCGAGGCCAAGCCGCGCCGCCGCACCCGCAAGGCCGCCGCGACCGCCGAGACGGCTCCCGCGGCTCCGGCCGCCGTGGTCGCTCCGGTGGAGGAGGCGCCCGTCGAGGAGACCAAGCCTCGTCGGCGTACGCGCAAGGCCGCCGTCGCCGCCGAGACCGCGGTGGACGCCGCCGAGGGCACGACGGCCGAGGCACCGGCCGCCGCGGTGACCAAGCCGCGTCGCACCCGTAAGGCCGCCGCGACCGTGGAGGCGGCGGAGAGCGCCGTGGACACGGCCGAGGCGACCGAGGCGAAGCCGCGCCGCCGCACCCGTAAGGCCGCGGTCGCCGAGGCCGACATCCCGGCCCAGGCCACCGAGGCCGCGGCGGACACCGCCGAGGCTCCGGTCAAGCCGCGCCGCACCCGCAAGACGGCCGCCAAGACAGCGGCCAAGGCGACCGCCACGGACGCGGTGACCGAGCCGGTCGCGGCCGAGGCAGCGACCGAGGCCAAGCCGCGTCGGCGTACACGCAAGGCCGCTGCGGCGGTCGAGCCCACGGAGGGCTGAGTTCCGTATCCGAACGGCCCGGTTCCCCTCACGGGGGCCGGGCCGTTCGGCGTTGCGGGAAAGGCCGGCTTCGAAAGCCCGGTGCCACCGCCCGGTATCCCGCCCGTCAGGTCGCCCGTCAGGTCGCCCGGATAGCCTCCTCCTCATGAGCAGGCCCTTCACCTTCGTCCCGCCCTCCGGGGCCCGCGCGTATCGCCTGGGCACCGCGCGCGGGGAGTTCGCCGTGATCGACGCGGGCAGCCCCGCGAAGGGAACCGTGCTGCTGCTGCCAGGGTTCACCGGCAGCAAGGAGGACTTCATCTCGCTGCACGAGCCACTGGCGGCGGCCGGCTACCGGACCGTCGCGGTGGACGGCCGGGGCCAGTACGAGTCACCGGGCCCACGCGACGACGAAACGCCTTACGCACAGGGCGAGTTGGCGCAGGACGTGCTGGCCCAGCTCGACGCGCTCGCCGACGGCCCCGGCGCCTCCGGCAGCTCCCAGGAGCGCTTTCATCTTCTGGGCCATTCGTTCGGCGGACAGGTCGCGCGCGCGGCCGTTCTGCTGGCACCGGCCCGCTTCCGGTCGCTCACCATGGTGTCCTCCGGGCCCGCGGAGATCTCTCCCGGTCAGCAGCAGCGGGTGAAGCTGCTGCGGGACGCGCTGACCGTGATGGACATGGCGCAGGTGTGGGAGGCGATCCGGGCGCTGGACCCGCCGGAGGACGCCGAGGGTGAGCTGGACGCCGGCCTGGACGACCAGCAGGACCTCAGGCGGCGCTGGCTGGGCAACAGCCCGGCTCAGCTCGCCGCCGCCGGGCGGCAGCTGTGCGAGGAGCCCGACCGGGTGGCCGAGCTGGCGGCCCTGCGCCTGCCCGTGCACGTCCTGTCGGGCGAGAGCGACGACACCTGGCCGGTCCCGCTCCTCGACGACATGGCCGTACGCCTGGAGGCGCACCGCACGATCATCCACGGAGCCGAGCACTCCCCGAACACGGACCGCCCGCTGGAGACGGCGGAGGCGCTGGCCGCGTTCTGGGACGGCGTGGACTAGCCGCGCCCCGTCAGGGGCGCGGGGAACTGCGCGGCCGACCCCCACCGGCCCGCGGTCATACGGCTACGTGTCCCTCACCACGCCGAGAGCGGAGCGCCTAGTACTGCCCCTGCAAGTGCTCCCAGAACCCGTCCCGCAGCGCCCGCCGCAGATCCGCCTGCCCGCGCAGCGAGTACTGCAACAGCCCCTCGGACTCCACGAGCAGCTCTTGGTCGACGGGCCCGGGCAGATACGGATGCCCGGGCAGCAGTTCGGCCAGAGACTCCCGCCCCCGCGCGGCCAGCCACTTCGCCGCGATCTGCGCCCCCACGAACCGCACGTCCTCCCTGCTGGGCCGGGCCACCGCCGACGTCTCGTACGAGGTGGTGGTGCGCCGGGCCACGTACGGCTTGAAGAAGTCGAGGTCGAACGTGCGCTGGCTGTCGACCTCCCAGAGCAGCGGCTCCGCCTGGTTGCGGCCCTCCGGGGCCTCGATGCCCCAGAGGTGGACCCGGGCCCCGTACCCCTGCGCCGCCTCGACCGCCGAGACCAGGTCCTCGTCGCCGCCGATGAGGGCCGCGTCGCTGATGGCGCGGTGCCGGGCCAGTGACTCCAGGTCGGAACGGATCAGGGAGTCGACGCCCTTCTGCTGGTTGTTGGCGTTGAGGTTGCCGAGCCGGACCTTGACGTCGGGCAGCTCGGCGATGGACTGCTGCTCCGCGGTGTGGATGCGGCGCCGCGCCCCGTCGTACCAGTAGACGCGCAGCAGCCTGCTGTCCGCGAAGATCGTGCGCGCCCGGTCGATGAGCGCGTCGATGAGCCCCTCGGCGTCCAGCTCGAAGGCCCGGCGGTCCTCCGTGCCCGCGACGAGCCGGCCCGCGGCCGCGTAGAGGTACCCGGCGTCGACGAAGATCGCGTGGGTCGACGGCGTCTTCGCCACCTCGGCCAGCATGCGCTGGAGCAGCTCGTTCGAGCGGTCGATGCGCGCGGCGAGGGCGGAGAGGTCGTCGGGGTCGTCGGCTGCCGCGATGTCGTCATTCATATGCGCCTCATTGTCGCAGGACGTCACTGTGTGTACACACGCGGTCCCGATACTCGCAAGTAATTAGACGTTCGAAAGTTTTCTTTAGCGTAGGGAATGTTCGTAACAATCAACCCGTTGACTCCTATGGGAACGCGGAGCGCTCGCGCTTCGCTCACCCACCCCCACCAGTAGTTCTCCTCCAGGAGGATGACCAGACGAAGGGAGAAGCCCTTGCGCTTCGAAATCATGCGACTCGACGACGTCGACGGCACGCCCGTGGACAGCACCGTCGTGGACGCCGCCTCCGTCAACCGGATCGTTCAGCAGGCCGCCGCCATCGGGCAGCGCCTCTGGATCCGCCCGGCCGACACCTCGGCCTCATAACAGCGGTCGTTTGACAGTCTTCGGAACCCCCGTCCGGCACGATGCCGGGCGGGGGTTCCGCGTTCGGTCGCGCCCCGCCCGCCCCGCCCGGCCGCACGTCAGCTGTTCTGAATGACCTGGGTGACGCCGTTGATGATCTGCTGCACGGCGATCGCGGAGAGCATCATGCCCGCGAGGCGCGTCACGAGCACGACTCCGCCATCCTTGATGACCCGGATGATCAGCAGCGAGTACCGCATCACGATCCACAGCACGACATGGATGGCGAGGATCGCCGCCCACACCGAGACCTGGGTCGCCACGCTGTCGGCCTTCTGCACGGCGAGGATGACGGACACGATCGCGCCGGGGCCCGCGAGCAGGGGCATGCCCAGGGGTACGAGGGCGACGTTGACGTCCTTGGTCTGCTTGGGCTCGTCGGTCTTGCCCGTGAGCAGGTCGAGCGCGATGAGCAGGAGCAGGAGGCCGCCGGCGATCATCAGGGCGGGGACCGACACGTGCAGGTAGTCGAGGATCTGGTGCCCGAGCAGGCCGAAGACGGTGATGACGCCGCCGGCGACGCAGACGGCCTGGAAGGCCATGCGCTTCTGCGTCTTGGCGGGGCGGCCGGATGTCAGCGCGAGGAAGATCGGGGTGATCCCCGGGGGGTCCATGATGACGAAGAGGGTGAGGAAGAGGGAGCCGAAGACGGCGAGGTCGAACATGAGCAGGTGAGCCTTGCTGGGTGTCGAGGGGGTGGGTGGGGGTGAATGTGGGCGGGTTGCTGCGGGTGCGTTGTGGCTGGGCGCGCCCACGCGGCGGAGCCGCATGTGTCACAGCGCCGCGCCCCTTGGCGGTCGGCGGTGAGCCGTGCCTGGAGGCGGAGGGGGACGTGCGTGGGTCGCTGCGGGTGCGTCGTGGCTGGGCGCGCAGTTCCCCGCGCCCCTTAGGGGGCTGGCGGTGAGCCGTGCTCGGAGGTGGGGCGAGTTGCCGGGCCGCTACCGAGTGCGACGGCGCCCGGCCGGTGGACGGGCGCCCTGTGCCGGTCCGGCAGCGGTGCCGGGGGCTAGGCGCCCGCCGGTCCGCCCGTGCCCGGGACGGGGAACGCGCCCGTCGCCCGGCGGGTGATCTCGGCGTAGATCTCGGGGTCCGTCGTGTACTCGCCGAGTTCGCACGCCTTGCGGTGGCCGTGGTAGTCGCTCGAACCGGTGGTCAGCAGCCCCAGCTCGGCCGCCAGGCCGCGCAGCCGGGCCCGGGTCGGCGCGTCGTGGTCCATGTGGTCGACCTCGATGCCGTCGAGCCCGGCCGCGGCCAGTTCGGCGATCGCGGACTCCGGTACGGTCCGGCCCCGCTTGGCGGCGGCGGGATGCGCGAAGACGGTGACCCCGCCCGCGGCCTTGACCAGCCGGATCATCTCGAAGGGGTCGGACTCGTGCTTCTGGATGTGCGCCCGGCCGCCGTCGGCGAGCCACTGGCTCGTGAACGCGTCCGAGACGGTCGGCACCACGCCCAGCTCGACGAGCGCGGTGGCGATGTGCGGCCGGCCCACGGACCCGCCGGACGCGATCCGCTCCACATGCTCCCAGGTGATGGGCACCCCCAGGTCACGCAGGCTGCCGATCATCGCCTGGGCCCGGGGCACCCGGTCGTCGCGTACGAGCTCGCGCTCACGCAGCAGGTCCGGCTCCTCGGGGTCGAAGAGGTACGCCAGCATGTGCAGGCCTACGCCGTCGAGGCGGCAGGACAGCTCGGCGCCGGTCACGAGCGTCAGCCCGGCGGGCACGGCCGCGATGGCCTCGGCATAGCCGCGGGTGGTGTCGTGGTCGGTCAGCGCGACGACGTCGAGACCGGCCGCGGCGGCGTTCCGTACCAGCTCGGCGGGGGTGTCCGTACCGTCGGAGGCCTTGGAGTGGCAGTGCAGATCGATGCGCACGAGCGGACTCCAGACAAGGCCAGGACAAGGGGAACCGTTCAAGGATAACGGGCCCAGAGCCCACTCCTGTCACACCCACCACCCAGGGTCGCCCCCTACAGAACCTGGACCGCAGACACGGACTCGCCACCGCCGCCCAAGGGGCGCGGCCATGGCGACACGGGCTCACCCCCACCGCCCAGGGACGCGGGGAACTGCGCGACCAGCCACGACGCACCCGCACCCGCACCCGACAACCCACGCACCCCAGGAGGGGCCGCGCGGAACCTACGGCTCCAGGATCCGCGGCGACAGCGCCCCGCAAGGCAACAGATCCGCCTCCGCACCCGCGTCCCGCAGATCCGTCAGCACCAGTTCGTCGTACATCATCATTCCCGACTGCTCCGGCCACACGACCGCCCACAGCCACAGCCCGAGCGCCTCACCGGCGAAGACGGCCCGGTCGCCGGGCACCCCGGGGACGTGCCAGAGCGGCGTCGGCCGCCCCGCGGCCAGCACCTTCACCTGAGGGGGCTTGTCCACGTTCATGTACGGCCCCGGGTCGAGCCCCTCGATGCCCGCGTACCGCGCGCCCAGACCCACGCCCAGTTCCTCGGCGACGAGCATCAGCTCCCCGAATCCGCCGAGCGGCCCGGGCCCCGAGCAGGCGACGGCCGTCGCGCGACCGCCGCTGCGGTCGTCACCGGCGAACGCGGCACCCGTGAAGAGCCAGCCGACGGGCAGCGGCCACGGCATCCACACCGGTACGCGCGCACGGTGCACGACCACACCGAGGGCTTCCACGCTGGGCGGGATCACGGGCTGCAGCGGATGCACGATGCCGTGCACATCGCACTGCCAGGAGTCGGCAAAGAGGCCGGGAGCCCTGACCCGGCCACCACACTTCGGGCAACTGGGTTCGCCCCTCATAAGGCACAACGGTCCTCCCCGTCCTTCGTCGCGTCAAGGACGATCACCCGTCCGGCGCGCGCCTGTCACCTCGTCGCCACGGCCCACCACCAGGGAAAACTAGATGTAGCTTGCATTCATTAGCCGCTCTAACTTATTATGTGTATACGCCAACCATCTATGAGCATCTCTCCGCGAGCAGCGTGAAGGAGCGGGCATGAACAGCAGCACGGGAGGCCCCACCGAAGGGGACACCTTCGACGCGGGGGCCACGAGCCTCCTGCGTCAGCCGAAGGCGGTCTGGGCGACCGCCGGGGCATCCGTCGTCGCCTTCATGGGCATCGGCCTCGTCGACCCGATCCTGCCGTCCATCGCCAAGGGCCTGGACGCCACCGCCGGCCAGGTCTCGCTGCTCTTCACCTCGTACTTCCTGATCACCGCGCTCGCGATGCTGGTCACGGGCTTCGTCTCCAGCCGTATCGGCGGCCGTCGCACACTGCTGCTCGGCCTCGCGCTGGTCGTGGTCTTCGCCGGACTCTCCGGCACCTCCGGCTCGGTCGGCGAACTCGTCGGCTTCCGGGCCGGCTGGGGCCTCGGCAACGCCCTGTTCGTCTCCACCGCCCTCGCCGTCATCGTGGGCGCGGCGGCCGGCGGCAGCGCGGCGGCGATCCTGCTGTACGAGTCGGCCCTGGGCCTCGGCATGGCCTGCGGCCCCCTGCTCGGCGCGCTGCTCGGCGACGCCAGCTGGCGCTACCCGTTCTTCGGTACCGCGTTCCTGATGGCGATCGGGTTCCTGTGCATCACGGCGTTCCTGAAGGAGCAGCCGAAGCCCGCGCGCAGGACGGGCCTGCTCGACCCGGTCAAGGCCCTCGGCCACGGCGGCCTCGCCTCGGTGGCGGGCTCGGCGTTCTTCTACAACTACACCTTCTTCACCGTGCTGGCCTTCACACCCTTCGTACTGAACATGAGCCCGTACAACAGCGGCGCGGTCTTCTTCGCCTGGGGTGTGCTGCTCGCGGTGTTCTCGGTGCTCGTCGCGCCGCGCATGCAGGCCCGGTTCGGCTCGCTGAAGGTGCTCGGCGGCTCACTGGTGCTGCTCGCGGCCGACGTCCTCGTGCTCGGCTACGGCAGCCACACCACGGCCGTCGTCTGCACGATCCTCTCCGGTGCCTTCATCGGCGTGAACAACACCGTCTACACGGAGCTGGCCCTCGGCGTGTCGGACGCGCCGCGCCCGGTGGCGAGCGCCGGCTACAACTTCGTCCGCTGGTTCGCCGCCGCGGCGGCGCCGTTCTTCGCGCCGAGGATCGAGGAGTGGACCGACATCCACATCCCGTTCGTGGTCGCGGCGGTCACGGCGGCGCTGGGCGCGCTCGTGGTCCTCGTACGCCGGGACGCCCTGACGCACGAGGCCGAGGAGCTGGAGGAGCGGCACGCGGTGGAGGACGGGGTCACCGTCTTCGCGAACTGATCCCCGGCCGCCCTCCGCCGGACCTCCCGGAGGGCTCCACGGAGTGTGAGATAGCCAACTGGCCGACCCGGGTCGGCTGTTGAGCGTCAGTCCAGGGAAACGGACTTGCGTGCGGGATCGCGCAGGTCCGTTCCGCTTGCCAGCCAGCGCTCCTGGAGCGCCGCCGCGCCGTGCACCCGCTTCCACGCGGCCTCGTTCGGTGTCATGGGCAACAGCGGCAGGAAACGTACGGGATCCAGGGGTGCGTCGAGTTCGAGATCCTCGACCAGGCCGCCCGGCTCGGCGACCAGGACGGAGGTGAAGGGGGCGCCCGGCCACAGCGGATCGCCCACGTCGAGCGAGGCGCCCGGGGCCACGACCAGGCCCTCGACCTGCGGGGACGCGGCCAGTACGGCGAGCGGGCGGAGCACCTTGTCGGTGTCGGCGGCACCGGCCCGTACCGACAGGACCAGCTCGGCGCGCGGGCCCGCGACCGGGTCGGCGACGGCCGCCGTGGGGTCCGCCATCGGCTGGGCCGACATGCCGAGCGTGGCGTACCGGACGATCCCGGCGGGGGTCGTACCGGAGGTGTCCAGGTCCGTGAAACGGAGCACCTCGACGCGGTCCGTGCCCAGGAACGTCACCGCGGCGCGCGCGTCCGGTTCGCCCAGGGCGGTACGCAAACGGGCTTCCACCAGAGCAAGAACATCAACCATGCGCCGAGCATAGAACTCGTCAGCAGCGGGCAAAGCGAGGGCTTGACACTTCAGCCGGCTGCTAGTCTTGGCCGCTGGCCGGGGCAGCACGCAGAAGCGTCGCTCTCAAGTCCCGGCCCACGTCTCGACGCATGAGACTCCCCTACGGGGGATGGACCTCCCCTACGGGGGACCGGCCGGAGGAGGTGGGGCTCCATGGATCGAAGTCGACCAGGCAGTACCACCCGCTCTTCCGGCTGCTGAGTTCCTCTCAGCTTCCCGAGCTCACGCTCTGCCGACTGCCACCCCTCGCGTTCGCGTCGTTTCCCGCGCTCGTGTCATGGCCGGTCCGGTACACAACGGAAGAGCACTTCGTTTTCCCTGATCTGTCTGAATTTTTCTGATCTGTATCAGTAGCGAAGTCGCCACCGTGACGGTGCGGTGCTCCCCGCTTTGTGGACGTGCCAAACATCCGCAGTCTGGACGTCCCCATTCCGGGCAGTTCCAACCGTCGTCGGCGGCCTTCGTTCGCGAAGGAGCCACCATGTCGATGATCCACAACCTGCGTGCCGCGGTCCGCCCCTCGCTCCGCAAGGACGGCGGCGCGTACGACACCACCCGGTCGGCCGCGGAGAGTTCGGCCGTCGTGGACTGCGCGGTCTACCGCGACGGCGTCCGCCTCCCGTCCGACGACAGCCTCACGCCGCGTACCGCGATCCGTCAGGTGCGGCGCGACGGCGGATTCGCGTGGATCGGCCTGCACGAGCCCACCGAGGACGAATTCGCCGGCGTGGCCGCTGAGTTCGGGCTGCACCCGCTCGCCGTCGAGGACGCCGTCCACGCCCACCAGCGGCCCAAGCTGGAGCGGTACGACGACACGCTGTTCGCCGTCTTCAAGACCATCCACTACGTCGAGCACGACGAACTCACCGCCACCAGCGAGGTCGTGGAGACCGGCGAGGTGATGTGCTTCACCGGGCGGGACTTCTTCATCACCGTGCGGCACGGCGGGCAGGGCTCGCTGCGGGCGCTGCGGCACCGGCTGCAGGACGACCCCGAGCTGCTCGCCAAAGGTCCCTCCGCCGTGCTGCACTCCATCGCCGACCACGTCGTCGACGGTTACATCGCGGTCGCGGACGCCATGCAGGACGACATCGACGACGTCGAGACCGAGGTGTTCTCGCCCGGCCGCCGGGGCGGGGTGTCGCGCGGTGTCGACTCGGCGCGGATCTACCAGCTCAAGCGTGAGGTACTGGAGTTCAAGCGCGCGGTGTCGCCGCTGCTGCGGCCCATGCAGTTGCTGAGCGAGCGGCCGATGCGGCTGGTCGACCCCGACATCCAGAAGTACTTCCGCGATGTCGCCGACCACCTGGCGCGGGTGCACGAGCAGGTCGTCGCCTTCGACGAACTGCTCAACTCGATCCTGCAGGCCAACCTCGCGCAGGCGTCCGTCGCGCAGAACGAGGACATGCGCAAGATCACGTCCTGGGCGGCGATCATCGCCGTGCCGACGATGGTGTGCGGCGTGTACGGCATGAACTTCGAGCACATGCCGGAGCTGCACTGGCGGTACGGGTACCCCTCGATCATGGGCATCACGGTGGTGCTCTGCCTGGGCATCCACCGGACGCTGAAGCGCAACGGCTGGCTCTGAGCGCTCGCCCCGGGGGCCGTTCGGGGCGGCGCTAGGGTGACCCTCATGACGGATCAGGCTCTTGCCGAACAGGCCCTCGTCGAGGAGGCCACGAAGAAGTCCGGGCTCATCTGGGTGCGCGGGAGCGGTGTCCCGTCGCTGGACCCCCAGGATCAGGGTCCGGGCCGGGGTGCGCCGACTCGTGCGTTGTGGCACGTGTGGCACGACGGGGCCGTGTACCTGGTCGGGGACGGGCCCGGTGAGCAGCCGCTGCCGGGGCTCGTGGACGGGCGGGAGGCGGTCGTGACCGTCCGCAGCAAGGACAAGGGCGGGCGGCTGGTGTCCTGGACGGCGTCCGTGGCGGAGCTGGCCTCCGGGTCCGAGGAGTGGGGGGTGGCCGTCGGCGAGCTGAAGGGGAAGCGGTTGAACGCGCCCGACGGGGAGGCGATGACGGAGCGGTGGGCTCGCGAGTGCCGGGTCGTCCGGCTGGCGCCGACGGGTTCTACTGCGTCTTTGCCTTCGGGGTCGTTGGCGGCGGTGCCGGTGCCTACGTCGGCGACCACGCGGCTGCCGGTCCCGGCGGGTCTGCCCCGCCTGCTCTTCCGCCGCCGCCGACGCCCCTGAGCGCTCCGCGGGCCGACTACGGGCTGCGGCCCGGCGGGGGTCGCCCGCGCCGTTCCCCGCGCCCCTGAAGCCTCCGCAGGCCGACCATCGGGTGCGGCCCGGTGGGGGTTGCTCGCGCCGTTCCCCGCGCCCCTGAAGCCTCCGCAGGCCGACCATCGGGTGCGGCCCGGTGGGGGTTGCTCGCGCCGTTCCCCGCGCCCCTGAAAGACGGGGCTGCGCCCCGGTCTTTCAGGCTTCAGCCGTGCGGCCACCATCGCTATTAGGGGCGCGGGGAACTGCGCAGGCTTTTGTCTTTAGGGGCGCGGGGAACTGCGCAATCCTTTTGTCTTTGAGGGGGCTCGGGGACACACCCGGGGTCAGGACGACGGGAGTTGTTGGCCGTAGTCGACAGTGTCCGCCGCGGCCGGGGCCTTCAGCGTGAAGTCGCGGCCCCAGTCCGTCAGCCGGATCGTCCCCGCACCCCCGGCCCGCACCAGCAACAGCGGATACGGCTTCCCCTCCAGGGAGACGTCGATCCGGCCCCCGGAACCCTCGTCACTGGTGAGCCGGATCGTACGGACGCCGTTCAGTTCGTGGTGCCCGTCCGTCGCCAGCTCACCCGGCAGCGACAGGAGCCCGTCCAGCAGCACGTCCTTCTCGGTGAAGACACTGAGCTGCTGATACGCGGGATCCCCCTTCGGGACCTTCACGTACATGCCCTCAAGCTTCCCCGCCGCGGCCGTGTCCGACGTACTGTCGTCGCTCTTGCCGTCCTGGTGGTTCCAGAAGTCCGCGTCGGCCTTGATGAACAGGTGCTCGTCCACCCGCAGCAGGCGGAACGTCACACCGTCGGAGGTGACCGACCCCGTACCGCCGTCCTTCTTGAGCTGCATGTCCAGCTTGTAGGTGCGCTTGTCGCTGACGACGGCCCCGGACAGCCGTACCGTTCCGGCCGCCGCCGCGGCCGACTGCGTTCTGCTCTGGATCTTCGCGGGGGGAAGTTTCCCGACCCCGTTCGTCCCCGCGTCCGGGTCCTCACCGCCGCACCCCGTCACCCCTGCCCCCGCCACGACGAGCGCGCACACGGCCCTCGCCAACGCGGCCTTACGGGTTCGTCCACGGGGAATCGCAGTCACAGGTGGCGCTGCCTCTCGTGCGGTTGTCCTCAACGGCGTACCGCAGCGTACCGGGGCCCGCTACGCCACTCGGAGTCAGTCCGTCCGCACCGCTCACCAGGGCGTATCCGACCGGGACGGGCTAGCCTGAAGCCCACCCGAGCGGACATGACACTCAATAACACCCGAAGCCAAGCGCGTACACCAGAGTCCGTGCACCGAAGCCCGTACGAAGAAGGAGGCGCCCGGATGGCGGCAGGCGCCCCCAGGATCTTCGTCTCGCACCTCTCCGGCATCGCCGTCTTCGACCCCAACGGCGACCAGGTGGGACGTGTGCGCGACCTCGTCGCCATGCTGCGCGTGGGACGGCGGCCCCCGCGGCTGCTCGGCCTCGTCGTCGAACTGTCCACCCGGCGCCGTATCTTCCTGCCCATGACCCGGGTGACGGGCATCGAGTCGGGCCAGGTCATCACCACCGGCGTACTGAACGTCCGCCGGTTCGAGCAGCGCCCCACCGAGCGGCTCGTCCTCGGCGAGCTCCTCGACCGGCGCGTCACCCTCGTGGAGAGCGGCGAGGAGCCCGAGACGGTCACCGTCCTGGACATCGCCATCCAGCAGCTGCCCGCGCGCCGCGACTGGGAGATCGACCGGGTCTTCGTACGGAAGGGGCGGACCGGCGGCGCGTTCCGGCGGGCCAGGGGCGAGACCCTGACCGTCGAATGGTCGGCCGTCACCGGGTTCTCGCTGGAGGAGCACGGACAGGGCGCCGAGAACCTGCTCGCCACCTTCGAGCAGCTGCGCCCCGCCGACCTCGCGAACGTCCTGCACCATCTGTCCGCGAAGCGGCGCGCCGAGGTCGCGGCGGCCCTGGACGACGACCGGCTCGCCGACGTCCTGGAGGAGCTGCCGGAGGACGACCAGATCGAGATCCTCGGCAAGCTCAAGGAGGAGCGCGCCGCGGACGTCCTGGAGGCCATGGACCCCGACGACGCGGCCGACCTGCTCGGCGAGCTGCCGGAGGACGACAAGGAGCGGCTGCTCGCGCTCATGCGCCCGGACGACGCGGCGGACGTACGGCGGCTGATGGCGTACGAGGAACGCACCGCAGGCGGTCTGATGACGACCGAGCCGATCGTGCTGCGGCCCGACGCGACCGTCGCGGACGCCCTCGCCCGGGTGCGCAACGCCGACCTCTCCCCCGCGCTGGCCGCCCAGGTGTACGTGTGCCGCCCGCCGGACGAGACCCCCACCGGCAAGTACCTCGGCACGGTCCACTTCCAGCGGCTCCTGCGCGATCCGCCGTACACGCTGGTGGGCTCGATCATCGACGACGACCTGCGGCCGCTGGACCCCGAGGCCGTGCTGCCCGTCGTGGCCGGCTTCTTCGCCACGTACGACATGGTCGCGGCGCCCGTCGTCGACGAGAGCGGTTCGCTGCTCGGCGCGGTCACCGTGGACGACGTCCTCGACCACATGCTGCCCGAGGACTGGCGGGAGAGGGAGTTCCACTCGGACGAGGAGGCGATGGGGTCCGGCACCGGGCCGGCCGCACCCGCGACCGCCTCCGCCTCCGCGACAGCCGACGCGACCGCCACCTCGGCTGCCGCCGGCGGACGCACGGGTGCCCAGGAGGCCGCTGATGGCTCCTGAGCGCGAGACCCGGGAGCGGGCCGCGGGCGGGGCGGGCGCCCCCGCGCGGTCCCGCCTGCGGCTCGACCAGCCGCAGCCGCCGCGGCGCAGACTCCTGCCCGAGTACGACCCGGAGGCCTTCGGACGGCTCTCGGAGCGGATCGCGCGGTTCCTGGGCACGGGCCGGTTCATCGTCTGGATGACGTTCGTCATCATCCTGTGGGTGGTGTGGAACGTGTCCGCGCCGCGTGATCTGCGCTTCGACAACTACCCGTTCATCTTCCTCACCCTGATGCTCTCGCTCCAGGCCTCGTACGCCGCCCCGCTGATCCTCCTCGCGCAGAACCGGCAGGACGACCGCGACAAGGTCAACCTCGAACAGGACCGCAAGCAGAACGAGCGGTCGATCGCGGACACCGAGTACCTGACCCGGGAGATCGCCGCGCTGCGCGTGGGCCTCGGCGAGGTCGCCACCCGCGACTGGATCCGCTCCGAGCTGGAGGACCTGGTCAAGGAGCTGGAGGAACGGCGCCGCGACGGCGACGGGGGCGGGCCGGCGGACCGCCCCTTCGACCGCCCCGGCGACCGGCGTGGCGTATTCCCGGCGGATCACCCTCGGGGACGTGACGTAGACGACCGGTGACGGGGCTTTCCGGCCCCCGGGCCGGGCGCCGTACCATCGACCCATGGCTACGGAAGACGCGGTGCGTGAAGCACTGTCGACGGTGAACGACCCCGAGATCCAGCGACCCATCACCGAGCTGGGGATGGTCAAATCGGTGGAGATCGGCGCGGACGGTTCGGTCGCGGTCGCGGTGTACCTGACCGTCTCCGGGTGCCCCATGCGCGACACCATCACGAAGAACGTGACCGAGGCGGTCGCGCGCGTCGAGGGCGTCACGCGCGTCGACGTCACGCTGGACGTGATGAGCGACGAGCAGCGCAAGGACCTGGCGTCCGCGCTGCGCGGCGGCCAGGCCGAGCGCGAGGTGCCCTTCGCCAAACCGGGCTCCCTCACGCGCGTGTACGCGGTCGCCTCCGGCAAGGGCGGCGTCGGCAAGTCGTCCGTGACGGTCAACCTCGCGGCGGCGATGGCCGCGGACGGGCTGAAGGTGGGCGTCGTCGACGCCGACATCTACGGTCACTCCGTGCCGCGCATGCTCGGTGCCGAGGGCCGTCCGACCCAGGTCGAGAACATGATCATGCCGCCGTCGGCGAACGGTGTGAAGGTCATCTCGATCGGCATGTTCACCCCCGGCAACGCGCCGGTCGTGTGGCGCGGTCCGATGCTCCACCGCGCGCTGCAGCAGTTCCTCGCGGACGTGTACTGGGGCGACCTGGACGTCCTGCTCCTGGACCTGCCGCCGGGTACGGGCGACATCGCGATCTCGGTCGCGCAGCTCGTCCCGAACGCGGAGATCCTGGTCGTGACGACCCCTCAGCAGGCGGCGGCGGAGGTCGCCGAGCGGGCCGGGTCGATCGCCGTGCAGACCCACCAGAAGATCGTCGGTGTGGTCGAGAACATGGCGGGCATGCCGTGCCCCCACTGCGACGAGATGGTCGACATCTTCGGTACGGGGGGTGGGCAGTCGGTGGCCGACGGGCTGACCCGCACGACCGGGGCGACCGTGCCGGTGCTCGGCTCGATCCCCATCGACGTGCGGCTGCGCGAGGGCGGGGACGACGGCCGGCCGGTCGTCCTGACGGACCCCGACTCCCCGGCGGGCGCGGCGCTGCGCGCGATCGCCGGCAAGCTCGGTGGCCGCCAGCGGGGCTTGTCGGGCATGTCCTTGGGCATCACCCCGCGGAACAAGTTCTAGAGCTTCACGGGGGCGTGGCGGGGGCTGCGCCTCGGCGACTGCGGGCACGTCGCGGCGGGCCGCGCGGTTCCCCACGCCCCTGAGGGCTCCGCAGGCCGACTATCGGCTGCGGCCCGGTGGCGGCTGGCCGCGCCGTTCCCCGCGCCCCTATCGGGCCCGCACCCGGACAACGACGCAGCCCGCCGCCTAGGCGTACGTGCCGATGTCCTTGATCATCGCGAAAGCCACCCCGTACGCGCTCATCCCCCGCCCGTACGCCCCCACATGAACCCCTTCCTGCGTGGACCCCGCGAGGACCCAGCCGAACTCGGATTCTCTGTAGTGGAACGGCGTCGGCACCCCGTCCACGGGAAGGGACAGCGTCGACCAGTCGGACCCGTTCAGATCGTCCGCGAGGACCCACGCCGTCTCGGTCTGCTGGTCCAGCCAGTCGTCGCGCAGGGTGTGGTCCATCTGGCCGGGCCAGGTGAAGGACAGCAGCCCCACTCCGGCGAGCCAGGCCGCGGAGGACACCGAAGTGGCCTCCAGCAGCCCCGTACCGTCGGCACTGCGCCGCACGGGGTTGCCCGCGACGGTCACCACGACCGCGAATCGCTCCTTGTCCTCGGTGGACTCACTGCGCACCGACGGCTCGTCGCCGTGCCCGATCGAGCCGTGTTCGATGGCTCCGTCGGCCGCGGCGCCGACCTGCATCAGCCAGCGCGGCCCCGTGAAGGCCTCGTCGAGGCCGTACCACGGGAAGGGCGCCAGCAGGTAGCCGTCGACCGTGCGCCGGGCGGAGGGGAGCTGTTGTCCACCCTCCGCAGCCGGCGCCTGCGCGCCTACCCGACTTGTCGTCTCCATCTGCCCGGACGCCTCCTCGCTCTCGGCGGACCGGGTGGCCCGCCCCCCTTCGGGCGTCCGTCCGGTCCGCACAACAACTAGGCAGGATAGCCACAGCTCCGCCGAAGGCCGGAAAACCGGTCGGCACATGGCTCACATACGCACCTGATCCGGCGCATCCCGAACGGATGGAACCCCAAGCGGGGCACGGGGAGAGGGACGGCGTTCGACTGAAAGTGAAGCGCGTCCGGGACGGCGGGCGCGCCGCCCGGGGTGAGGACGCGTCAGGTCGCCTCGGTCCGCCTCAGGTCGCGTCCGCGTCGAACGGAGGGCGCTCTTGCGGCGCCAGCTTCTCGCGCTTCTTCGTCATGTCCACCGTGCCGCCGGTGGAGCCCGCAGACGAGGACGAGGAGGACGAGGACGTCGACTCGGACTCGCGGCCGTGCACGGCGTCCGTGACCTCGGCCATCTCCTTCTTCAGGTCGAAGCCGTTACGGATCTCCTTGAGCCCCAGCTCGTCGTTGTCCAGCTGCTTGCGGATGAACGTCTTGGGGTTGAGGTCCTCGAACTCGAAGTCCTTGAACTCCGGACCCAGCTCCTCGCGGATGTCCGCCTTGGCGCTCTCCGAGAACTCACGGATCTTGCGAATGGTCCGTGTGACGTCCTGGATCATCTTCGGGAGCTTCTCCGGACCGAAGACGAGCACGGCAAGGACAACGATCGTGACCAGCTCAAGCGGTCCTATGTCATTGAACACCTTGCGTCTCCTTGCGATGTCCTCGGCGCTCGGCAGTTCGTCCGTGGTCCGGGCCCGGTCCACGGTACCCGGCGATCCTGTCCGACCGGTACTGCCCCGGGCCGCCGGACCGCGTGTACACGGCGGGTTTTCCCGGTTGTTTGCCTTGGGGGACAAGGGGGTGGACGGATTTCTGTGAACTTCCTGTCAGTCCCCGTCGGCCGAGCCGAGGACGAGGGTGACCTTCCGCTCCTTGCCGTCCCGCTCCAGCGTCAGCTCCAGCCGGTCGCCGGGCCGGTGGGACCGCGTCTTGACGATGAGCTCCTCGCCGGAGTGCACCCGCTGTCCGTCCACCTCGGTGATGACGTCACCGGCCTTGATGCCGGCCCGGGCGCCGGGGCCGCCCCGGGTGACCGCCGAGCCGCCGTCGTTGCCCTTGACGCCGACGCGGGCGCCGTCGCCGGAGTACTCCATGTCGAGCGTCACGCCGATCACCGGATGGGTCGCCCTGCCGGTGTTGATCAGCTCCTCGGCGACGCGCCTGCCCTGGTTGATGGGTATGGCGAAACCGAGGCCGATCGAACCGGACTGGCCGCCCTCCAGGTCGGAGCCGCTGTCGGCGGAGCGGATGGCGCTGTTGATGCCGATGACACGGGCCTTGGAGTCGACCAGGGGACCGCCGGAGTTGCCGGGGTTTATCGGGGCGTCCGTCTGCAGCGCGTCCACGTACGAGATGTCGCTGCCGTCGCCCTCCTCGCCGCCCGCCGTGATGGGGCGCTCCTTGGCGCTGATGATGCCCGCGGTGACGGTGTTCTCCAGGTCGAAGGGCGCTCCGATGGCCACCACCGGATCACCGACCTGGACGTTGTCGGAGTTGCCGAGCGAGAGGGGCTTGAGGCCGCTGACATGGGCGACCTTGACCACGGCGAGGTCGTAGCCGCTGTCGTGGCCCACGACCTCGGCCTTGGCGGTCTCGCCGCCGCTGAACGTCACGGTGATCCCGCCGCCGCCGTCGGCCGGTTCCACCACGTGGTTGTTGGTGAGGATGTGGCCGCGCCGGTCGAGGACGAACCCCGTGCCGGTGCCCTGCGCCTCCGAACCGCTCACATGCAGGGTCACCACACTGGGCAGCGCGCTGGCCGCGATACCGGCCACGCTGTCCGGCGCCCGCCCCTTGGACTCCACTCCGGCCTGCGGGAGCTCGACGTCGTCGATCCCCCCGGTCCGCTCCAGATAGGCGCCCACGGCCCCGCCCACGCCTCCGGAGACCAGGGCGAGCAGGACGGCGCCGAGGACCAGCGCACGCCCGGTCCTCCTGCGGCGGACGCCCGGCGCCTCGGCGGCGGCCCCGTGGTGCTGGAGGGGCGCGGCGGCCCAGGGGTCGTAGTTCTGCCAGGGGGTGTGGGGGCTGGGGGCGTCCAGGGCGGGGGCGCCGTTCTCGGCGGCGGCATGGGAGGCCCCGGCCGTCCGGTGCCCGACGGGCGGCTCCGGACCGAGGAGACCCTGCGGCTGCGGGGCGGGAGTCCCCGAGGCGGGTGCCTCCGGGAAGGGGGCCTCGGGGAAGGAGGTCTCGGGGAAGGGCGGCCGCGGCGCGGGCAGGTGCGGGGCAGGCCTGTACGGGGCGGACGTGTGCGGGGTGGGCGCCCCGGAGCCGGCCTCGCCCGGGGGGTCCTGGGGCGCAGCGTCCTGGGGCGGAGCCACCGCCTCCACCGTCGTGCCGTGCGCGGGGGTCGTCCCGGGGTGCTGCACCGGCGGCGCGGGCGCCCAGGGGCCCGGTCCGCCGTACGGCGGTGTGCTGTAGCGGTCCGGGTCGTGCAGGGGCCTCGGCCGCTCACCGGGGACGGGCGTACCGACGCCGTCACCCACCTCGCCCGCGGTCCGCGCGGCGATGGGGCCCGCGCCGGTGCCTGTGGCCGCGCCGGTGCCTCCGACAGCGGTCGCCCCCGTGCCCGTACCCTCACCCGTACCCGCGGGCTTCTCCAGCTCGAAGTCGCCGTCCATGTCTCCCCCGTGCACCCCGCTCGCGCCGTCCCCCGTGGAAACCGGGTCCGCCGGAGCGGAGTCCGGCCCATGGGTCCGTGGCCGGCTCCACCACTTCGGCTTCGTGGGCTTCCCCTCGTCCATGCTCTCCCCACACCTGACCCGCGGCACGGCATGTCGGCGCTCGCCGCGTCGTCTCGACCTCCGCGCCCGGATCACAGCGGCGGGCGCGGCCCATCCCTGGATTCAACCAGGTTCGCGGGCCGCCGCGCAGAGGGCCGGTTCAGCCCGAGGAGGAAGGCGCGGGTGAGGCGGACGGGTCGAACGTCGGCACGGCCGACAGGACGGACGCCTCGAACTCCGGTCCCGACGACCACGTGGTCAGCGTGACCCGTGGGGCCGGCGCGAACGGACGTATCAGCGGGGACATCGCGGCGGCACCGGCCACCACGGGGGTGGTCAGCGCGTGCGCCGGGCCCGAGGCCTTGTTCGGCTCGCCCTTCGAGGGCAGTCCGGGCGCGGGCGCCGGGACACCGGGCAGCAGCGGCGCGGACAGTTCGGTCTGCGCGCCCCCTTCGTTGCCGAAGGAACGCTGGCCCTGGGCGAGCAGCGGTGCGAGGGACCGGCGGCGCTGCGACTCGGAGCCCGTGGCACCGGTCGTGCTCGTCGTGCGCATCGGGGTCACGTTGCTTCCGTTGCCCGAACCGCCGCGCGCGTCCGCGGTGTCGGTCGGGACGCCGGTCGAGACCCCGCCGAGCGCGATCGCGGCGAGCGAGACGGCACCGGCCGCGGCGGCGGCGAAGCGCAGTCCACGGGAGGCGGAGCGCTCGGCCTCGCGCCGGCCGATGTCATGGATGCGGAATCCGCGCTGTTCCGAGGGGAGCGCGGTCGCATGGGGGCCGGAGGGCAGGTAACCGAAGGAGTCCGGCGTCATGTCGAAGACTCCGGACGCTCCGAGCGCTCCCCGGCCCAGTCGCGGGCTGTCGCCGTCCGGGTCACCTCCGGGGAGCCCCTGCAGTCTGGCCAGGAAGCTCTCGGACGGGGGCGGCGGGGCGACCTCCGCGAACACGTTCTTCAGTCGTCGCTGCTCGTCGGCCTCCGACTTGCACTTCGCGCAGGTGGCGAGGTGGGCCAGGACGCGCTCGCGCGCCTCATGGCCGAGCTCACCGTCCACCAGGGCGGAAAGTCGGTCGCCGAGGTGCTCCTCGGCAAGGGGTCCGTCGGCAGGATTCAGCCGTGATCCACTCACGCGCTCGTGCCCCCTCCTCCCAGAGCGGGCACACCGGTGACCGCGAAACCGCGGCGCTCGGCACGGGCCTCGGGAGAACGGTGGGCGAGCGCCTTGCGGAGCTGGGAGCGACCGCGGTGGATCCGGCTGCGGACCGTACCGAGCTTGACGCCCAGGGTCGCGGCGATCTCCTCGTACGAGAGTCCCTCGATGTCGCACAGGACGACCGCGGCGCGGAACTCCGGCGCCAGGGTGTCGAGGGCCTGCTGGACGTCCGCGTCGAAGTGCGTGTCGTTGAAGACCTGCTGCGGGGAGGGCTCGCGGCTGGGCAGGCGCTCGGCCGCGTCGTCGCCGAGGGCGTCGAAACGGATGCGCTGCTTGCGGCGGACCATGTCCAGGAAGAGGTTGGTGGTGATGCGGTGGAGCCAGCCCTCGAAGGTGCCGGGCGTGTAGGTCGACAAGGAGCGGAAGACCCGGACGAAGACTTCCTGCGTCAGGTCCTCGGCGTCGTGCTGGTTGCCCGTCAGGCGGTAGGCGAGCCGGTACACCCGGCCGCTGTGCGTGCTGACGATCTCCTCCCACGTGGGGGGAGTCCACGCCTGCGAGTCCGCGTCGGACGTGAAGGTCGCGGTCTGAGCGGAGTCAGCGATGCGGGATCGGTCAGCAGTGTTGTTCACGGATTTCGGCTCCCCCGACGATCTGAGCAGGCGCCGGAGCACCCCTCCTCGATCCACAGGTTCAGCCGCACCTCCCCTGTCGGCTCTGGTGGTGTCCAGTGGAGCCCCTACCATAGCCACCTCGCCCGTTAGCTCCGGATAAGCGGTTTTACGAGAAATTGATACGCGCTCATATGGCTGCGCGAGCACTTGCCGGCCGTCCCGCTCCATCCGCCACCCCCCGTGCAGTTCCCGACCCTTGTCGCCCACCCTCTCTAAACGCCTGGTCCCATCTGCGGGTTCCCGGCGGCAACGGATACAGTCACGCCCAGGCAACCACGGGGACAGGAGAGGGCCATTACCGGCAACCGGCTGACGAGCTGGGCGTTCGCCGACGCCTTTGTCGCCGAGGACGAGGCACTGCACTGGGCCCGGGACCGGGCCCGGGAGGCAGGCCTGCGCTCGGTGTCGCCCGGCACGGGCGCCGCGCTGCGACTGCTCGCCGCCACCGTGGACGCCAAGGCGGTCGCGGAGATCGGCACCGGAACCGGAGTCTCCGGTATTCATCTGCTGCACGGGATGCGGCCGGACGGCGTACTGACGACGGTGGATCCCGAGCCGGAGCACCAGCAGTTCGCCCGCCAGGCCTTCCGCGCGTCGGGCTTCGCCAGCAACCGGGCCCGCTTCATCCCGGGCCGCGCACTCGACGTCCTGCCCCGGCTCGCGGACGCGGGCTATGACCTCGTGTTCTGCGACGGCGACCGGCTGGAGTGCCTCGACTACCTCGCTGAATCGTTGCGCCTGCTGCGGGTGGGCGGCCTCGTCGTCTTCGAGGGCGTGTTCGCGAACGGGCGCACGGTGGAGTCGGGTCCGCAGCCCACGGAGGTGCTGCGGCTGCGCGAACTGCTCCGCGCGATCCGCGAGAGCCAGGAGCTGGTCCCCTCGCTGCTGCCGGTGGGCGACGGCCTGCTGTGCGCGGTCAAGCGCTGATCCCGGCCCCCGCCCGCACACCCGTCCCGTACGGCCGCCCCCACACACCTGTCCCGTACCAGCCGCCCCGTACACCCGGCCCGCACGCGCTGAAGTCCCCGGAGCCTGCCGGAACCGCGGGAATCCCCGGAAACACCACTGCCCCGGCATCGCGTTGATGCCGGGGCAGTGGAAGGGTATGGTCGCGTTCCGCGTCAGCCGACGACCTTCTTGAGGGCGTCGCCGAGCGCGTCAGCCTCGTCGGGGGTCAGCTCTACGACGAGCCGTCCGCCGCCTTCGAGCGGAACGCGCATGACGATGCCCCGCCCCTCCTTTGTCACCTCGAGCGGGCCATCGCCCGTCCGCGGCTTCATGGCCGCCATGCTCGTTCCCCTTCCTGAAACCAGCTCATCGTCGCCGACGGCCCCATTGAAGGGCACGCGTCCTCTCGTCGGACACGCGTCACCGGCATCGAACACATTGCTTCCAAGCCATTATCCCGCATCTCAGGACCCGATGACCAACATCAGTCGGCATCGCTTGCGCAACGCGCTCGATCAAAACCACCCATTTCGGCGGTGTGACTGCGATACTGCGCCACTGCATGGACTTTCGGACACCGGAATTCTTTGACGCAGGTCACATGTACGAACCCCGCCGCCCACCATGATCTCCGCCATGCTGTCCTCGGAAGCAGTGCGTACCGACGGGTACGACGAATCCGCGACACCTGAGGGGACCATCATGGCCGACACCGTGCTCTACGAGGTGAGCGACGGACTCGCGACGATCACGCTGAACCGCCCCGAGGCGATGAACGCGATGAACACCGAGACCAAGGTCGCCTTCCGGGAGGCGGCGCGGACGGCCGCGGCGGACGAGTCCGTACGGGCCGTGCTCCTCACCGCCGCCGGCAACCGGGCGTTCTGTGTGGGTCAGGACCTCAAGGAGCATGTCGGCGGACTGCTGGCGGCGCGCGAGTCGGGCGCGGGCGAGGGCGTCATGAGCACGGTCCAGGAGCATTACAACCCGATCGTGCGGGCCCTGACGGGCGCGGCGAAGCCAGTGGTGGCTGCCGTCAACGGCGTCGCGGCCGGTGCGGGTCTCGGCTTCGCGCTCGCCGCGGACTACCGCATCGTCGCCGACACGGCCGCCTTCAACACGTCGTTCGCCGGGGTCGCGCTCACCGCCGACTCCGGGATCTCCTGGACGCTGCCCCGGGTCGTCGGACCCTCCCGCGCGGCCGACCTGCTCCTCTTCCCGCGCAGCATCACGGCGCAGGAGGCGTACGAGCTGGGGATCGCGAATCGGATCGTGCCGTCCGCGGAGCTGGCAGCCGAGGCCGTGAAGGTCGCCCGCGCGCTGGCCGAGGGGCCGACCCTCGCGTACGCCGCGATCAAGGAGTCCCTCGCCTTCGGGGTCACGCACTCGTTGGACGAGACCCTGGAGAAGGAGGACGAGCTGCAGGCGCGGGCGGGGGAATCGGAGGATCACCTGATCGCTGTGCAGGCGTTCGTCAACAAGGAGAAGCCGAAGTATTTGGGGCGGTAGCCAAAAGGGGACCAGATTGGTTCGGTTCGGTTCGGTTCGACGGTGCCGGTCCGGTGGGGGCTGGGCGCGCAGTTCCCCGCGCCCCTAAAAGGCCCCCTTCGGGGCGCCTTTCCGGGACGCGCAGTCCGTCAAGTGGTCGTTCACCAGGCCGCAGGCCTGCATCAGGGCGTAGGCCGTGGTGGGGCCCACGAAGCGGATGCCCCGTTTTTTGAGGGCCTTGGAGAGGGCGGTCGACTCGTCGGTCACCGCCGGGACCTCGGACAGCGACTTCGGGGCCGGGCGCGTGGCCGGGTCCGGGGCGAAGGACCAGATCAGCTCGTCCAGTTCACCCAGCTCCCAGTCGGCCAGCACGCGCGCGTTGGCGACCGTCGCCTCGATCTTGGCGCGGTTGCGGATGATCCCCGTGTCGGCGAGGAGGCGCTCCTTGTCGGCGTCCGTGAACGTCGCCACCTCGGCGATCCTGAACGCCGCGAAGGCGGCCCGGAAGCCCTCGCGGCGACGCAGGATCGTGATCCAGGACAGCCCCGACTGGAAGGCTTCCAGGCACAGCCGCTCGTACAGCGCGTCGTCGCCGTGGACCGGACGCCCCCACTCCTCGTCGTGGTACGCCACGTAGTCGTCGGCGGACAGCGCCCAGGGGCAGCGCAGGGCCCCGTCGGCGCCCTTCAGGGCGTCGCTCACCGGCGGTCCTCCTCCGCGGGCTTCTCCAGGGAGGTGGTCTGGAGGGAGGTGGCCGGGGCGGCGGTCGCGGACGGGGCCGTGGCCGAGCGGGCGCCGGACAGCGCGGCCTCCAGGTCGGCGATACGGGCGTCCCGCTCGGCCAGTTCGGCGCCGAGGCGGCCCAGGGCGTCGTCCACGTCCGCCATGCGGTAGCCGCGCAGGGTCAGCGGGAAGCGCAGTGCGTCCACGTCGCCGCGGTGCACGGGGCGGTCCACGGGAAGCGGGTCCCGCAGACGCTCCGGCAGCGCGTCGGGGAGGGCGCCGCTGTCACCGCCCCCGACGACGGAGAGGGTCACCGCGCCGACCACGACGACGAGGGCGACGACCAGGAACAGGAACATGAACATCTCTGAGGTCCCCACGCTCTGATGCCGACGCGGGGCGCGTCGGCACGTTAAGTGTCAGGCACCGATCGTGCCATGCGACTCTGACCGTTAGGGTCGCAGGCGGCCCGACGGCGACAACTACTGGGAGAGGTCACAGGGGATGCTCAGGCTGGGCAGGCGCGAGTTCGACGCGCACGAGCCGGTGATCATGGCGATCGTGAACCGGACCCCGGACTCCTTCTACGACCAGGGAGCCACCTTCCGCGACGAGCCGGCGCTCGCCCGCGTGGAGCAGGCGGTGTCCGAGGGAGCCGCCATCATCGACATCGGCGGGGTCAAGGCCGGACCGGGCGAGGAGGTGACCGCCGAGGAGGAAGCGCGGCGGACCGTCGGATTCGTCGCCGAGGTGCGGCGCCGCTTCCCCGACGTGATCATCAGCGTCGACACCTGGCGGCACGAGGTCGGCGAGGCCGTCTGCGAGGCCGGCGCGGACCTGCTGAACGACGCCTGGGGCGGGGTCGATCCGCGGCTCGCCGAGGTCGCCGGGCGGTACGGGGTGGGGATCGTGTGCACGCACGCGGGCGGTACGCAGCCTCGTACGCGGCCGCATCGCGTCGCGTACGACGACGTCATGGCCGACATCCTGGACGTGACCGTGGGGCTGGCCGAGCGGGCCGTGTCCCTCGGGGTGCCCCGGGAGTCCGTGATGATCGATCCCGGGCACGACTTCGGGAAGAACACGCGGCACTCGCTGGAGGCGACCCGGCGGCTCGGGGAGATGGTGTCCACCGGGTGGCCCGTGCTGGTGTCGTTGTCCAACAAGGACTTCGTGGGCGAGACGCTCGACCGGCCGGTCAAGGAGCGGGTGGTGGGGACGCTCGCGACCACTGCCGTGTCGGCGTGGCTGGGGGCTCAGGTGTATCGGGTGCATGAGGTTGCGGAGACGCGGCAGGTGTTGGACATGGTGGCGTCGATCGCGGGCCACCGTCCGCCTTCGGTCGCCAGGCGGGGGCTGGCGTAGGGGTTCTCGCCCCCGCCGCCCCTACCCGTTCCCGTCCACGACTCGGGGGCCAGCCCCCGAACCCCCGGTCCTCAAACGCCGGACGGGCTGGAAAACCAGCCCGTCCGGCGTTTGAGGACACAGTGACGGTGACGGGAAGGGTAGGGGCGGCGGGGGCGAGGAAAAGCCCCCCTACCTCCCCGCCTCCTTCGACACCAACGCCACCGCCTCGTCCACGTCATCCGTCAGGTGGAACAGCAGCAGGTCCTTCTCCGATGCCTTGCCCTGGGCGATCAGGGTGTTCTTGAGCCAGTCGACCAGCCCGCCCCAGTACTCCGTACCGAAGAGCACGATCGGGAAGCGCGTGACCTTCTGGGTCTGCACGAGGGTGAGCGCCTCGAAGAGTTCGTCGAGCGTGCCGAGCCCGCCGGGCAGCACCACGAACCCCTGCGCGTACTTCACGAACATCATCTTGCGGACGAAGAAGTACCGGAAGTTGAGACCGATGTCGACGTACTCGTTGAGCCCCTGCTCGAAGGGCAGCTCGATGCCGAGGCCGACCGAGATGCCCTTCGCCTCGCAGGCGCCCTTGTTGGCCGCCTCCATGGCCCCGGGACCACCGCCGGTGATCACCGCGAAGCCCGCCTCGACCAGGCCCCGGCCGAGCGCGACCCCCGCCTCGTACTCGGGCGAGCCCACCGGCGTACGCGCCGAGCCGAACACGCTGATGGCGGCCGGGAGTTCGGCCAGCGTGCCGAAGCCCTCGATGAACTCCGACTGGATGCGCAGCACGCGCCAGGGATCGGTGTGCACCCAGTCCGACGGCCCGCCGGCGTCCAGCAGCCGCTGGTCCGTCGTGCTCGCCTGCACCTGCCCCCGCCTGCGCAGCACGGGTCCCAGCTGCTGCTCCTCCGGTGGCTGCTTGCTGCCCTCGGGGTTGCCGGTAGCCATATCCGCTCCCTCCGCTTGCCGATCGTTCCACCTCAGCGTAGATCTCCACGGGTTAAGGAGGGGGGACGCCGGCATGTCCGCCTCGGATCGGACGGCAGATCGGACCGCGGGCCGGGCCGCGGGTCAGGCCGTCAGCCAGGCCTTCAGCCGCTCCTCGCCCGCCAGGATTTTGGCGGTTTCGACCCGTTCGTCACGCTTGTGCGCCAAGTGCGGGTTGCCGGGGCCGTAGTTGACCGCGGGGACGCCGAGCGCGCTGAAGCGGGAGACGTCCGTCCAGCCGTACTTGGGCTGCGGGGTGCCTCCGACGGCCTCGATGAACGCCGCCGCGGCCGGATGCGAGAGGCCGGGCAGCGCCGCCCCGCTGTGGTCGTCGACGACGAACTCGGCCACGCCGCAGTCGGCGAAGACCTCGCGGACGTGCGCGAGCGCCTCCTCCTCGCTGCGGTCGGGCGCGTAACGGAAGTTGACGCTCACCACGCACTCGTCAGGGATCACATTGCCCGCCACCCCGCCCGAGATGCCGACGGCGTTCAGGCCCTCGCGGTATTCGAGGCCGTCGATGACCGGGTAGCGCGGCTCGTAGGAGGCGAGGCGGGCGAGGATCGGGGCGGCCGCGTGGATGGCGTTGGAGCCCATCCAGCTGCGCGCGGAGTGCGCCCGCTCCCCCGTGGTCTTCAGGAGCACCCGCAGGGTCCCCTGGCAGCCGCCCTCGACCTGCCCGTCGGAGGGCTCCAGGAGGACCGCGAAATCACCCTCCAGCCACTCCGGGTGGGCCTCGGCCACATGCTTGAGGCCGTTCAGGTCGGCGGCGACCTCTTCGTTGTCGTAGAAGATGAAGGTGAGGTCGCGGTTGGGGGCCGGCACCGTGGCCGCGATCCGCAGCTGTACCGCGACGCCCGACTTCATGTCGCAGGTGCCGCAGCCCCAGAGCACGCCGTCCTCGTCCAGGCGCGAGGGCACGTTGTCCGCGATGGGCACCGTGTCGATGTGCCCGGCCAGGATCACGCGCTCGGCCCGGCCCAGGTTCGTGCGCGCGACGACGTTGTTGCCGTACCGGTCGACCGTGAGGTGCGGCAGGGCGCGCAGGGCGGTCTCGACGGCGTCCGCGAGGGGCTTCTCGGTGCCGCTCTCCGACGGGAAGTCGACGAGCCGCGCGGTGAGCCGGGCGGCGTCCAGCGTGAGGTCAAGTGGGGTGTCGGCCATGCCGTCGACCCTAACGCGCCCGGTCCTCGCGGCCTCCCCGCAGGCCGGTCCGCGAGCCGGTGGATCTCCGCGACCTCACACGGCTCCGACAGTACTCTCCAGTACCTTGTACGCGTGCCTGAGCCGTCCCCCGCTTCCGTCGCCCCCAGGCGCCGTGGCCGTCTCCTGCGTTCCGGAGCGGCCCTCGTCGTACTGCTCGGCGTCGCGGCGTATCTCACCGTGCAGTACCTGACCGGCGGGTCCGGAGTGCCGAAGTGCACCGTCGTTTCGGCCGCGGGCGACGGCACGTCGTACGAGTTCACGGCGGAGCAGGCGGTGAACGCGGCGACGATCTCGGCGGTCGGCGTCCACCGCGGGATGCCCGAGCGGGCCGTCACGATCGCCCTCGCGACAGCCCTCCAGGAGTCCGCCCTGCGCAACCTCGGCCATGGCGACCGGGATTCGCTCGGGCTCTTCCAGCAGCGGCCCTCGCAGGGCTGGGGCACCGAGCAGGAGATCCTGGATCCGGCGTACGCGGCGGGCGAGTTCTACGAGCATCTGGACAAGGTGCCCGACTACGGGCGACTGCCGCTCACCGTCGCCGCGCAGCGCGTCCAGCGCAGCGGCTACCCGGAGGCGTACGCGAAGCACGAGCCGGACGCGACGCTCCTCGCGGCGGCCCTGACCGGCCGCGCCGCCGCGACGCTGACCTGCGAGGGCCGCCCCGACACGCGCCCCGGCGGCCCGGAGTCGGTACGCACCGCGCTGGTACGGGACTTCGGGCGCGGGGTCTTCGAGGAGGCGGGCGCCACGGTGGCGGCGACTTCCTCGGCCGACCCGTCGACCGGCTCGTCGGCTGATCCGTCGGCCGGCTCGTCGGCCGGCTCTTCGCTCGCGCCGTCGGGTCCGTCCGTGCCGTCCGCCTCGGTGAGCGGGTCCGGTGGCAAGCGCACGGTGACCCTGCCCGTACCGAAGACGGCGGCCACCGGGGGCGGGCAGCGGCAGCGCGGGTGGGCCCTCGCGCACTGGGCCGTCGCCAACTCCTCGGCGCTGCACGTCGAGCGGGTCTCGTACGCGGGCCGGGTGTGGACGGCCGGAAGCACCCGGAGCGAGTGGCGCGAGGACGGTCGGGTCGGCCGGAACGCCGTCGGCGAGGTTCGAATCGTCACCGGGCAGTAGTACGGACCCTCACCCGTTGGTGGCACTCCCGGCGTGCCACGTCGACAGGTGACCGCAGTTTTCTGCGGCTCTTTCCCGCGCTTGTCCCGCACCTGTCCCGTGGACGTCAAAACCCTTGTCAGCAAAGGGCTGTGGGGATTCGGCGGGCTGTGCGACCAGGCCTTCTTTGCCCGGGTTTCTCCGCAGCCGATAATGCGACGCATTACCAACTCTTTACTTCGGGCCACCGCAACCTTCGCGGGCTTCGAGCGGTAGTCACTGCGTCCGAGCCCGGAACGATCAACACCGGTCGACAGCCGGTCGACATCCAGTCGGCAGCCAGTCGGCGGCGAGTAGGTCAACTGCCGGGCGCGGCGGAAGATTTCATCGTTCTCTCCCCGTCAAAGGAGCACCATGTCCCTCCCCCTGACCCGTCGGATCGCCCGTGTCGCGCTGCTCATCGCAGCCGGAGCGGCACCCGTGGTCGGTGCGGCCGGCTCCGCGAGCGCGGCCGCACTGCCGGCCACCCCCGACCTCGGCGGCCTGAGCGCGCTGGACAACGCGGGCACCACGGTCGACGGTGCCACGCAGAACGCCACCGGGATGGCCGGCGAAACGGGCAGCAAGGCCGTGAAGAAGGCCGTGCCGTCCGCGGGCAAGACGGGCGGCAAGGCCGTCAAGACCGCGACGCCCGCGGCGCAGAAGACCGCCGGGGATGTTGCCGGGACCACGGGTGACGTGCTCGGTGACACCGCGGGGTCGGCGACCGGTGGTGGGCTGCCGACCGACGCGGTCTCGAAGGGCGGGCTGCCGACCGAGGGGCTGCCGCTGCAGGGGCTGCCGCTCGGCTGATCGGCTTGCCGCCGGTTCGCTTGCGGTGAAGGGGTCCAGGGGTTTCCCCTGGGCCCCTTCGCCTTTGCGCTTGCGCGTGCGGGTTCGCCTGCGGCGGGCTGGTGGGTTTTCGGGTGCGGGTGCGTCGTGGCTGGTCGCGCCGTTCCCCGCGCCCCTTGTGGGGGCTGGTCACGGGGTTTGGGGTGCGGGTGCGTCTCGGCCGGGCGCGCCGTTCCCCGCGCCCCTGGACGGCGGCCCTTCGGGCGCCGACAGAAGCTGGAGGCCGTCAGGCCACGGACACCGTCAGGCTGTGGGTGTCGTCAGGCGGGTTGTCGCCGCCTGGACTCTTTCGTCCGTTGCCGTCAGGGCCACCCTTACGAAGTTGGCGCCCGCCGGGCCGTAGAAGTCGCCCGGGGCCACCAGGATGCCGAGGGCGGCCAGGTGGGCCACCGTGTCCCAGCAGGACTCGTCGCGGGTCGCCCAGAGGTAGAGGCTGGCCTCGCTGTGTTCGATGCGGAAGCCGTGGCTGACCAGGGCGTCGCGGAGGGCCTTGCGGCGGGCCGCGTACCGTTCGCGCTGCTCCTGGACGTGCGTGTCGTCCGAGAGGGCGGCCACCGTGGCGGCCTGCGTCGGCGCGGACGTCATCATTCCGCCGTGCTTGCGGATCTGGAGCAGGTCGCCCAGGACCGCGGGGTCACCGGCGAGGAACGCCGACCGGTAGCCCGCCAGGTTCGACCGCTTCGACAGCGAGTGGACCGCGACGATCCCCTCGTACGAGCCGCCGCACACCTCGGAGTGCAGGACCGAGACCGGGTCGGCCTCCCAGCCCAGTTCGATGTAGCACTCGTCGGCGAGGACGAGGATGCCGTGCTCACGCGCCCAGGCGACGATCCGGGTGAGTTCCTGCTGGGAGAGCACCCGGCCGGTGGGGTTCGACGGGGAGTTGAGCCACAGCAGCTTCAGGCCGGTGGGGTCCAGGTCCGTCGGGTCGTCGTACGCGATGTGGTCCGCGCGGGCGAGGCGGGCGCCGACCTCGTACGTCGGGTACGCCAGGCGCGGGTAGGCCACCTTGTCCCCCGGGCCGAGGCCCAGCTGGGTCGGCAGCCAGGCCACCAGTTCCTTGGAACCGACCACCGGCAGGACGTTGCGGTGGGTAAGGTCCCGGGCGCCGAGCCGTCGCCCGCACCAGCTGACCAGCGCGTCCCGCAGCTCCGGGGTGCCCCACACCGTCGGATAGCCGGGCGAGTCGGCGGCGGCGACCAGAGCTTTCTGGATCAGCTCGGGCACCGGGTCGACCGGGGTGCCGACGGAGAGGTCGACGATGCCGTCCGGGTGAGCGGCGGCCTTCGCTTTGAAGGGCTCCAGCTTGTCCCAGGGAAAGGCGGGAAGCCGGTCGGAGACTGCGGACACGGGTTCTGGCTCACTTTCTGCGCGGCAGGCACGGCAGGCACGGGGCAGGCACGGCAAACACGGCGGCCCCGCACGGCGGCGGGCCGTACGGGACCGGGACGGCACCCGCGGCTGCCGCCGGGCGGGGCCGCCGGCGCACGGGCCGCTTACTGGTTCTGCGGCGGCAGTCCCGCGACGAAGGGGTGGTCGCGCTCGATGAGGCCCAGCTTGCTGGCACCACCGGGCGAACCCAGCTCGTCGAAGAACTCGACGTTCGCCTTGTAGTAGTCCTTCCACTCCTCGGGAGTGTCGTCCTCGTAGAAGATCGCCTCGACCGGGCAGACCGGCTCACAGGCACCACAGTCGACGCATTCGTCCGGGTGGATGTACAAGGACCGCTGGCCCTCGTAGATGCAGTCGACCGGGCACTCCTCGATGCACGCCTTGTCCTTGACGTCGACACAAGGCTGCGCGATGACGTAGGTCACGCTGTCGTTCCTCCTCGATAGGGCGCTGGCGAGCCGTCTTCAGGCTCCGCCACCTGGCGCGCGGGAGCGCGGCGTCGTCGATGCCCGCACCTAGTATCTCCGTTCTTGGGCATGATCCGAACAGGAGGGTTGGACTGAGCTGTGGATTTCTCACCACACTTCCGGCTTGAGGTCCGTGTCACCCCCGCTGACGTGGGCAAACGCGTTTCGGTACGACGGATGCGCGAAGAGGACCCCGAGGGTGAGAAGTTCACCGACACGGTCGGTGTTCTCACATCATGGGACGACGGTGTGCTGCTGATCACACGCCGGTCCGGGGAAAGCGTCCGCATTTCGGAAGCGACGCTGGTCGCGGGCAAGGTCGTCCCCTCCGCGCCGGCCCGCAGACGGGGCCCCGCCGCCTCGTACGAGGAACTGGCGCGGGTCGCCGCACGGGCCTGGCAGCCGGTGGAGCGCGAACGGCTCGGCGCGTGGGAGCTGCGGGCCGCGTCCGGCTTCACGCGACGCGCCAACTCGGTCCTGCCCCTCGGTGACCCGGGCGTGCCGCTGGACGAGGCGCTGTCGCGCGTACAGGAGTGGTACGCGGCACGCGGCCTGCCCGCCTACACGCAGACCGCCACGGGCGCGGAGGGCACGCAGGAAGCGCTGTGCGCGGAGCTGGAGGTACGGGGGTGGGTGCGTGAGGTGTCCGCGGAGCTGTGGACCGGCGCGCTGGCGCCGGTGGCGGACCTCCCGGACCCCGGGCCCGGGCGGACGGTCACGCTGTCGCGCGAGGCCGACGAGGGGTGGCTGGGCCGCTACCAGCGCAAGGGGGTGAGCGAGGTGGCGCTGAAGGTGCTGGGCAGCGGCCCCTCGGTGTGGTTCGCGACCGTGCCCGGCAGCGAGCCGGGGGTACCCGCGGCGATCGGCCGGTGTGTGGTCGACGGCCGCTGGGCCGGGTTCGCCGCGGTGGAGGTGGACCCCGCGCTGCGCCGCCAGGGTCTGGCCACCACGGTCATGACGGCCCTCGCCCGCCAGGCCCTGACGGAGGGCGCCTCGGCCGCCTGGCTCCAGGTGGAATCGGACAACACGGGCGCCCGCTCCCTCTACACCCGCCTGTCCTTCACCCCTCACCATGCCTACCACCACTACAGAGCCCCGGCTCCAGAACGGGCCCCGTGAAGGGCGCGGGGAACGGCGCGCGCAACCACGACGCTGCCGCACCCGACGACACACCGGCACCACCCCCCACCAGGGGCGCGGGGAACGGCGCGACCAGCCACGACGCACCCGCGCCCGACAACCCCACGCCCACCCCCCCCGTTCCCCCCCGTACCCCCCACAGAGAACCGCGCGCCGCGCACCGGTATCGATCGGCGTGAAAGGGCACGAAGCAGCTATGCGTCCACTACATCCCCCCGACCCGGCGCGAAGCGCCGAATGGCGGCGGCGCTTCGGCGAAGAGGCACGAGCCGACCGCCCCGACCTGTCGGCCCTGTGTCTGCTGGTGGGCGCACAGGCGGACGGCGAACTGACCGAGGCCGGGATGGACGCGGCCCAGATCGAACTGGACCGGCTGGCCGGAGAACTGCCGTTCCGGCCCGGCGGCCCCCGGTCCTGGGCCACGGCGCTCTCCGAGCACCTCGGCACCGGCCTCGGCTTCCGCGGTACGCCGGGCGACTACCAGCGCCTGGAGTCCTCCCTGCTGGACAAGGTGCTGAAGCGCCGCCGCGGACTGCCCATCCTGCTCTCCGTGGTGTGGATGGAGGTCGCGAGAAGGGCCGGAGCGCCCGTCTACGGAGTCGCCCTGCCCGGTCACTTCGTCGTCGGTTTCGGCCCGCCCGAGCAGCAGGTCCTCGTCGACCCCTTCGTCGGCGGCCGCGTACTGACCGGCACCGACGCGGAGCTGCTGGTGGCCGGTGCCACCGGCTCCCCCCTCGACCCGTCGATGCTCTCGCCCGCCGACCCGCTCGACGTCGTCCTGCGCATCCTCAACAACATCCGCGCCTGGGCCGCCGCCCGCCCCGAACGCTCCGACGTGGCCCTCTGGGCGGTCGACTTCTCGCTCCTGCTGCCCTCGCACCCGGCTCGTCTGCGCTACGAACGCGCCCAGCTCCTCGTGCAGCGCGGCGACTTCCTCATGGGCGCCACGGAACTCGACGCGTACGCGGAGATCGTGGCCGCCGTCGACGAGCCTGCGGCGGCCCGTGTACGGAGCCAGGCGCACGCGGCCCGCGCGATGCTCAACTGACCCCCGGACCGGCCCCCGGTTGTCCCTGTCGGAGTCCTTGCCGGAGTCCCTTTCAGGGCTTCTTGACGGCCAGTTCCCCCAGCACGCGGGCCACCGATCCGATGAAGGCCGCGTACGCCCGGGCGCTGCACGGCAGTTCCGGGTTCCAGGGCGTCACGGTCGCGGCGGCGGTCAGGGCGCGCCAGGCCGGTACGGACTCCAACTCGGCGGCCGGGGCGGCGTTTCCGCGGACGTCCGCGAGGACCAGGTCGGGAGCGAGTTCCACCGCCCGCTCCCAGGTGGTCGTGGCCCAGTTCGCGCCGCCCTCGCCCGGCTCGATCAACTCCACTCCCAGTTCGGCCAGATGACGTAACTCCGGCCAGGCCCCGGGGCGGGCGAGGTGCACCTGGCCGGGCCCGGCGGCCGACAGGGCGAGGACCTTGAGCGGCACCGCGGCCTTCGGCCGTACTGCCGACCGGACAAGGTCCTCCGCGGCTGCCAACTCGTCGTCTTGTCCGGCCGGTTCACCGCCGAGGGCCTCGGCGAGTTCGGTGAAGCGGGCCAGGATGCGGGGCAGCGAGGTGTCGGCGCCGACCGCGAGGGCGAGCACCGGCGCGTCCGCCCGTGCGGCCGCCGGCTCCGTGACCGCGTACGGCTTCTTCCCGTCGTAGGTGACGTCGACGACCAGGTCCGGTCGCACGGAACCCAGCGTCGCGTGGTCGAGGGTTCTGCCCGCGCCCAGGTACGGGACGTCCGCGAGGGAGCCGGACTTGGCGCGGTCGGGCTCGTCGCCGTCGTGTCCTGACCCGTACACCGCGACGGGCCGCACCCCCAGGTCCCACAGCCCCGCACCCGCGCGTACGTACGCGGCGACGCGCTCGGGCCGTCCGGTGAGCCGGACCGTGATTCCCCGGTCGTCCGTGAATTCCCAGCCCATACGGCATCCGCCCCTTCGACACCCGCCCGGCGCGGCCCACCCGGCACCGGCAACGATGCGGCGGACGTCCGGACAGGGCAAGAGGGCACCCGGCCATCACCGGGTGCCCTCTCGATGTTCCGCGAAGCGAACTGCTGCGGCGGCTACTGCTGCTACTGCTACTGCGTGGGGTCTACGTCGGGTTGGTCTCGATCACTCCGACGCGGTCCGCCGCCGTCTTGCCGAGGAGCGCCTGGCGCAGTGCGCCGACCACGTCCTGCGGGGTCACGGCGGTCTTCTTGCCGTTGCCCCGGGCGATCGTCACACCGTCGAACGCGCCGCCGTACAGCTCCTTCAGCGCGGGCAGATCGTAGTAGTCGACCAGCTTGCCCTCAGGAGTGGCCTTGACGCCGAGGAACTTCCACAGGGAGTTCTCGGGGCTGAACTGGACCACCGCGGCGCCCGCCTTGATGGTCACAAGTCCCGACATGGCGGGCTGCGCGAACTCCTTCATCATGCGGTCGACCTCGGCCTTGGAGACCTTGGGCTCCTTCGCCGTGGTCGGCACCTTCACGGGAGCCGACTCACCCGTCTCCACCTGGGTGCGGTACGCGTCCTCGACGGCCTTGGTCGACCGGTCGATGTCGATGCCCTGGCCCGCCTTGCCGTAGACGGCGACGGCCTTGCCCGACTGGAACTTGATCGTTCCTTCGGTCGCCGAGCCGGAACCGCCCGCGGCCCCTTCGAGGGCTGCCGCCAGCTTCTCCTCGTCGACGGGCATGACGGGGGCGACGACCCGCTCCTGGCCGATCAGCGAGCCGATCACCGAGACGGGGTTGTAGTCGCTGCCCGCGGCGGCCCGCACGGTGGCCTGGCTGTCGAGCTGGAGCCCGGCCTGGTCCGGCTTGAGCGCGACGGTGTCGCCCTCGACCGAGAGCTGCAACGGTTTTGCGGCCGACGCCTTGAACGCGTCGTCGAGCTTCTGGACGGCCTCGTCGCGCGTACCGCCGCCGATGTCCACACCGAGCACGCTGGTGCCCTTGGGGACGTCGGAGTGGTTCATGAGCAGTCCGGCGCCGTACGCGAGGCCGCCCAGGGCCACCACGCCGGTGACCAGGAGCACGAGCTTGTTGCGGCCCTTTTTCTTCTGCTTGGGCCGCGCGGCGGCGGGCGCGGCCGGTGAGACCGGTTCCGGCAGCTTCGGGGGCTGGTGCGGCAGCGGTCCGTCGGTGTGCGCACCCGGTCCGAACGGCGAGTTCGGGGCGGAGGGCACGACGGGGATGCCGCTGGTGAGGGTGTGCCCGGAGACGTTCTCACCGGCGCCGCCGTAGCCCGGCGCGCCCGGTTCGGGTGCGGGGACCTGCGGGGTGAGGATCGCGGTGTCGTCGCTCAGGCCGCCACCGGGACGGCCGGCGCCCGCGGGGGCACCGTTGAAGGCGGAACCGCTCTGGGCGCCCTTGCCACCGGGGAAGCCGGAGGCGTCCGGGCCACCGGGAGCGCCCTGCCCGCCGGGGCCGGGACCGCCGGGGGCACGGTGACCGCCGGGACCAGCCTGGCCGCCGGGCGCACCGGGGTTGCCGGGAGCACGGTGACCGCCGGGGAAGCCCTGGCCGCCTGGGGCGCCGGGTGCCGCCAGGGGCGTGTCGCCGCTGACCGGGCCGCCGGTGGGACCCGCGGGCCCACGCTGGCCGCCCTGACCGTTCTGGCCGTTCTGGGCGCCCTGACCGTTCTGGCCGCCGTCGGAGAAGTACGGGAGTCCGTCGCGGCGCGGTTCGGCGCCGCCGTTGTCGCCCGCCTGGGCGCCCGTCGGGTACGGAGATCCGCCCGGCCCGGTGCCCAGCGGCCCCGCCGCCAGCGCCCGGGAGACGTCGAAGGAGCCGGTACCGCCGCCGTGGCCGGGGGCCACCGGTGCGGTGCCGCCCGCGCCGGGCAGTCCCGCGCCGTTGGTACCGCCGCCGGGCCGCGCGCCGGGGGTGGCGGCGCCGCCGGGCCGCGCCGTGGGCGCTCCGGAGGGGCCAACTCCCGCACCGGCGCCCGTCGCCGGGCCCTGCGCGCCCGAACCGGCGGCCATTCCGGCGCCGTTGGCGTTGCCGCCGCCCGGGCCGCCCTTGGGCGCACCGGCCTTGCGGGGGGCGAACCAGTCGCTCCGCTTCTCCTCGGCGCCACCACCGGAAGCACCGGCACCACCGGCGCCGGGCGCGGGGTGGGAGCCCGTGTCGGAGTCGACGGGCCGGGTCGGAAGGGCGGGCGGTCCGGCCTCCGGGGCCGTGGACCGGGACGCACCTGTGGCGTCGGAGGACTCCGCGTTGGCCACGGGCGTGCGCACGACGACCGGCGGAATCGGCCGGGATCCGGGGATGTTGATGCGGATCCGCGTCGTCAGCGTGGTCTCGGTCTTGGGCTGTTCCGGCCGGTCACCGGCACTGCGCCCCGCGTCGGCGGCGCCGTCGGAAGCCATCGGCGTTCCGTACGGCGGAGTCCCCGACGGGTATGCGGTTCCCCCGCGCCCGTTGGGCCCGGAGGACGAACTGTCAGTTTCACGACTCAAGGCAGGTTCTCCTGGTTGGCTCCACCGCCCGGGTTACTCGACCTCGACCTCGATTCGGGCGGCTCGGCGGCGCGCTCCACCATACTGGCCACTTGTCCCCCTCATTTTGCGGCCGTCGGGGAAACCCACACCGGACTTGCACCTGCGCGCTGTGGCGAAGTGGTACGTCACTTGCCAAGTCGGGCGGCGGGGCCGCCCGGTTGCCGTTCCTGGCCAAGGGTGGCGCACATCACAGCCAGAGCCATCCCGCCGAGCAGGAAGAGATAGGAGCCCGCTCCCGCGGCGAAGAGGAAGTCGCCCTCGGGGCGGCTGGCGGTGAGCAGGACGACGGCGATCATCCAGCCGGCCGCGGGCGCGACCGCTCCGGCCCGGCCGCCGGTCGCGCGTGATCCGCCGAGGAACAGGCCCGCCGCACCGGCCAGCGCGAGCAGCAGCCCGCCCGGGAACCAGCCCGACTGGACCAGCGCCCCGGCCACCGCGACCACGGCGCCGAGGACGAAGAGGCCCAGGTGGACGACGACCCGCAGGGCCGAGGGCGGGCGCAGGGGCTGGGCGAGCATGACGCCCGCGTTCGACCGGTCCGCCGGCGAACGGTTCGCGCTCGACCTGTTCGCCGCGTTCATCGCGTACCGCCCTCGGTGGTTGCTTCTGTGATCTGTGCGAATGTGCTCTCCGCGAACAGTTCCGTGATGCCCGCGAACAGATCGCTCTCCCGGGCCGTCCCGCCACGCTCGCCGCGCACCAACTCGTAGTACTCCACGGGGAAGAGGGGCTGCGCGAGCCGGTTGGAGAGGGCGAACCACGGTTCGGCGACCTCGATCTGGGTGGCGTGCGCCCGCATCGCGGCGGCCTTGGCCGCGACCTGGGCGGTGCCGTCGATCTCCGTGGTGACCACCGGGTCGTCCACCACGCCCGGCACGTCGTCGACCGTGGCGGAGGCGGGGAAGGGCAGTTCGCCGAGTACGTCCTTGAGGCGGGCGAAGCCCTCGTCGGCGACGGAACGCGGCACGCGGTTCCAGTAGATCTTCGCGATCGTCCACGGTTCGCCGAGGTCGGTGCGGAAGTCCGGCTCGGCCGCGAGATCGGCGGCGCGCATGGCGACGCGGTGGGCCTGGATGTGATCCGGGTGGCCGTAGCCGCCGTCCGGGTCGTAGGTGACGAGCACGTGGGGGCGTACCTCGCGGATCACGCCGACCAGATGGGCGGCCGCCTCGTCGACGTCCGCGCGCCAGAAGCAGCGCGGGTCGTCGTTGTCCGGGAGGCCCATCATCCCGGAGTCCTCGTAGCGGCCGGCGCCGCCGAGCGAACGGGCGTCCCGCACGCCCAGCTCACGCATCGCCTCGGCAAGCTCCGCCAGGCGGTGCTCGCCGAGGTGTTCTCCCGACAGATGCGCGAGTGTGGGCGGAATGACCTCGCCCAGCTCGCCCCGTGTACAGGTCACGAGGGTGACCTGAGCGCCCATGGCCGCGTACCTGGCCATGGTGGCGCCGTTGTTGATCGCCTCGTCGTCCGGGTGCGCGTGCACCAGGAGCAGACGCCCGGCGAAGGGGGAGGGGGGTCCCCCGGGCCGGCGGCCGGAAGAGGGCAGTTCCGTCATGGTCCCCACCCTACGAGGCGGGGGTCACGGTCAGAACTTGATGTCCCCGATCATGCCGGCGATGTTCGTGGTCAGCTCGTTGATCGTCGGGGCGATCGTCGAGCTGGCGAGGTAGAAGCCGAGCAGGACGCAGACGATGGCGTGAGGCGCCTTCAGCCCTGATTTCTTGACCAGGATGAAGACGATGATCGCCAGTAGCACCACCGCCGAAATCGAAAGTGCCACGGCGGCTCACCTCCAAAGATCCCAGGGACAACGGGGGGTGGGGTCGAACATTGGGGGGCAACAAATCCGTGCAACGGTCAGCAGGTTGATACCCACACAGCGCTAGTGATCATAACTATTCGTGCGTGCGCATTGATCGGCGCACGGCCGCACAAGGGGGCGCATGGCCAATATGGTCGGAGCATGACGACCGAGCCTCTCTCCTTTCCGCGCCGGCAGGCGCGCACCCTGCGTTTCACGCTGGGCGCGCCCCGCGCGTTCACCGTGGCGCCCGACGGTTCACGTGTGGTGTTCCTGCGGTCCTCGTCCGGCACGGACCGGGCGAACCAGCTGTGGGTCCTCGACGTGGCGAGCGGCGAGGAGCGCCCGGCGGCCGACCCGGGGGCGCTCCTAGGGGGTTCCTCCGAGCGCCTCCCGGCGGCGGAACGGGCCCGCCGCGAGCGCAGCCGCGAGGGCGGCGCGGGCATCGTCGGGTATGCCACGGACGCCGCCGTGGAGGTGGCGTCCTTCGCCCTGTCGGGGCGGCTGTTCACCGCCGAGCTGAGGGCCGGAACGGCACGTGAACTGCGGGTTCGCGGACCGGTGATCGACCCGCGCCCGTCCCCCGACGGACGGCTCGTCGCCTACGTCGCCGGGGGCGCCCTGCGGGTCGTCGGCGCGGAGGGCGAGGACGACCGGGCGCTCGCGGAGCCGGAGTCGGACACGGTGACCTACGGGCTCGCCGAGTTCGTCGCGGCCGAGGAGATGGGCCGCTCACGGGGCTTCTGGTGGTCACCGGAGTCGGACCGCCTGCTGGTGGCGCGGGCCGACGACGCCCCCGTACGCCGCTGGTGGATCTCCGACCCCGCGCATCCCGGGCGGGAGCCGCAGCAGGTCGCGTATCCGGCGGCGGGCACCGACAACGCCGAGGTGCGGCTATTCGTACTGGGGCTCGACGGGGTACGTACGGAGGTCCGGTGGGACCGGGCGCGCTATCCCTATCTGGCGCGAGTGCACTGGTCGGCCGCCGGGGCGCCGCTACTGCTCGTACAGGCGCGCGACCAGGCGAGTCAGCTCTATCTCGCCGTCGATCCGGACTCCGGGACGACCAGGATGGTGCACGCGGACGAAGATCCGATTTGGCTTGATCTTTTCCCTGGTGTGCCGAGCTGGAGCCCGAGCGGACAGCTCGTGCGGATCGCCGACGAGGGAGGGGCGCGTGTGCTGGCGGTGGGCGAACGCCCCCTCACGGGTCCGCAGTTGCACGTGCGCGCCGTGCTCGACGTGTCCGACGACGACGTGCTCGTGTCCGCGTCGGCCGGCACGGCCGCGGCCGACCCCGAGATCGGGGAGGTCCACGTCTACCGGGTCAGCGACCTCGGCGTGGAGCGGATCTCCCAGGAGCCCGGCGTGCACTCGGCGGTGCGGGCGGGCGGTACGACCGTCCTCGTGTCGGCCGTGCCCGACCGGCCCGGAGCACAGGTCCGCGTGGTGCGCGACACAGGACGCAGGGCGACGGGGAGCGGCCGTCCGGAGGCGGTGACCGTGGCCTCGTACGCCGAGCACCCCGGAACGAGCCCGCGCGTGCACCTCACGGAAGCCGGTGAGCGCCGGGTGCCGTGCGCCGTCGTGCTCCCCACGGATTACGAGAGCGGTCCGCTGCCCGTCCTGATGGACCCGTACGGCGGGCCGCACGGGCAGCGGGTCCTGGCGGCGCACAACGCGTACCTCGCGCCCCAGTGGTTCGCCGATCAGGGCTTCGCCGTGGTCGTGGCGGACGGGCGGGGCATGCCGGGCCGCTCACCGGCCTGGGAGAAGGCGGTCAAGGACGATCTGGCGGCGGTCGTCCTCGACGACCAGATCCACGCGCTGCACGCCCTCGCCGAGCGCTTCCCGCTGGATCTGACCCGGGTGGCGATCCGCGGCTGGTCGTTCGGCGGCTATCTCGCGGGCCTCGCGGCGCTGCGCCGCCCCGACGTCTTCCACGCGGCCGTGGTGGGCGCGCCGGTCACCGACCAGCGGCTGTACGACACCCACTACACGGAGCGATATCTGGGCGACCCGAACCGGCAGCCCGAGGTGTACGCGGCGAACTCGCTGATCGACGACGACGGGCTGGTGGGGGCGGTCGAACCGGCGCGGCCCATGATGGTCGTGCACGGTCTCGCCGACGACAACGTGGTGGTCGCGCACTCCCTGCGGCTGTCCTCCGCGCTGCTGGCCGCGGGCCGTCCGCACGAGGTGCTGCCGCTGTCCGGGGTCACGCACATGACCCCGCAGGAACAGGTCGCGGAGAACCTGCTGCTGCTCCAGGTGGACTTCCTGAAGCGGTCCCTGGGACTGCGGTAGGACCGGCGCACCGGACGGTCGGGGTCCGGGCGGCCGGGGTCCGGCGTCCGAGCGGTCGGAGTCCGAGGTCCGGGCGGTCGGGGTCCGGCCGCCCGCACGGCCGTTACCGCAGGCTTCGGACGAGCAGGTCGATCAGCCGCCGGTAGGTGTCAGGCGAGCCGGACACCTGCCCGATGCCGCCCGACTCCAGGTGCACCGCGCCGTGCAGGGCCGTCCAGACGACCTGCGCGGCCTCCCCCACGTCGGCGAAGCCCCGGGGTGTGCGGCCTCCGGCGAGGTCCTGGACCAGCTCGATCAGGACCTCGAAGACCGCATGGCCGTACACCGACGCCTCGGAGCCCGTCCGGGCGACCGGTCCGCCGCCGCCGAAGACGAGCGCATAGCGCCGCGGATGCGCGAGCGCGAAGTGCCGGTATCCGTCGCAGGCCTGACGGAAGCGCGGCTCGGGGGCCACCGACCGGTCCACGTCGACCGCGTGCCAGAGGTCGTTCAGCGCCCGGACGGCCAGGGCGCCGAGCAGTCCGTCCTTGTTGCCGAACCGGTTGTACACCCCCATGGGCGCGACCTCGGCCTCGCGGGCGACCGCGCGCACGGTGACGCCGGCCAGGCCCTCGCGGTCGAGCACGTCCTGCGCCGCGTCCAGCAGTACCTCGTGCAGCCGTTCGCTCGCCGTACGGCGCCTGGACGGCGGACCTGCTCCGGCGCTCATCCGTCCCACTCCTCCTGTTCGGGCCACCCGGCGGGCCACGCTGTATAACATCGTTCTACAGGGTGCCTCGTCGTGCCCACAGGGCGGCAACCGGAGTGATCACTCGTGCGATCCGTTGCATGGACGCGATCCGTTGCATGGACGCGATCCGACCCATGGGCGGCCGGTGGCACGCTCGCCGTGGCGGTCGCGCTGGCCGTGGGAGCGGCGTCCGCGGTCTTCGGCGACCATGCCGGTTCGGCGACGCTGTGGGCGATCGTCGCCCTGGGAGCGGCCGGCCTCGTCCTGGCCGTGCGGGCGTGGAGTCCCGCCGTCGCCGTCGCCGCCCTGCTGGCCGCCCTGGAGATCCGCGATCCGGCGCCGTGGGGCACCTGGGCGGTCGCCGGAGGGCTGCTGTTCCTGTTCACCCTCCGCCGCCCCCGTCTCGACGCGATCGCCGCCGGCGCGGTGGTCGCGGGCGGCACGCTGCTCGCCGCGTACAACCCGTACGCCTCGTGGCAGGACAGCGGCGGCGTCGGAGCGTTCGGGATCGTCACGCTCGCGGCCGCCATGGTCGGGGTGGGGCAGTGGGTGCAGGCGCAACGGCGCTATGTCGTCGCGGAGCTGGGACGGCGGCGCCAGGAGGCCGAACGCCGGCGGGAGGAGGTGGCCCGCCACGTGGCGGAGGAACGGCTGCGGATCGCCCGCGAGCTCCACGACAGCGTCGCCCATCACCTCGCGGTGGTCAGCGTCCACACCAATGTCGCCAAGGCCAGTCTCGACTCCTCGCCGGAGGCGTCCAGACGCGCCCTGGACGAGGTGCAGGCCGCCACCCGGTCGGTGCTGGAGGAACTGGGAGTCGTCCTGGGCGTGCTGCGCGCGTCGGAGTCCGAGGTCGCCCCGGCCGCCCCCGTGGACGCTCCCGTGGACGCCGCCGTGGTCGACGAACTCCTGGAGAGCTTCGCGGGCATCGGGCTGAAGGTCGGCGCCGAGGGACTGGACCACCTGCTCGCCCTCGCACCGGTCGCCCGGACCGCCGCCCGGCGCATCCTCCAGGAATCGCTCACCAACGCACAGCGGTACGGCGACGGCGGCGCCCACGTGACGGTGGACCCGCCGGCCGGCGGATACGTCACCCTGTCGGTCCGCAACCCCTGGGTACCGCGCGAGACCGGGTCCGCCGGAAGCGGGCTGGGGCTCGTGGGCATGGAGGAGCGGGTCCACGCGCTCGGTGGCACCTTCCACGCGGGCCCGGACGCGAAGGGATTCCTGGTGACCGCACAACTCCCGGCCGCCGCGCCGCGAAGAACAGCGAAGGAGACATCCGGATGAGCGTCGTACGCGTCCTCGTCGTCGACGACCAGGTCATGATCCGCTCCGGTATACGGGCCCTCCTGGAGACCGGCACCGGAGTCGACGTCGTCGGCGAGGCGGCCGACGGGAGCCGGGCGGTCGACATGGCGCGGGCCCTCGTGCCCGACGTGGTCCTCATGGACCTGCGGATGCCGGTGCTCGACGGGGTGGGAGCGATCACCCGGCTGCGGGCCGACGCCGTCACCGCGGACATCGGGATCCTGGTGCTGACCACGTTCGACACCGACCAGGACATCCTGGCCGCCCTCCAGGCCGGGGCCAACGGCTTCCTCGGCAAGTCCGCGGACCACGAGGAGCTCCTGCGGGCGGTCGAGCGGGTCGCCGCGGGCGGCTCCTCCCTGTCCGCCGTCGCGACGGACACCGTCGTCGGGCACCTCACCCGCACCGCACGCGAGCAGCGGCAGCCGGACCCGGTCTCCCCCGAGGATCTGCGCAGGGCCGGGTCCCTGACGTCCCGCGAACGGGAGGTCACCGTGCTGGTCTCCCAGGGGCTGACCAACGACGCCATCGCGGAGCGCCTGTTCATCTCGCCGCTGACGGTGAAGACCCATGTGAACCGGGCCATGAGCAAGATGCACGTCAGGGACCGGGCCCAACTCGTGGTCGCGGCCCTGCGGGCGGGCCTGCGCGAGGACTGACCGCTCCGGGCGACGGACCACCGCGGGTGAGGATCCACTCCGGGCGGAGGAGAACCGGGGCGCCGGAAATACACCAGCGGCGGTAGATCCGCTACCGCCGCCGTGCGACGACCACCGGGCGCCTCCCGGCGGAGGCTGGGCACCGGCCGCACGAGCGGCCCGCGCACCGCTTTCCGCAGGAGTCCCGATGTCCCGATTGTTGTCCAGGATCGGCGCGTTCAGCGCCGCTCACCGGCTCGTCGTCACCGGAGCATGGTTCATGCTGACGGTCGTCCTCACCGTCGTGACGATCAGCGGCGCCAAGTTCTCCGACGCCGAATTCAGCATCTCGGGCGCCGAGTCGACGACGGCGCTCGCCACGATGAAGAAGGCGTTTCCCGAGGCGGACCCCGGCGCCGGCGAGCTGATGCTGGTCGTAGAAGCGCCCGACGGCACCTCCCTGACCCGGCCGGCGGACCGGGAACTGGTCGCGGGCCTCGTGTCCCGCGCCACCGGCGTCCCCGACGTGAAGTCCGCCGCGGACCCGTACGCCGAGGACCGCCCCTACGTGTCGAAGGACGGTTCGGTCGCCGTCTCGACGCTCAGCGTCGACCTGGAGGCGGACCAGGCCGTCGTCGAGAAGGACCTCCGGGAGGCCGCGGCACCCCTGACGGACCAGGGATACCGCGTCGAACTCGGCGGAACCCTGGAGGACGGGCCGCCCGAGATCGCCGGCGTCACCGAGATCGTCGGAGTCGTGGTCGCCTTCGTCGTACTGCTGCTGACCTTCGGCTCGCTGGCCGCCGCGGGCGCGAACATGCTGACCGCCCTGAGCGGGGTCGTCGTCGGCGTCCTGGGCATTCTGGCGTGGTCCGCCACGGGCGAGGGCATCCAGTCCACCACGCTGATCATCGCGGTGATGCTCGGGCTGGCCGTGGGCATCGACTACGCCCTGCTGATCCTCTCGCGGTTCCGTGACGAGCTCCGCCGGGGCGCCGGCGTCGACGCCGCCGTGGCCCGCGCCTGCGGCACGGCCGGCACCTCCGTGGTGGTGGCCGGGACCACCGTGGTCATCGCCCTGACGGGGCTGGCGATCGTCCGGATCGCGTTCATCACCGAGATGGGGCTCGGCGCGGCACTCGCCGTGATCGTGGCCGTGGCCGCCTCGCTCACGGTCGTACCGGCCGTGCTGAAGACCCTCGGGCACCGGGCACTGCCGCGCAGGGAGCGCCCGGCACGGGGCGCGGCGTACGCGGCACCCGCGACCGGAGTGGCCGAAGTGGCCGGAACATCCGCCGCGAAGGACGCGCAGGAGCCGGGCGGCCGCCGTGGGACGGGCCTGCTGGGCCGCTGGGCCCGGATGGTGGTCGACCGGCCCGTCCTCACGATGCTGGGCAGCACCGTCCTCGTCGCCCTGCTCGCCGTGCCGGCCCTCTCTCTCCAGACCGAACTCGATCCCCCGGGCGGCCCCGACCCGGCCAGTTCCGAGCGCGCGGCGTACACCACGGTCAGCGACGCGTTCGGCGCCGGCGAGCAGAACCCCCTGGTGGTGCTCTTCGAAGGCCGGGACGCGGCGGACACCGCGGCCGGCACGGCGAAGCGGATCACCGAGCTGAAGGGGGTGGCCGACGTCAGCCCGGTCCAGCGCGCCGAGGACCCGGGGTTCGCCTTCCTCGCGGTCACTCCCGACCACGGCCCGACCGACGCGCGTACGAGCGCCCTGGTGAACTCGCTGCGCACGGAGATGGACGACGTGGCGGGCGCGGAGGTCTCGGTGACGGGCCAGACCGCGGTCGACGTGGACGTCGACTCGGCGCTCTCGTCGGGCCTGATCGTCTATCTGATCGCCGTGGTCGGGCTCTCGCTGCTCCTGCTGACGCTCGTGTTCCGTTCCGTCATGGTGCCGCTGCTGGCCACCGCCGGGTTCCTGATGTCGCTGGCCGCGGGCCTCGGCGTGACGGTGGCGGTGTTCCAGTGGGGCTGGGCCGGCGTACTGGTCGGCCTCGACGAGGCCCGGCCGCTGGCCAGCCTGACGCCGCTGATCGTGGTGGGCGTGCTGTTCGGCCTCGCCATGGACTACCAGGTGTTCCTGGTGGCCCGTATGCACGAGGCGCACCGCGGCGGGCTGCACACCAGGGCCGCCATCGTGCGGGGCTTCGGGCAGGCCTCGCCCGTCGTCGTGGCGGCGGCCTCGATCATGGCGGCGGTGTTCGCCGGCTTCGCCTTCAGCGGCGGCGACCAGATGGTCGCGTCCATCGGACTGGCTCTGACCGTCGGGGTGCTGGTCGACGCGCTCGTCGTCCGCATGCTCCTCGTACCGGCGGCCCTGCGGCTCCTCGGTGAGGCGAGCTGGTGGATGCCCCGGGCGCTGGACCGTGTACTGCCGGACATCGACACGGAGGGTGCGTCCCTGGACCGGGAGGAGCCGCCGGCGGGCGACGGCCCACGCCAGGAGCTGGCCGGATCGGCCCGGGTCTAGAGAAACGGCACTCGCCCCCGCCGCCCCTACCCGTTCCCGTCCACGACTCGGGGGCGCTGCCCCCGAACCCCCGCTCCTCAAACGCCGGAGAGGCTGAAACGCTCTCAGCCCGTCCGGCGTTTGAGGACGAGCGCGAAGCGCGATCAGGGGGCGAGGGGCGCAGCCCCATGCGTGGACGGGAACGGCGACCGGCCGGGGAGACATGGCGCTCCCCGGCCGGTCTACGGCACCCGCACGGCCGTACGCTGTTCAGGGTGACGCGTCCGTATATCGGTGCCGGGTCGGCCAAGTTGCCTGCGTGTTAACGCGGTTGCTCCCTGTTTGTCGGCTTACGCGGGCCCGTCCGTCGGTTCGCCCGGCGGCTCCACCGGCTCCTGCGGCACAACCGTCTTCTCCTCCGCGAAGTGGCAGGCCGAGTCATGGGCGGCGGGACCGGCCTCGTACCGGAACTCCGCGGGCACCGCGAGCAGCGGGACCTCCATCTCGCAGCGCTCCGCGGCCTTCCAGCAGCGGGTGCGGAAGCGGCAGCCGGAGGGGATGTTCGCGGGCGAGGGCACGTCGCCGAAGAGGATGATCCGCTCCCGGTGCTCCCGGGCCTCCGGGTCCGGCACGGGCACGGCGGACAGCAGCGCCTGGGTGTACGGGTGCGTCGGGTGGTCGTAGATCTCGGCGTCCCGGCCGGTCTCCACGATCCGCCCGAGGTACATCACCCCGACCCGGTCGGAGATGTGCCGCACGATCGACAGGTCGTGCGCGATGAAGACGTAACTGAGGGCGAACTCGCTCTGGAGGCGGTCCATCAGGTTGATCACCTGCGCCTGAACCGACACGTCGAGGGCCGACACCGGCTCGTCCGCGACGATGATCTCGGGGCGCAGGGCGAGGCCGCGCGCGATGCCGATGCGCTGGCGCTGGCCGCCGGAGAACTGGTGCGGATAGCGGTTGATGTACTCGGGGTTGAGCCCGACCACGTCCAGCAGGTCCTGCACCTGCCGCCGCCGGTCGCCCTTCGGCGCGACCTCGGGGTGGATCTCGTACGGCTCCCCGATGATGTCGCCGACGGTCATCCGGGGGTTGAGCGAGGTGTACGGGTCCTGGAAGACCATCTGGATGTTACGGCGGACGGCCTTGAGGGCGCGGCCGGACAGCTTGGTGATGTCGTCGCCCTTGTATCTGATCTCGCCCGCGGTCGGCCGCTCCAGGTTGACCAGCATCTTGGCGACCGTCGACTTGCCGCAGCCCGATTCGCCGACGATGCCGAGGGTTTCCCCCGCGCCGAGGTCGAAGTCGACGCCGTCGACGGCCTTCACCGCGCCCACCTGTTTGCGGAACAGGATTCCCTGGGTGAGCGGGTAGTGCTTGACGAGGCCGCGGACCTGGAGGATCGGCTCGCCGACCGGGGCGTTCAGATGCTCGGCGACAGCGCCGTTCTTCCGCTCAGCCATTGAGGCACTCCCTCCAGAAGTGGCAGGCGCTCACGCGGTCCGTGCCCGCCTCGGTCACCTCGTACAGGGGCGGTACGTCGGTGCGGCAGACGTCCTGGGCCATGGGGCAGCGGGGGTTGAAGGCGCAGCCCGGCGGGATGTTCATCAGGTTCGGCGGCAGGCCCTTGATCGCGTACAGCTCCCGGCCCTTCTGGTCGAGCCGCGGGATCGATTCGAGGAGGCCCTTCGTGTACGGGTGCGCGGGGGCCTTGTAGATGTCGTGGACCGGGGCGGACTCGACGATCCGGCCCGCGTACATCACGGCGATCCGGTCGGCGACGTCCGCGACCACGCCGAGGTCGTGGGTGATGAGGATGAGGCCCATGTTGAGCTCGCGCTGCAGCTCGGCGAGCAGGTCCATGACCTGGGCCTGGACGGTGACGTCGAGGGCGGTGGTGGGTTCGTCGGCGATGATCAGGGCCGGTTCGAGGGCCAGCGCCATCGCGATCATGATGCGCTGGCGCATGCCGCCGGAGAACTGGTGGGGGTAGTCGCCCACGCGGGAGGCGGCCCCCGGGATACGGACGCGGTCCATCAGCTCGACGGCCTTGGCCTTCGCGTCCTTGCGGGACAGGCCCCGGTGGACGGTGAACATCTCGCCGAGCTGGGCGCCGACGCTGAGCACCGGGTTCAGGGACGACAGCGCGTCCTGGAAGATCATCGCCATCTGGGCGCCGCGGACCTTGCGCCGCTCCTCCTCCTTGAACTTCAGGAGGTCCTGGCCCTTGAAGAGGATCTCGCCCGAGGTGATCTTCCCGGGCGGGGTGTCGAGGATGCCCATCACGGCCTGCGCGGTGACGGACTTGCCGGAGCCCGACTCGCCGAGCACGGCGAGCGTCTCGCCCTCGTCCACGCTGTAGGTGACGCCGTTGACGGCCTTGGCGACGCCGTCGCGGGTCCTGAACTCCACGTGCAGGTCGCGCACTTCGAGCAGCACGTCGGTCACCTCAGCTTCGGGTCGAGGGCGTCGCGCACCGCGTCGCCGAGCATGATGAACGCGAGGACGGTGACGGCCAGCGCCCCGGCGGGCCACAGCAGGGCGTGCGGCGCGGTGCGGATGTACTGGGACGCCGAGGAGATGTCGATGCCCCAGCTCACGGTGGGCGGCTTCAGCCCGACGCCGAGGAACGAGAGGGTCGCCTCCAGCGAGATGTACGTGCCCAGCGCGATGGTCGCCACGACGATGACCGGGGCGATCGCGTTGGGCGTGATGTGCCGCAGCAGCATCCGGGAGTTGGAGGCGCCGAGCGCGCGGGCGGCCTGCACGTAGTCGTTCTGCTTGGTGGTGATGACCGAGCCGCGGGCGATCCGGGAGATCTGCGGCCAGCCGAGCAGCACCATGAAGCCGATCACGGGCCAGATGGTGGAGCTGGTGACGACGGACAGCAGCACCAGACCGCCGAGGACGACGGGGATCGCGAAGAAGATGTCGGTGATACGGGAGAGGACCGCGTCCCACGCCCCGCCGAAGAACCCGGCGAGCCCGCCGAGCACCGAGCCGAGGATCGCCACCCCGAGCGTGGCGCAGACGCCGACGGTGACGGAGACCCGGGCCCCGTACACCGTGCGCGTGTAGACGTCGCAGCCCTGGCCGTTGTAGCCGAAGGGGTGGCCCGGCTGGGAGCCCTCCTGGGACTTGGCGAGGTCGCACTTGAGGGGGTTGCCGGAGGCGATCGCCGAGGGCCACAGCGAGATGACGATCAGGAAGAGGATGACGAGCCCCGAGATGATGAAGACGGGGTTGCGCCGCAGATCGCGCCAGGCGTCGGACCACAGGGAACGGGGCTTGTCCTGGGGCCCCGTACCGTCGGGTCCGCCGATCGGCTTCCGCAGCGAGTCGGCCTCCTCGGTGGCGAGGTCCATCGCGCCGCCCATGCCGGTCGCGGCGATGGCGCCGTCCTCGGGGGCGCGTCCGCCGCCGGACAGGTGCGGCCCCGGTGGCATGGAGGGCAGGGGCCGCTCCGGCGGCGTCGGCTGCTCAGGCATAGCGGATCCTCGGGTCGAGTACGGCGTACAGGAGGTCGACCAGCAGGTTGGCCACCAGGAAGACGAGGACGAGGACGGTCACGAAGCCGACGACGGTCTGCGTGTTCTGGCGCAGGATGCCCTGGTAGAGCTGGAATCCGACGCCGTGGATGTTGAAGATCCGCTCGGTGACGATCGCGCCGCCCATCAGCGCCCCGATGTCGGTGCCGATGAAGGTGACCACCGGGATCAGGGAGTTGCGCAGCAGGTGCCGGGTGATGACGCGGCGCCGGGGCAGGCCCTTGGCGATGGCCGTACGGACGTAGTCGGCGCGCCGGTTCTCCGCGATGGACGTCCGGGTCAGCCGGGTCACATAGGCGAGGGAGACGGACGCGAGGACCAGGCCGGGCACGATCAGCTCGTCGAAGGGTGCCTCGGAGGAGACGGACGGGCTGATCCAGCCCCATTTGACGCCGAGCAGCAGTTGCAGCAGCAGACCGGTGACGAAGGTGGGCACCGAGATGACGACGAGGGTGATCAGCAGGACACCGGTGTCGACGGGCCGGCCGCGGCGCAGTCCGGTGACGACACCGAGCGCGATGCCGATGACGACCTCGAAGAGGATCGCGACGATCGTGAGCCGGATGGTGACCGGGAACGCGGTCGACATCAGCTCGGTGACCGCCTGTCCGTTGAAGGCGGTGCCGAAGTCGCCGGTGAAGACGTTGCCCATGTAGGTCGCGTACTGCTGCCACACGGGCTTGTCCAAGCCGAACTCCCTGCGCAGCTGGGTCGCCGTGGCGGGGTCGCACTGCCGGTCGCCGCAGAGGCCCGCGATGGGGTCGCCCATCACGTTCACCATCAGGAAGATCAGCAGGGTGGCGCCGATGAAGACCGGGATCATCTGCAGCAGACGCCGGATCACATACCGTCCCATGAGGGCTCCGGAGGTAGGTGGGGGTAGGCGGGGGCGCGCGCCTGCTTTCCTGCTGAAGTGCGCGCCCCCGTGGCTCAGTTGACCTTGATCTCGTTGTAGACGGGCAGGCTGAAGGGGTTCAGTGCCACGTTCGAGATCCGGTCCGAGTAGCCGGCGCTGCCGTTCTGGTACCAGAGCGGAATGGCGCCCATGTCGTCCCGCAGGACCTCTTCGGCGTCCTGGAAGAGGCCGACGGCCTTGGCCTGGTCGGTCTCCGCGTTCGCCTTGTCGACGAGGTCGTCGAACTCCTTGCTGGTCCACTTGCCGTCGTTGGAGGAGGCGTTGGTGTAGTACAGCGGCTGCAGGAAGTTCTGGATCAGCGGGTAGTCCATCTGCCAGCCCGCCCGGAAGGGGCCGGACATCTTGGACTGGGTGATCTGGTTGCGGAAGTCGGCGAAGGTGCCGACCGGGTTGCCGACGCAGGCCTTGTCGTTGTCGAGGGCGTTGTTGACGGAGTTGCAGACGGCGTCCACCCACTCCTTGTGGGAGCCGGTGTCGGCGTTGTAGGAGATCTTGACCTGCCCGCCGGGCAGGCCTCCGCCCTCCTCGATCATCTTCTTGGCCTTGTCGGGGTCGTACTCGCAGGCGTCACCGCACAGGCCCTCCTTGTAGCCGCCGTCCTCGCCGAGGACGGGTGAGGTCCAGTCGGTGGCGGGGGTGCGCGTCTTCTGGAAGATGGTCTCGGTGATCTGCTTGCGGTTGATGGCCATGGACAGCCCGGTACGGACCTTCTCCATCCCGTCCTTGCCCCAGTTCTTGTCGTAGAACGGGAAGGCGAGGGTCTGGATGATGCCGGCGGGGGTGTTGATGTACCGGTCGCCGAGGTCGCTCTTGGCGTTCTTGAGCTGGGCGGCGGGCACGTCGTCGACGAGGTCGAGGTTGCCGGCCATCAGGTCCGTGTAGGCGGTGTTGTTGTCGGTGTAGACCTTCAGATCCACCCCGCCGTTCTGCGCCTTGTCGTCCCCGGGGTACTTGTCCCACGTGCGCATCTTCATCGCCGAGCCCTTGGCGTACGAGTCGATCGTGTACGGGCCGTTGCCGACCGGCTTCTTCAGCCAGGCCGCGTGGTCGTCGAAGAACGCCTTGGGCAGCGGGGCGAAGGCGGCGTAGCCGAGGGTGTCGGGGAAGGTCGAGAACTTCTGGTTGAGCTTGATCGTGAAGGTGTTGTCGCCGGTGACCTTGAGGCCGCTCAGGGTCTGCGCGGACTGCTTGCCGCCGTCCTCCGGGTGGACCTTGTCGTAGCCGTCGATGTACCCGAAGAAGTACGCGTTCTTCTGGTTGTTCTTGAGGCTGGCGCCGTAGTTCCAGGCGTCCACGAAGGACTTGGCGGTGACCGCCTCGCCGTTGCTGAACGTCCAGCCGCTCTTGACGGTGACGGTGAAGTTCTGCGAGTCCGACGTGTCGATCTTCTCGGCCAGCATGTCCTTGGCCTCGCCGGTCTTGGCGTCGTAGCGCTTGAGACCGCGGAAGAGCATGTCGAGGACCTTGCCGCCCTGCACCTCGTTGGTGTTGGCGGGCTCCAGGGGGTTCTGCGGGTCGCCCCACGACGAACTGAGGATGCCGGAGCCGTCGCCGCCGCCACCGCTGTCGCCGTCTCCCCCTCCCCCACAGGCCGTCGCGGCGAGGGCTACCGCCGTCGCGCAAACGGCCCATCTGGCGTGTGTGGCTCCACGCATGGAGTGCCTCCTCATCGATGCGCTGCGGCTCCGGCGCCGGAGCCGGTTCCTTTGCGCCCAATATCGGTGCAGAACTCACATAGCGCATATTCGGCGACCCAAGTGGGTGCATGGGGTACGCGCTCTGGGGGCGGCTGGAACGGGTTGCGCCGTTCCCCGCGCCCTTTGGGGGGTGGGGTGGAACGAGGAGTGCGTGTCGGCTGCCGGCCGGTGGGGGCTTGTCGCGCCGTTCCTCGCGCCCCTGAGGGGTGGGGTGGAACGGGAGTGTGTCGGCTGCCGGCCAGTGGGGGTCACCCGCGCCGTTCCCCGCGCCCCCTAGGGGTGGGATCGGACGGGGAGTGTGTCGGCTGCAGGCCGGTGGGGGCTTGTCGCGCCGTTCCTCGCGCCCCCGAGCGGGGGCGGCCCGCTGCGTTTCCGCGTCTCGGGTGGTGTCTTTAGGGGCGCGGGGAACTGCGCGGCCCGCCCCCACCGCGTCGCAGTCAACACACGACCGGTCACCCCCTCAGGGGCGCGGGGAACTGCGCGATCGGCCCCCACCGGCCCGCAGCCGACACACGACCGGTCCACCCCTAGGGGCGCGGGGAACTGCGCGACAAGCCCCCACCCGCGGCCGACACACCACCGGTCCACCCCAGGGGGCCGGCGCAGCAAGACAGCGCGTACTGACCAGTCAGTCCGAGTCGCCCCGTTCCACGCAGAACTCGTTGCCCTCAGGGTCCGCCAGGAGAACCCACCCGCCCCCGTCCGGCCGCGTCCGGTCCGCGATCAGGGTCGCGCCGAGCGCGAGCGCCCGCTCGACCTCCGCAGCCCGCGTACGCCCCGTCGGCCGCAGATCGAAGTGGATGCGGTTCTTGGCCGTCTTGCCCTCCGGAACGCGGACGAAGAGCAGCCGCGGACCTCCGTCCGGGTCCGCGATAAGCGCCTCCGGATCACCCGGTTTGTCGTCGTCGTCCAACGGCCGGCCCAGCAGCTCGCTCCAGAAGAGGCCGAGGTCGTACGGGTCGCCCGTGCAGTCGAACGTGATGCTGTGAATGGCGGGGTTCGTCATGGCGGGGAGCCTCCCCGATGACCTTGCGGAAGTCGAACCCTTTTCACCTCCTCCCGCCGGGTCCGTTCATCCGTTGGGGCGGAAGTCGCCGAACCCCGGCCGGAACGGCGGCGCGGCCCGCCAGGGTGGGCCCGAGAGCGACGGCACGTCACACCACCTCATGCCAGGAGGTCACCGCATGCCCCCCACCGCACCGGACTTCGGTCCCGGTATCGACGACTACGCACCCCACGAGGGGCAACGGAACTGCGACCCGGCCGCGAAGCCTGGCCTCCTCGACTTCCGCGATCTGGTCCTCGCCGCCTACCCGGACACCCAGAGCCTGGGCATCAGCAGAGAGTGCGGCAGGCCGGGGGTCAGCGAGCACAAGGAGGGCAGAGCCTGGGACTGGGGTGTCGTCGCCGACGGCCAGTCCGCCATCGCCGACGACCTCATCGGCTGGCTGCTCGCCACCGACCGGCACGGCAACCGCCACGCCCTCGCCCGCCGCTTCGGAATCATGTACATGATCTGGAACCGGCGGATCTGGCAGGCCGCCCGCGCGGACGCCGGCTGGACCCCGTACACCGGTGCCAGCCCGCACACCGACCACGTCCACTTCAGTTTCGGGTGGGCGGGAGCGCGTAAGGAGACCACCTGGTGGACCGGGCGCGGGACGGCCGCGCCGCAGGTCGGCGTGGGGATCCCGTCCGTCGTGGACCACGGTTCGGGCATGGTCGTGTCCGGGGTCGACGGGACGGGCGACGTGGCGCACCGCTGGCAGAACCAGGCGGGCGGCGCGTGGTCGTCGTGGACGCCTCTGGGCCGTCCGGCCTCCGGAGCGGTGGGCCGGCCGTGGGCGCTGGTCGGCCGCTACGGCAAGCTCGCGGTGTTCGTCCGCGGGTCCGACGGGGCGCTGTGGCACACCTGGCAGTCGGAGGCGGGCGCGTGGGCGCCGGAGTGGGTGTCCCTGGGCGGACACCTCGCCAGTGACCCGGCCGTGGTCCTCAGCCCGAACGGCGCGCTGTCGGTGTTCGCCCGCGACCCCGAGGGGCGTATCACCCACACCTGGCAGCGCGGCCCCGAGCACGGTCACGGCTGGCACGGATCCTGGGTAGACATGGGCGGCGCCGCGCAAGGGCGGCCCGTCGTCCTCGTCGGCCGCGACGGCGGCATGGTCCTCTTCACCCGCGGCACCGACAACGCCCTCCACCACCGCTGGCAGACCGGCACCGGAGGCCCCTGGTCCGACTGGAGCCCCCTCGGCGGACAGCTCACCAGTGACCCGGCCGTGGTTCTCAGCCCGAACGGCGCGCTGTCGGTGTTCGCCCGCGACCCCGAAGGACGTATCACCCACACCTGGCAGCACGGCCCGGAGCACGGCCACGCCTGGAACGACACCTGGGCCGACATGGGCGGCACCGCACAAGGACGGCCCACCGTCCTCGTGGGCCGCGACGGCGGCATGGTCCTCTTCACCCGCGGCACCGACAACGCCCTCCACCACCGCTGGCAGACCGGCACCGGAGGCCCCTGGTCCGACTGGAGCCCCCTCGGCGGACAGCTCACCGCCGACCCGGCCGTCGTCCTCAATCCCAGCGGCGATCTCTCCGTCTTCGGACGGGACCCGCGGGGCCGGGTCACCCACACCTGGCAGCGCGGCCCCGAGCACGGCCACGCCTGGAACGACTCCTGGGCCGACATGGAGGGCAGCCTCGCCGCCGATCCCGACGCCCCCGCGGTCAGCGGCGTACTCGCGTCCCCCCGTACCCCGGTCCAGGACCGAGCCGCCCCGGCGGCCGCCCGCCCCACGCCGTGACCGTCCGCCCAAGGATCAGGAGCCCCAGGATGGCGTGCCACATCCCGCCCGACCGCGATCTCGAAGTGACCAAGGCCGTGTACCTCGTCGGCGTCGAACTCCAGGTCTCGGACAAGGTGATGCTCGCCGGTTTCGAGGCCGGCTGGGTCGAGTCGCACATGAACAACCTCGACTGCGGCGACCGCGACTCCCTCGGCGTCTTCCAGCAACGCCCCAGTCAGGGCTGGGGAACCCCGGAGCAGATCCGGCACGTACCGTACGCGGCCCGGCAGTTCTTCGTGCGCGCCGTACGGGTCGAGGAGCAGTCGCCGCAGCTCACCGCGGGGCAGACGGCCCAGAAGGTGCAGCGTTCGGCCTTCCCTGAGCGGTACGACCAGGTCGAGGACAAGGCCCGCGCTCTCCTCGACGAGGCGAGAAAGGCCACGGGCACGCCTTCCCTGCCGACGCCGCGTGTCAGCACCGGGGTTCCGTCGGTGGTGGACCACGGCTCGGGGATGGCGGTCTTCGGCGTCGACGACACGGGCGGGGTGTTCCACCGCTGGCAGAACGAGCCGGGCGGTCCGTGGTCGGGCTGAACTGCGATGTCCTCAAACGCCGGACGGGCTGAAAGACAATCTTTCAGCCCGTCCGGCGTTTGAGGACCGGGGGTTCGGGGGCCGGCCCCCGAGTACCTACTCCCCTTCCTTCTCCAGCGCCGCCAGCGCCGGGTCCAGCACGATGTCCTCGTTGCGGGCCTCCGTCGTCGGGTCCTCCGGGAAGTGGCAGGCCGTCAGATGGTTCTCACGGTTGCCGGAGATCTGCACGAGCGGCGGCTCGGTCGTCGCGCACTTGTCCTGCGCCTTCCAGCAGCGCGTACGGAAGCGGCAGCCGGACGGCGGGTGGATCGGCGAGGGGACGTCGCCGGAGAGCCGGATCCGCTCCCGGTCCTCGGTCTCGTCGTCGAGGGCGACCTCGGGGACGGCCGACAGCAGGGCGTGCGTGTACGGGTGACGGGGCCGGTTGTAGATGGAGTCGCGGTCGCCGACCTCCACCACCTTGCCCAGGTACATCACCGCGAGGCGCTGCGAGAAGTGCCGGACGATCGCCAGGTCGTGGGCGATGAAGAGGAAGGCGATGCCCATCTCTTCCTGGACCTTCTGGAGCAGGTTGACGACCTGCGCCTGGATCGACACGTCCAGGGCCGACACCGGCTCGTCCGCGACGATCAGCTTCGGGTTCAGGGACAGCGCGCGGGCCACGCCGATGCGCTGGCGCTGACCGCCGGAGAACTCGTGCGGGAAGCGGTTGTAGTGCTCGGGGTTGAGCCCGACCAGCTCCAGCAGCTCACGGACGCGGTTCTCGACGCCGCCCTTCGGGTTGATCCCGTTGACCTCCATCGGCGACTTGATGATGGTGCCGACGGTTTGCCGGGGGTTCAGCGAGGAGTACGGGTCCTGGAAGATCATCTGGATCTCGGACCGTACGGGCGCCATCTGCCGGCGCGAGGCGTGCGTGATGTCCTGGCCCGCGTACGTGACCTTGCCGGCCGTCGGCTCCAGGAGCCGGGTGATGAGCCGGCCGGTCGTCGACTTGCCGCAGCCGGACTCGCCGACCAGGCCGACGCTCTCGCCGACCCCGACGGTCAGGTCGACCCCGTCGACGGCCTGGACCGCTCCGACCTTGCGCTTGATCGGGAAGCCGCCGTAGATCGGGAAGTGTTTCGTCAGGCCCTCGACGGAGAGCAGCGTCTCGGCCGCTCCGTCCACCGGGCCCTGCGGCTTCGGCAGGGTGAGTTTGTCGCTCATGAGTCGTTCTCCCTAGCCCAGCCGGGGCTTGATCTGCTCGATGAAAAAGGTCGACTTCTGCGCGTCGTCCAGGTGACAGGCGGCGCCGCGGCCCGCGGGCAGCTCCGGCCGCTCGCCGGAGCAGCGGTTGCCGCCGACCTCGGACGTGAAGCCGCACCGGGGGTGGAACGGGCAGCCCGACGGCGGGTTCAGCAGGCTGGGCGGGGACCCCGGGATCGGGGTGAGCGCCTGCGCCGTGTCACCGCCGAGTCGCGGCATGGAGCTCAGCAGGCCCCAGGTGTACGGGTGCTGGGGGGCGCGCAGCACCTCGCGGACGCTGCCGCGTTCCACGGCCCGGCCCGAGTACATCACCAAAAGGTCGTCGGCCATCTTGGAGATGACACCGAGGTCGTGGGTGATGAAGATGATCGCCGAGCCGAACTCCTGCTGGAGGTCCTTGAGCAGGTCCAGGATCTGGGCCTGCACGGTGACGTCCAGGGCCGTGGTCGGCTCGTCCGCGATGAGCAGGTCCGGGTTGCAGATCAGCGACATCGCGATCATCGCGCGCTGGCGCATACCGCCGGAGAACTGGTGCGGGTAGTCCTCGAAGCGCAGCGCGGGCTGCGGGATGCCGACCTTGTCGAGCATCTCGATGGCGCGCAGCTTCGCCTCCTTCTTGGAGGCGCCGGTGTGCTTCATGAAGGGCTCCGCGATCTGCCGGCCCACCGTGTAGTACGGCGAGAGCGCGGTCAGCGGGTCCTGGAAGATCATCGCGACCTTGTTGCCGCGGAGCTTCTCCATCTCCTTCTCGGTCGCGGTGACCAGTTCCTTGCCGTCGAGGACGATCTCGCCCTCGACGGTGGCGGTCTTGGGGTTGTGCAGTCCGAGGACGGTCAGGTTGGTGACGGACTTGCCCGATCCCGACTCCCCCACGATGCCGAGCGTCTTGCCGCGCTCGACGTCGAAGGAGAGCCCGTCGACGGCCTTCACGATGCCGTCCTCTGTGGAGAACCGCACCCGCAGGTCGCGGACCGAGAGGAAGGCCTCCGGCCCGCTCGGGGCCCTCTCGCCTTCGGTCTTGGTCAGTGTGGTCACGGTATTTCTCCTAGGCGAGGCGCACGCGCGGGTCGATGTAGGCGTAGGCGAGGTCCACGACGATGTTCAGGATCAGGATGAAGAAGGCGCCGAACAGCATGACACCCATCGTCAGCGGAAGGTCCTTGGTCAGTGAGCCCTCGACCGCGAGACGCCCGATACCGGCGAGGTCGAAGGTGAACTCCGTGACCACGGCGCCCGACAGGAGCGCGCTGAGGTCCATGCCGATGATCGTGACGATCGGGATGAGCGAACCGCGCCAGGCGTAGCGGAAGAAGACGTATCCCTGCCGCATGCCCTTGGCGCGCGCGGTTCTGACGTGCTCCTCCTGGAGCTGCTCGATCATCGTCGAGCGTGCCATACGGGTGTACTGGGCGGTGAAGATGGTGGCCATCACGGCCCATGGGATCAGCATGCCCATGAACCAGCTGCCCGGGTTGTCCGTGAAGGACACGTACTTGGGGCTCTCCAGCCAGCCGGTGTTGTAGACGAGGAGGCTGAGGACGATGGGGCCCAGGAAGTAGATCTGGAACGAGCTGAGCACCATCGAGGAACCGCTGACGACCTTGTCGAGGGCCGTACCGCGCTTCCACGCCGCCATCAGACCCGTACCGAGGCCGAAGAGCAGGAAGATCACCAGGCCGCCGATGGTCAGCGAGAGCGTCAGCGGGAAGCGGTCCATGATGGAGTCCCACACGAAGTCGCCGCTGTCGAACGAGACACCCAGGCACGGGGCGGCGCAGTGTCCCTGCGGGAAGTCCCGGCCGGACACGATGCCCATCATGAATTCCCAGAACTGGGTGGTGATGGGCTTGTCCAGGCCGAGGTTCTCGCGGATGACCGCGATGTTCTCGGGGGAGCAGTTCTTGCCGCAGGACAGCTGCGCGAAGTCCTGGGGGATCGTATAGAACAGGAAGAACGTGAAGGCGCCGATCAGGAACATGATCACGACGGCGCCGCTCAGCCTGCGGATGAGGAACTGAAGCATGGCGGGTGGGTGCTCTCTTCGAAACGCGGCGGCAGGAGGGGGATACCGACCGCGGGGGTGCGCTCCGCCTGGCGCACACCCCCGCGGATCAGCCGAGCATGGGTGTTACGGCTGCTTCAGGAACAGGTCGTTGATGTCGATGTAGCTCGACTCCGTGCTGAACCGGGCGCCACCGATGTTCGAACCGTAGAGCTGCATCTGCTTCGAGTAGTAGACCGGGGCGCTGGGGTTGGTGTCCTCCACGATGCGGTGGTGGGCCTCTTCCCAGGTCTTGGCGGCCGCCTCGGGCTCCTCGGTCACGGCCTTCTTGATGAGGTCGTTGACGTTCTTGTCGTTGATGTGCGAGTAGTTCGGCGCACCGTCGGCGATCAGGTCACCGTCGTAGACGGGCGTGATGACCGTGGACGGCGACGGCCAGTCCTGGCCCCAGCCGGTCATGTACAGGTCGTACGGGTTCTTGAGCTTGCCGACCTGCTCGTAGAACGTCGCGCGGTCGATCTCCTTGGCCTGGACATCGAAGCCGAGCTTGTTCAGCGCGTCCTTGATGATGACCATCTGGGCCTGGCCGCGCGGGGTGTTGGAGTAGGCGTAGCTGAGCTTGGTGCCCTCCTTGAAGCCTGCTTCCTTCAGCAGCTCCTTGGCCTTGGCCGGGTCACCGTTGGGCTTCTTCAGCTTGCCGAACGGGTCGTACTTCGGGTCGAAGCCGGGCAGGGTCGGGGCCAGCAGACCACCCGCGACCTCACCGCCGTACCGGCCGCCGTCCGCCTGCACCATGGACTGGTTCGGGATCGCGTAGGTGATCGCGTCCCGAATCTTCTTGTCCTTCATCTGGGCGCTGTCGAGGTTGAAGCTCAGGGCCCAGACGTAGACCTGGTAGCCCTGGATGGTGCGCTTCTTGGCGTCGGCGTTGCCGATGACCGTCGACAGCTGCGCCGGGTCCACCGAGTCGGTGAACTGGATGGCGTTCTTGGCCTCGCCCTTGTCGGCGATCAGACGCTTGGTCTGGCTGGCCTGGTCGATGGTGTTGGTGAAGTTGTAGCCGTCGACGTACTGGTGGCGCACCGAGTCCGTCTTCTCGTCCCACTGGTCGTTCTTGACCAGCTTGAGGGACTTGCCGGCCTTGTACTCGGCGATCTTGTACGGGCCGAGGGAGGCGGGGGCCTTGTCGTACTTCTCCTTCGTGTCCTGCTTCTCGGGCACGATGGCGTAGCCGGCCATGGCCAGGGCCTGCGGGAGGTCCGGCTGGGCGGCCTTGAAGTGGAAGACGACCGTTTTGTCGTCCGGCGTCTCAAGGACCGAGTCCGGCAGGTGCTTGCCCTTGTAGGGGCCGTCCGGCAGCGCCTTGCGGTAGTCGGAGCCCGAGAGCCAGGTCTGGACGTAGGTGGGACCGTCGAAGATCACCTTCGAGTACTGCCGCTCGATGGTGTGCCGGACGTCCTTGGACGTGATGACGTTGCCGTCCTCGTCCTTGACGTCGTCCTTCAGGGTGTACGTCCAGGTCTTGCCGCCGTCGGACGACTTGCCGGAGTCGGTGGCGATGTCACCGACGACGGTCAGGTTGCCCTTCGCGTCCTCCTGGAAGTTCGTCAGACCGCGGTGGATCAGGTTGGCGAACTGGCCGGCGTCGCTGACGTAGATCTGGCCCGGGTCCATGTGGGACAGGTCGGACTGCTGGTAGACGTTGATCGTGCCACCGGTCTTGGCCCCGGTCACCGCTTCGGCCGGACCGGTCGACGCCTGCGCGTCGCCGTAGGCGACAGGCTTCGACTGCGCCTTGGCGTCCTCCTTGGACTTGGAGTCGTCCTTGCCGCTGTCCTTGCCACTGTCGGAGCAGCCGGTCAGGGCGAGCGACCCCGCCGCGACGGCGACGGTTATGGCGCGAACGGTGCGCATTCTTATGGGCTTCATGATGCCGATGACCTACCTGTCGTAGTTGTCCACGAGTGCTGCCTGACGGTCCGGACGAGCCGGAACGGGGGTGGCAGCCCCCCCACCACCAATGGACGTTTAGCGTCCGGTCTTGGGGTCGAATGCGTCCCGGACGGAGTCGCCGAGAAGATTGAAGGCGAGCACGAAGATCACCATCGCGATGCCCGGGAAGAACATGAACATCGGGTCCTGCTCGTAGATCCCGGCGCCGATGGCGAACATCCGGCCCCAGTCCGGTGTCGGCTCCACGAAGCCCACACCCACGTAACTGAGGAACGCGATCGAGAGGATCGCGCTGGGCAGCATGTACGTGCCCTGCACCAGGATCGGTGTGACGATGTTCGGCAGGATCTCCTTGCGCACGATACGCGCCGGAGAGGCTCCCGAGACCTTCGCCGCCTCCACGAACTCCCGCTCCCGCAGGGAGAGTACGGAGCTGCGCACCAGACGGGCCATACCCATCCAGCCGAGGAACCACATCACCAGGATGATCGCCACCGCACGCAGATAGGTGGGGGTCTCGTCCGTCGGGGAGACGAACATCGCGGTGACCACCGGCATGAAGGCGATGAAGAACAGCTGCTGCGGGAAGGCCAGGAAGAAGTCGGTGATCCGGCCCAGCCAGTAGTCGACCTTGCCGCCGAAGTAGCCGCTGATCATGCCGAGGACCACGCCCGTCACCACGCTGAACAGCGTGACGAGCACGGCCATGTAGAGCGAGGTGCGCATGCCGTACAGCAGCATGGTGAACACATCGCGGCCCAGCTTGGGCTCGACGCCGAACCAGAAGTCGGAGGACATGCCGCCGAAGGATCCGGTGGGCATGGCGAAGTCGTCGAGCAGGAACGGGTAGTCGGGCTCCTGCGCGTACAGCGTGTAGGGGTCCTTGCCGTACAGGGACGAGATGACCGGGGCGAGGGCGGCGACCGCGAAGAAAAAAATCACCACGCACGCGGAGATGACTCCGGTACGGTCTCGCTTGAAGCGATGCCACATCAGCTGCCCGGGGGAACGACCTTCGAGCTGCTCGGCCTCGGCGGGCTCGGCGTTCGGCGCGAGCTCGGGGTCCAAGGCCGCCGACGGCCCGGAGCCCTCGGCCTTGGTTGGACTGGTCATCTTTGTTCTTCCCCCGGGGGATGGAGAGTTGAGCGCAGCACAGATACCGGCAGGTTCTGTGGTTTCAGGGAACTTTCACCAAGTGGGTCAACGCGCGTCAAGGGCGGAAGACATAGGGATCTCCCTACCGTCGAAATTTTGAGCAAAAATTGCAGAGAATGACACCTGCGCGCGCTTGACAGGTGAGACGAGATTCCGGCGAACCGGGCATCTGCTGCGAAAATTTCGTTTACGTGTCCGAAACTTGATTGGGCATTGACCGATATGCGAACGCCGCCGCATCCTTTCCGCCGTTGTCCGAACTGAGCCGGTTTTTCGGCCTGCGGGCGCACGGGCATTTCGGGTACGCCAAAGGCCCGGATCCCCGCCGAGCGGGGAACCGGGCACTGGCGAAGCAGGGTCAGCCGTGCTTGGCGCGGCTCGCGGCGCGACCGCGCTCACGGGCGTCCAGGTTGACCTTGCGGATGCGCACGGCCTCCGGGGTCACCTCGACGCACTCGTCGTCGCGGCAGAACTCCAGCGACTGTTCGAGCGAGAGCTTGCGCGGCGGGACGATCGCCTCGAAGGAGTCGGCCGCGGCCGAGCGCATGTTGGTGAGCTTCTTCTCCTTGGTGATGTTCACGTCCATGTCGTCGGCGCGCGAGTTCTCACCGACGATCATGCCCTCGTACACCTCGGTGCCGGGCTCGGTGAACAGCACACCGCGCTCCTGGAGGTTCGTCATCGCGAACGCGGTGACGGCGCCGGAGCGGTCGGCGACCAGCGAGCCGTTGTTACGGGTCGTCAGCGTACCGAACCACGGCTCGTGGCCCTCGTGGATCGAGTGGGCGATACCCGTGCCGCGCGTCCCGGTCAGGAACTCCGTACGGAAGCCGATGAGACCGCGGGACGGCACGACGAACTCCAGCCGGACCCAGCCCGAGCCGTGGTTCGACATGTTGTCCATCCGGCCCTTGCGGACGCCCATGAGCTGCGTGACCGCGCCCATGTGCTCCTCGGGCACGTCGATCGTCATGCGCTCGACCGGCTCGTGCACCTTGCCGTCGATGACCTGCGTGACCACCTGCGGCTTGCCGATGGTCAGCTCGAAGCCCTCACGGCGCATCTGCTCGACCAGGATGGCCAGCGCCAGCTCACCGCGGCCCTGCACCTCCCAGGCGTCGGGGCGCTCGGTGTCCAGGACCCGCAGCGAGACGTTACCGATCAGCTCGCGGTCCAGGCGGTCCTTGACCTGCCGGGCGGTGACCTTGCGGTCCTTGACCACGGCCTTGTCCGCGCCCTTGCCGGTCGCGCCGCGGCCGACCATCGGGGAGGTGTTCGTACCGATGGTCATCGAGATGGCCGGCTCGTCCACCGTGATGAGCGGCAGCGCGATCGGGTTCTCGGGGTCGGCGAGGGTCTCGCCGATCATGATGTCCGGGATACCGGCGACGGCACAGATGTCACCGGGGCCCGCCTTCTCGGCGGGCTTGCGGGTGAGCGCCTCGGTCATCAGCAGCTCGGTGATGCGGACGTTCGACATGGTGCCGTCACGCTTGATCCACGTGACCGTCTGGCCCTTGCGCAGCTCGCCCTGCTCGACGCGGAGCAGCGCGATACGGCCGAGGAAGTTGTCCGCGTCCAGGTTGGTGACGTGCGCCTGGAGCGGGGCCTCCTCGTCGAAGGACGGGGCCGGGACGTGCGAAAGGATCGTGGAGAAGAACGGCTCCAGGCTGTCGCTGTCCGCCGGGACGGTGCCGTCCTCCGGCTTGGTGAGCGACGCCACACCGTCACGCGCACACGCGTAGACGATGGGGAACTCGATCTGGTCCTCGTCCGCGTCCAGGTCGAGGAAGAGGTCGTACGCCTCGTTCACGACCTCGTCGATGCGCGAGTCGGGGCGGTCCGTCTTGTTGATGCACAGGATGACGGGCAGGCGGGCCTGCAGCGCCTTGCGCAGCACGAAGCGGGTCTGGGGCAGGGGGCCCTCGGAGGCGTCGACCAGGAGGACGACCGCGTCCACCATCGACAGACCGCGCTCGACCTCACCACCGAAGTCGGCGTGGCCGGGGGTGTCGATGATGTTGATGGTGATGACGTCGCCGCCATCCTTCGGGTGGTACTTCACCGCCGTGTTCTTGGCCAGGATCGTGATGCCCTTCTCACGTTCCAGGTCGTTCGAGTCCATCATGCGGTCGTCGAGCGACTCGGCGGCGTGCGCGGCGAAGGCACCGGCCTGCTTGAGCATGGCGTCGACCAGGGTGGTCTTGCCGTGGTCGACGTGGGCGACGATGGCGACGTTGCGGATGTCGTGGCGCGTGGCCATATTGAGGCGCTTCTCCCGGAGTGAGGTGACGGCCATCCGCTGCTGCGCGGGGCCCTGCCGGGCTGAAACGTGCCACGGCCTTACCCCATGGTACGGGTGCGCTGCCGCTGGGGCTCGACAGGGCTTCGGCCGGTGGCCACACTGCGGGCCGGTGGGGGTCGGCCGCGCAGTTCCCCGCGCCCCTGAAGGGGCCCGCCTCACCTGCGGGATCAGGGCTTTTTCAGGAAGCCCATGTCCTCGTAGAGGGGGGTTTGGAAACCGAATGCTCCCGCGTTCGCGAGGGTCGTGCGGGAGGCCGTCAGCTGGGGGCGCTGATAGAGGGGGATCGAGGCCGCCGCCGCCCAGATGCGGGCGTCCGCCTTGCGGACCAGGGCGCGGGACTCGTCCGCGTCCAGTTCGGCGACGGCCTGGTCGAAGAGCTGGTCCACCTGGTCGGTGCCGACCCGGGTGAAGTTCTGCTCGACGTTCAGGGAGCCGTCCGCCGCCGGGACCGGCTTGGCGTAGATGGGGCGGGCGTCGGTCGCGGGGAACGCGGACGCGGGCCAGGAGTACAGCGCCAGGTCGTACTGGCCCGAGGCGATGTGATCCTTGAAATAGCTGTCGTCGGCGACCTTGGAGATCTCCGTCCGGATGCCGACGCGGCCCAGCATCCGGGCGATCCGGTCCCCGACCGCCCGCAGCGACTGGGATCCGGGGCCCGAGGGGAGCACGAAGCGCAGCGACAGCGGCTTGCCGTTCTTGGCGAGCGGCCCGGCGGCCTCGGGTCCCGGGGCGCGGGTGCCCCTCGGCGCGTACGCCCCCGGGGCGCCGCCGGGCCTGAGCTGCTGCTTCCCGTCCTGGGCGAGGTGCTTCTCCGCCCCGCTCGCCCCGTCCCGCTTCCCGGGCGCGAGCACGGTGGGGCTCTCGTCGTCCGCGGGCTTGTCGTCCGTCCCGCCGACGATGTACGTGCCGTCGTCCCCGGAGCCGTCCGCGTCGTCCGTGTCCTTGGAGTCCTTGGAGTCCTTGGAGTCCTTGGAGTCCTTCTTGTCCTTGGCCGTCTTCGAGGCCTCGGCGCCCGCCGCCTTCTTGGACTTCTTCTCCTTGACCGGGCCGCCCGCCACCCAGCCCGCGTCGGAGAGCAGGGCCTGCGCCTCCCGGGTGTCCTGGCCGCCGAGCGCGCCGCTGTTGTCGGCGTACGCCTGCTGGCCGGCCAGCGCGAGGTGGCTGCCGACCGGCTCGGCGGGCAGGCCGAGCGGTTCGAGGACGGCCTTGGCCAGCTCCCTGCGGTCGAGGGCGCGGGCCACGGCCCGGCGGACGCGTTCGTCGGCGAGCGGGCCCTCGGAGCCGTTCAACGCGAGTTGGGTGAAAGCCGGTTCGAGGGACTTGCGGACCACGAAACCGCGCAGGGCGGACTGCTGACCGGTGTACTTCTTCACGGCCTTGGCGCGCTTCTTGCGGGCCGTGGTCTCCTTGTCGGCCGCCTCCTCGTCGGAGCCGTGCGCGATCGCCCAGGAACGCAGCGCCCGGCCCGGGGTGAGGGCGGCGCCGGGGCCGTGGGTGAGCGGCACGCCCGCGCCGCCCTTGGCCTCCCGGGCGGCGGACGTGATGCGGTGGGCCTCGGTCGCGTCGATCTCGGCCAGGTCGAGCCGGCCGCCGGCGAGGGCGGCGGCACGTTTCTCCCGGGGCACGGCCCGCAGGACCAGCTCGGAGAGTTTGGCGGGCCGCCCCCACCAGCGGGGGTTGCGCTTGAGGGTGACGTCGCCCGACTTGCGGTCGACCGTGTCGACGGAGAAGGGGCCCGCGGTGACCTTCAGCCTGCGGCGGGCGCTGTCGTTGAAGGTGTCCGGGGTGCCCGTGACGTCCTTCGGGTACAGCGGTGAGAACAGCGACTGCCAGTCCGCGTACGGCTTCTTGAAGGTGACCCGCACCTCCAGGTCGTTCTTGCCGCGTTCGATCTTCTCGATGCGGTCGTAGCCGGCGTTGCGGGCCGTCCAGTACGCGGTGTCCTTGCCGGACAGGGCGCGCCACTGGGCCAGGAAGTCCGCGGCGCCGATCTCGCGGCCGTCGCTCCAGACGGCCTGCTGGTTGAGCTTGTAGAGCACGACCTGCCGGGGCTCGCGCTCGACGACCTTCGCGCCCTCCAGGTAGTCGGGGTTGCGCAGGGGGCGGCCGTTCGCGTCGAGCCGGTACAGGGAGGGCAGTACGGCGCCGGCGACCCGGGAGGTGGCGGCGTCCGCGTCCGCCTGGAAGGCGTTCAGGGTCTCGGGGACGGCGTCCACGGCCCAGTGCAGGGTGCCGCCGTCGGCGATCCGATCACGCTTCGCGGACGCGATGTCCTGGCCGGCGGCGGGCTTGCCCGCCTCGTCCTGCTCACTGCACCCGGCGAGAGCGGGCACCGCGAGGACGCCCGCCGTGAGGAACGCTACCGAGCGCGTCACCGCGCGCAGTCCGACGCCGTCGTGGGACATGACTGGTACCTCCGGGGGGCCGCTCCACGGGTGAACACGGGTGGTCTGATCACGTTTGGCGGTATTTGGAGTTGATCAGATCTATGCGGCCACTGAAGAGGAAAGGTTCCGGCACCGGGCGGCGACACGGCGACGGACCCGGGGAAGCCCACCCGTGCGGCGCAATGCCCCGGGCCCGCGCGCCGGAGCCCGATCCGTACCCGCGCGCCCCCTGGAGGGCTTCTGCCGGATCTTCCCAATCCATGCACGTCCCTTCCCACCAGCCGGTGTGACGCGCGACACTCGCAGGCGCATGAACGTTGCCGCCTTGGGCCGAGGGGTCCGCGGAAGTGAGGGCAAGTCATGTCCGTGCACGACGAACTGACGTCAGTCCAGCGCTGCCTCGACGACCTGGTGAGGTCCGTGAAGCGGCTGGAACAGCAGTTGGACGGTGGCGGCCTGGAGATGCGCAGGGTGCGCACCGACGCCGATCACCTGCGCGAGAGCGTGGCGCTGCTGCGCGAGACCGCCCCCGGTCTCGCGAAGCCCAAGCGCCCCGACCTCGTGTCCATCCCCGACACCCCGTACGACACGACCCTGTGGACGGACTCCGACGACGAGGGTCTCGGCGCCCGCGACCGCCACGCACCCTGATCCCCGACCGGAGCTCTCCTTGGCCACTGGTACGGAACCCCAAATGAAGAGCGGCGGCGTACGCAACGCCACGCGCGCCGCGATCTCCGCCCCGCATCTGCGGACCGACCGCTGGTGGCTGGCGCCCGCCGCGACGGCGGCCGGGCTGCTGGCCTTCGTCGTCTACTCGACCTGGCGGGCGTTCTCGAACAGCCACTACTACGCCGCCCCGTACGTCTCGCCGTTCTACTCCCCGTGTCTGGCGGAGAACTGCGTGCCGATGAGGAACGGGCCCAACTGGGAGATCTTCGGCAGCTGGTGGGGTCTGTCCCCCGCCCTGCTCGTACTGATCTTCCCGCTCGGCTTCCGGCTGACCTGCTACTACTACCGCAAGGCCTACTACCGCGGCTTCTGGGCCTCCCCGCCCGCCTGCGCGGTCGCCGAGCCGCACAAGAAGTACTCCGGTGAGACGCGCTTCCCGCTGATCTTCCAGAACATCCACCGCTACTTCTTCTACGCGGCGGTGCCGGTCGCCGGGATCCTCACGTACGACACGGTCCTCGCCTTCCGGAACGAGGACTACGAGTGGGGCCACATGGGGCTCGGCACGCTCGTGTTCCTGGTGAACATCACGCTGATCTGGGCGTACACCCTCTCGTGCCACTCCTGCCGGCACATCGTCGGCGGCAAGCTGAAGCACTTCTCCAGACATCCCGTGCGCTACCGGGCCTGGCAGCTGGTGGGCCGGCTGAACGCACGTCACATGCAGCTCGCCTGGGCGTCGCTGGTGAGCGTGGCGCTCGCCGACTTCTACGTGTACCTGGTCGCGTCCGGCGTCTTCGACGACCCGACCTTCTTCTAACAGACAAAAGGTGCTTCAGATGTCCGTGGTCGACCGGCAGGAGTGGGACGTCGTCGTGGTCGGTGCCGGAGGAGCCGGCCTGCGCGCGGCGATCGCGGCGCGGGAACGCGGCGCGCGCACGGCCGTCATCTGCAAGTCGCTGTTCGGCAAGGCCCACACCGTGATGGCCGAGGGCGGCATCGCGGCGGCCATGGGCAACGTCAACTCCGGCGACAACTGGCAGGTCCACTTCCGCGACACCCTGCGCGGCGGCAAGTTCCTCAACCAGTGGCGGATGGCCGAGCTGCACGCCCAGGAGGCCCCCGACCGGGTGTGGGAGCTGGAGACCTGGGGCGCCCTCTTCGACCGTACGGCGGACGGGCGCATCTCCCAGCGCAACTTCGGCGGGCACGAGTACCCGCGGCTCGCGCACGTCGGCGACCGTACGGGCCTGGAGCTGATCCGCACGCTCCAGCAGAAGATCGTGTCGCTCCAGCAGGAGGACTTCAAGGAGACCGGCGACTACGAGTCACGGCTGAAGGTCTACCAGGAGTGCACGGTCACCCGGATCCTCAAGGACGGCAGCAGGGTCGCCGGGGCCTTCTGCTACGAGCGGGAGTCGGGCCGGTTCTTCGTGCTCGACGCGCCCTCGGTCGTGGTCGCCACCGGCGGCATCGGCAAGTCCTTCAAGGTGACGTCGAACTCCTGGGAGTACACGGGCGACGGGCACGCGCTGGCACTGCTCGCCGGGGCGCCCCTGCTGAACATGGAGTTCGTGCAGTTCCACCCCACGGGCATGGTCTGGCCGCCGTCCGTGAAGGGCATCCTCGTCACGGAGTCGGTGCGCGGCGACGGCGGGGTGCTCAGGAACTCCGAGGGCAAGCGGTTCATGTTCGAGTACATCCCGGACGTGTTCAAGGAGAAGTACGCCCAGTCCGAGGAGGAGGGCGACCGCTGGTACGAGGACCCGGACCACAACCGGCGCCCGCCCGAACTGCTCCCCCGGGACGAGGTGGCCCGGGCCATCAACTCCGAGGTCAAGGCGGGCCGCGGCTCCCCGCACGGCGGAGTCTTCCTCGACGTCTCCACCCGGATGCCCGCCGAGGTGATCCGGCGCCGGCTGCCGTCCATGTACCACCAGTTCAAGGAACTCGCCGACGTCGACATCACCGCCGAGGCGATGGAGGTCGGACCGACCTGCCACTACGTGATGGGCGGTATCGCGGTCGAGTCGGACACCGCGGCGGCCCGCGGGGTGCCGGGACTGTTCGCGGCCGGTGAGGTCGCGGGCGGGATGCACGGCTCCAACCGGCTCGGCGGGAACTCGCTCTCCGACCTGCTGGTCTTCGGGCGGCGGGCCGGACTGCACGCCGCGGAGTACGCCACCGGCCTCACCGGACCCACCGGGGGCCGCCCGCTCGTGGACGACGTCCAGGTCGACGCGGCCGCCGCGGAGGCGCTGCGGCCCTTCTCCGCCGAGGGGCCCGCGCCCGGCGAGGTCGAGGACGGCCGGCCGCCGGAGAACCCGTACACCCTCCACCAGGAGCTCCAGCAGACGATGAACGACCTCGTCGGCATCATCCGCCGGGAGGCGGAGATGGAGGCGGCCCTGGAGAAACTCGCGGACCTGCGGGTACGGGCCCGGCGCGCCGGGGTCGAGGGGCACCGGCAGTTCAACCCGGGCTGGCACCTCGCGCTGGACCTGCGCAACATGCTGCTCGTCAGCGAGTGCGTGGCACGGGCCGCGCTGGAGCGCACCGAGTCGCGCGGCGGCCACACCCGTGAGGACCATCCGGCGATGGACCGGGCCTGGCGGCGCGTGAACCTGCTCTGCCGGCTGACCAATCCCACCGGCGGTCTGGCGGCGACGGACCCGGTGCACGGCCAGATCGACCTCGCGCGGGAGAACACCGAACCCATCCGACCCGACCTGCTCGCTCTCTTCGAGAAGGAAGAGCTGGTCAAGTACCTCGCCGAAGAGGAGCTCTACGAGTGAGCAGCTACGAGGCCCGCTTCAAGGTGTGGCGCGGGGACGTCGAAGGCGGCGGCCTGGAGGACTTCGGGGTCGAGGTGAACGACGGCGAGGTGGTCCTCGACATCATCCACCGGATCCAGGCGACCCAGGCCCCGGATCTCGCCGTGCGCTGGAACTGCAAGGCGGGCAAGTGCGGTTCGTGTTCGGCGGAGGTCAACGGCCGGCCGCGGCTGCTGTGCATGACCCGGATGTCGGTGTTCACCCGGGAGGAGACGATCACCGTCACTCCCCTGCGGGCGTTCCCCGTGGTCCGCGACCTGGTCACCGACGTCGGCTTCAACTACACCAAGGCGCGGGAGGTGCCCGCGTTCGTGCCGCCGGAGGGGCTGGCGGCCGGTGAGTACCGGATGATGCAGGAGGACGTGGACCGGTCGCAGGAGTTCCGCAAGTGCATCGAGTGCTTCCTGTGCCAGGACACCTGCCATGTGGTGCGCGACCACGAGGAGAACAAGACCGCCTTCGCCGGGCCGCGTTTCCTGATGCGGGTGGCCGAGCTGGACATGCACCCGCTGGACGCGGCGGACGACAGCGGCCTGGACCGCAAGAGGACCGCTCAGGACGAGCACGGGCTCGGCTACTGCAACATCACCAAGTGCTGCACCGAGGTCTGCCCCGAGGGCATCAAGATCACGGACAACGCCCTGATCCCCCTCAAGGAACGCGCGGTCGACCGCAAGTACGACCCGCTGGTCTGGCTGGGGTCGAAGATCGGCAGGCGTTCCTCGAAGGGGTGAGGTCTTCGGGGCGGCCGTGGTGGGCGGGGGTCAGAACAGGCTCAGCAGGGCCTCCGCCGGGTCCGCGAGGCTCGTTCCGCCGTTGGGCAGGGGCAGTTCGAACCACACCGTCTTGCCCCGGGGGGTGCGGCGCGAGCCCCAGGCGGCGCTGAGGAGCCCCACCAGCTGGAGCCCCCGGCCGCCCTCGTCGGTGTCGCGGGCCCGGCGCCGGCGTGGCTGGACGAGACCGGCGTCCCAGACCTCGCAGACCAGCGTGCGGTCGAGGAGGAGCCGCAGCCGGATCTCGCCCTCGCCGTAGCGCAGCGCGTTGGTGACCAGCTCGCTGACGAGCAGTTCGGCCGTGTCGACGAGCGGTTCAAGGTCCCAGCCGACCAGCTGGTTGCGGGCGAACTCGCGGGCGCGGCCCACGCTCCGGGGTTCGCGCGGCAGCGTCCAGTCGCCCACCGACTCGGCGGGCAGCCCCTGGACACGTGCCATCAGCAGCGCGATGTCGTCCTCGCCGTGATGGGTGTCGAGGGTGCTGAGGACGTGGTCGCAGACGTCCTCCAGCGGGGCCGAGGGGTCCGTGAGGGCGCCCACGAAGGCCTGCAGGCCCTCGTCGAGGGGATGGTCGCGGGATTCGACGAGACCGTCCGTGTAGAGCGCCAGGAGGGCTCCCTCGGGCAGTTCGACCTCCACCTCCTCGAACGGCTCGCCGCCGACTCCCAGCGGCATGCCCGGCGGTACGTCGAGCATGAGCGCGCTCTCGCCCGGTTCGACCAGGACGGGCGGGAGATGGCCGGCGTTGGCGAACGTACAGCGGCGGGTGACGGAGTCGTAGACCGCGTACACACAGGTGGCGAGGTACACCTCGGAGAGGTCGGCGTCCCGGGACTGACGGGCACCGCGCGTAGATTGCTGGGTACCGCCGGGTGTGCCGAGTCCCCGGGCGATCTCGTCCAACGCGGAGAGCACTTCGGCCGGTTCGAGGTCGAGCAGGGCCAGCGTGCGTACGGCCGTGCGGAGTTCGCCCATCGCGACGGCCGCCCGCAGACCGCGGCCCATGACGTCGCCGACGACCAGCGCCGTGCGGTGACCGGGCAGTTCGATGACGTCGAACCAGTCGCCGCCGACCTCCGTCGCCGCGTTCCCCGGGAGGTAGCGGCAGGCGATGTCCAGGCCGGAGGCCTCCGGGTCGCCCGGGGGCAGCAGGGAGCGCTGGAGGATCAGGGCGCGTTCGTGCTCGCGTCGGTACAGGCGCGCGTTGTCCATGCAGACGGCGGCCCGTGCGGCCAGTTCCACCGCCAGCGCCCGGTCGCGCTCCCCGAACGGCTCGCTGCCCTTCGTACGGGAGAACTGGACGATGCCGACGACCGTGTCGTGGGCGACCATCGGCACCGCGAGCGTGGACTGGATCAGCTCGCCCTCCTCGGCGGCGACGAACTGCGGTTTGGCGGTGCGCAGGGCGTCCGCGCAGGCGGAGTTGAAGGAGAAGCGGTGGACCGCGCCGACGCTCACGAGCTTGCGGCCGCCGACGAAGGGCGCGTCGGACACGGCGCTGGCGTAGGCCACCCGGCGCAGTTCGGCGCTGCCGTCGGCGAGGCCCGGCGGGGTCTCGTCACCGGCGAGCAGACCTTGGTAGAGGTCGACGGAGGCCAGGTCGCAGAAGCCGGGGACGGCGACGTCGAGCAGTTCGCGGGCCGTGGTCTCCAGATCGAGCGAATTCCCTATACGCGCTCCCGCCTCGTTCAGGAGGGCGAGATTGCGCCGGGCCTGAGCGGCCTCACGGGCAGCGGCGCGGCGTGCGGTGATGTCGGTACCCAGCCACGCGATCCCGATCGGACGGCCCGAACCGCCCTGTACGCGATAGAGGTTGATGGACCAGTGGCGGCGCTCGGTGGAACCGGGCACGGTGCCCGTGACCAGCATCTCGGTGACGGAGTCGCCCGTCTCCAGGACCCGGCGCAGTATCGCCGAGACGCGGTCGGTCTCGCCCGGCGACAGATAGTCCTTGACCGTACGGCCGCGGTGGTCGTCGACGGTGCCGCCGAAGGTCGAGGCGAACCGCTGGTTGGCGCGGCGAATCCGCAGGTCCGGGTCGATCAGGAGGAAACCGAACGGAGATTGGCCGAATATTGCCTGCGAGGCGGCGAGGTCGGTTTCGATGCTGCGGAGCGTGCGCACGTCCACGACGATGCACACGGCGGCCCGTTCGCCCTCCTCGGTGCGCGTCGGCATGACGTACACCTCGGCGAGTCCCTCGGTGATCCGGCCACTGCCCCCCGGGTCGGGCAGCCGGAAGGGGACCACGCCGGTCCACTCCCTGCCGTCGAGGACTTCGGCCATCTTCCGCTGGCCGAAGTCGCGCCTGTCCTCCGCCACGAAGGCCTCGATGGGGTCCATGCCCACGGCGCGGTCGGTGGAGATACCGAAGAGCTGCTCGGCGCGCAGGCTCCACTGGTCGACGAGACCGTCGGGGCCGATCGAGAAGGAGGCGACCTTGATGTAGTCGTAGATCGATCCGGGCGGACTGCTCTGCCACACGACCTCACCGGACGAGTCGCCCGACACCCCGCCCGACGGTGCGCCGAGCGCTCCGCCCGACACGCCGCCCGACGCTCCGGCCGCCGTCCTGCCCGCCGCGGGCGTGGCGTCATCGCCTGTCGTCGCATCAGCCATCGCGCCGCCCGACGGATCCTCGGACTCCGTGGCCTTCGCTGGTATCTCGCTCACGCGAACCGTCCCCTCCAGCTCACCGCGCCCGGCACCGGTCACCGAAAGCGGCTGCCCGCAGTATCCAGCACTACGGAGCCGCACAACACGGTGTTCACGATCACAGCACGGTCCCGATGCTTTTAGGACCGGCTGCGACAAACACTCCCAGTCTTCTAACCACGTGGCACCCCGTCGAACCACCGACTCGTCCCGTCTCTCCAGGCGAGACGGGACGGACTGCCCGCGGACCGTGCCGAAGGGCCGGCGATCAGCCGGGGAGGGCCAGTTCGAACCACACCGTCTTGCCCGTTTCGCCTGGTCTGGTGCCCCAGCGGCGCGCGGACTCCGCCACCAGCCGCAGCCCCCGGCCGGTCTCGTCGTCGGGCTGGGCGGAACGCTCCCGGGGCGGGTCGGGCAGCGGGTCGGAGACCTCCACGAGCAGGGCGTCCAGCAGGCCCGAGGGGTAGACGAGTCGGACACCGATGGGGCCGGTCGCATGCCGCAGGGAATTGGTCACCAACTCGCTGACCAGCAGCGTCGTCACATCGCTCAGGGCATCGAGGCCCCAGACGCGCAGTTGGGCGCGGACCGTGGCACGGGCGGTCCTGACGGCGCCGGGCTCCGCGGGGAAGGTCCACTCGGCGACATCGCCCTCGGTGTGAATCACGCAGCTCACTCCCAGGCCTACGGCAGACCATGTCCGATTTCATCGGGTAAATAGGCACATACCCGATATCCCGGGCGAAGTACCGCGCGCGAGGGCGTGCCGTGGCACGAACGGCGTACTCCGAGCCCGCATCACGCTCCACACACGCCCCGCGAGGGCGAGCGTCCCACGTACGACGCGTGTATCGCATCCCCTCGGGGGCTGCGCCCCCGAACCCCCCGTCGCGCTGACGCGCTCGTCCTCAAACGCCGGACGGGCTAACCGATAGCCCCTCCGGCGTTTGAGGAGCGGGGGTTCGGGGGCGGAGCCCCTGACTCAGTGACGGGAACGGGTAGGGGCGGCGGGGGCGAGAACTCCCCCCACACCACCCGCGCCACCTCGGCGACAGCCGGCACGTCCTGGTCCAGCCAGTCGACGTCCCATACCTCGTCCGCCGTCAACCAGCGCAACGCGTCATGGTCCTGAAGAGCGAGCGGCTCAGACGACCCGGCAAGCAACCGAACCGTCCACACCCGCAACACGTACGGCGCCCGCAGGGCGTACTCCCCCGGCACCCGCCGCACGACCTCCGCCGAAACCCCCAGCTCCTCCCGGAGTTCCCGCACGAGGGCCCGCTCGGGGCTCTCCCCCGGCTCGACCTTCCCCCCGGGAAGCTCCCAGCGCCCGGCCAACTCCACGGGCGCACTGCGACGCGCGGCGAGCAGGCGCCCGCCGCTCAGCACGGCGGCCCCCACCACCACGATCAGTTCGGTCATGCGCGGGAGCCTACGGGAGCCGCGCGAACCCTCCGGCGCCGCTCACCACCGCTCACCGCCGCTCATCCGACGGCCGTCACCTCGCGCCGTTCTGCGCGATCCGCTCGACCCAGTACAGCTGCTTGTGTCCCCGGCCGTCGAGGCTGTCCGCGATCTTCTGGGCCTCGGCCCTGGTCGCGTACCTGCCGACGCGATAGCGATTGCCGTTGTCGTCCTGTCGGACGACAAGCCAGGGAAGTGTGATCGTGCCGTCGTTCATCGCGCCCCTCCACTCCCCGCCCCCGGTTCGCGCCCAACCCCGTTCCATAAGGAAACCGCAATCCGCATATGCCGGAGCCTACGCCTAACCTTTACGCAGCGAATACGGCTTTTCACAAAGAGGTATGCATGACGTAAGCAACCGGCCAGCGCAGAGAGGGCGCATCCTCACGGATACGCCCTCCGACACCCCCTGCAACCCCAGGCGGGTCCCGCCGACGGGGCGAGGCCCGGCCCCGGCCCCGCCCGGAGAGGGCCGCGAGAACGACCGGATTGCACCGCCGGGCCGCCCCTCGAACCGCCGCCCGTGGCCCCTGCTTCACCGGCAGGTGGTACGCGATGCGGTACCGGTCACTTCACCGGCAGGTGGTACGCGATCCGGTACCGGTCGGCCGGCACGACCACGTCCGCCGTCTCCACCGGCCGGCCCGACGCGTAGTACGTGCGCTGGATGACGAGCACGACATGGCCCGGCACTCCCCCCAGCGCCGACAGCTCCTCGGCGAGGCCGGGCCGGGCGCCCACCTCCTCCGTGACGTTGTCCACGACCACGTCGATGCCGGCCATGCGCTCGACCACGCCCATCCCGCCGAGGGGTCCCTCCTCGGGGAGCATCACCGGAGTGCGGCCCGTGACGGCGAGGGGCTCCCAGGAGGTGGAGAGCATCATCGCCTCGCCCGCGTCCCGGAAGACGTACTTCGTGCACATCACCCGCTCGCCGGCCTCGATGCCGAGCCGCTCGGCGATGGCGCCGCTCGCCTCCGTCTGCGCGCTGTGCGACTCCCACGTACCGCGCGCGGCCAGGTCAGCCTGCTCCTGGCGGAACGGGGTCGAGCCGCTGTCCGACCGGTATCCGGAGCGGGCGACACGGCGGGGCACCGGGCGCGCGCGCACATACGTGCCGGACCCGGAGCGGCCCTCGACCAGCCCCTCGGCCATCAGCACCTTGCGGGCCTCCAGGGCGACCGTGTCCGAGACCCCGTACTCCTCGCGGATTCTGGCCTGCGACGGGAGTCTGGTGTGCGGTGGCAGCGATCCGTCGACGATCTTCTTGCGAAGATCGCCGGCGACACGCAGATACGCCGGCTGCTCACCGAATGTCACGGGCCACTCCCTCAGGTTGTACAGACAGCTACAGGGTGGCAACCGTGGGTTGTACCAGGCAAGTAAAGGCCAGAGAATCACTCGATGTGATGACGTAGGGCCTTCGGGGGCTTTACGCAGGCACTTTCTTTCCGCTACGGACGGCTCTACACCTCGGCGTCGCCGGCGCCGGCGTCACCGCCGCCGTCCTCGTACGCGGGCGGCGGGGTCGACTCAAGCCCCAGAGCCTTGCGGGTCGTGACGGACTTCTTCGCGTCGGTGAGGTCCAGCGCCTTGCCGTAGTGCTCGTAGAAGGTGTCCACGTCGGAGGTCTTCGCCGCGTCGGCCCACTCGTCCTTCGCGGACTCCAGGTGCCCGACGAGCGCGGCGACCGGCTTCTCGGCGTCGGCGGGCCACCGGTGGGCGCGCAGCAGGCCGACCTGCTCCGTGAGGGCGCCCGAGACCCGGGTCGCCCACGCCTTGTGACCAGGCAGGTCGTCCTCGACGTACTCCTCCTCGGGCGCCGAGTCCATCGCCTTGTTCAGGACCTCGGCCGCCTCCAGATAGGCGACCTGGTCGGCGTCGAGGGTCGTCTCGTCCTGGCGCAGGGAGCCGGTCAGGGTGCCCTTCTCATCCATGTTGCCGAAGACACAGCTGATCTCGCGGTCCCCGAAGCTCCAACTGTCGCTCGTGGGCGTGAAGTAGTAGATGTCGACGTCGTCCGGAACGGCCCAGGCGTCCATCGCGTAGGCGTACTGGAGCGAGTAGCACTTGTCGTCGGCGGCCTCGGTGACGGCGTCGTCGCCCGGGTAACCGCCGTCCGGCATCGGGAAGTTCGCGAAGACCTCGCCGTCGTGCTCACCCTCGCAGGACACCGTGTCGACGTCGTAGGCCATGCCCTCCAGGGAACCGCCCTGCGTGTCGAAGCACTGGCCCTTCTCCAGGGAGAAGACGGCGCCGCTGCCGCTCGCGTCGCGCGCGCCCTCCTTGAAGCCCTCCCAGAAGCCGGCCGCGCCGCCGGTGGCGAGCGCGAGCACGAGGATCGCGGTGCCGAGGCCCGACAGGACGATCCCGGCGATTGCCATGCCCTTGCCGCGTTCGCCCTTCCTCCTGATCTGCCCCAGCGCGACGAACCCGAGCACGAGCCCGACCAGCGGCAGGAAGCAGAGGATGCCGAGCACCAGCGCGGAGATGGCGAGGCCGTTGACGGGCGCCGGGGTGTTGTACGGGGAGTAGCCGTGCCCCCAGGGCTGGTACCCGTACGGGGCGGGCCCCTGCGGCGGGTACGGCCCCTGGCCCGGGTATGCACCGTACGGGCCCTGTGGCGGCTGCGGTGGCCCGGCGGGCGGGGGTATCTCCACTTGTGCTCTGCTCCTCGTCCGAGTGGTGCTGCGTTTCGCCGCCGATACGGAACTGTGTGCGACAAAGCGCATGGTAAGCGGCGTGCGGGCGGAGGTGGAACAGCAATTCCTTCCGCCCCCGCCGCCCCTACCCGTTCCCGTCACTGACTCGGGGGCGCCGCCCCCGAACCCCCGGTCCTCAAACGCCGGACGGGCTGAGATGTCGCGGGGCCGGCTGAGATGTCGCGGACGGCCGGAGATCTTCAGCACGCCCGCACACCTTCAGCCCGTCCGGCGTTTGAGGACGAGCGCGCAGCGCGACAAGGGGGGCGAGGGGGCGCAGCCCCCATGCAGTGACGGGAAGGGAAGGGGCGGCGGGGGCGAGAGAAGCATCTAACCTGCCGGAATGACACCCTTGCCGGACTGTTTCTGCCCGGTGGACGGCACCCGCGTCCCCACGGACTCCCCAGCCTGGTGCTGCCCCACCTGCCGAGGCCCCCTCGACCTGGACTTCGCACCGACCCCCGCCCCCCTCAAGTCCCTGACGGGAAGGGTCAATTCGCTCTGGCGGTACACGGAGTGCCTGCCCCTGCCGACCCCCACGGTGTCGCTGGGCGAGGGCCGCACCCCACTGGTCACCCTCAGAGAGGGCGTCTCGGCCAAACTGGACTTCCTGATGCCGACGCTCTCCTTCAAGGACCGCGGAGCCGTCATGCTCGCCGAGCTGGCCCTGCGGCTGCGCCCCCGGCGGGTCGTCGCGGACAGCAGCGGCAACGCGGGCACGGCCGTCGCCGCGTACTGCGCCCGGGCCCGTCTGTCGTGCACGGTGTACGTCCCCGAGGGCACGTCCGCCAAGAAGCTGGAGCAGATCGCGACGCACGGGGCCCGGCTCGAAGTGGTCCCGGGCGACCGTGAGGCGACGGCGTCGGCGGCCCGGGAGGCGGCGGACGAGGAGGGCACGTTCTACGCCTCGCACGTCTTCAACCCGTACTTCCTGCACGGTACGAAGACGTACGTCCACGAGGTGTGGGAGGAACTCGGCGGCCGGCTCCCCGAGGTGCTGGTCGTGCCCGTCGGGAACGGCACGCTCCTGCTCGGCGCGGCACTCGCCGTCGCCGAACTGCACGCGGCGGGCCTGATCGACCGCAGACCCGCGCTGTACGCGGTCCAGTCCGCGGCGGTCGCCCCGCTGGCCCGCGCCTGGCACGAGGGGGCGGACGACCTGGTCGGGGTCACCCCGGCGGCCCCCACGTTCGCCGAGGGCATCGCGATCCCCCGTCCGCCGAGGGCCCGCCAGATCCTGCGGGCGGTACGCGAGTCGGGCGGCGCGTTCCTCACCGTGACGGAGGACCAGATCCGCCACGCCCAGACCGACCTGGCCTCCCAGGGCCTGTACGTGGAATCGACGGGGGCGGCCTGCTGGGCGGCGACGAGAGAGGGCCCCCTGGGCTCCCGCACAGCGGTGATCCCCCTCTGCGGAGCAGGCCTGAAATCAGGCCCGGCAACCCCCGCTTGAGGGGCGCGGGGAACGGCGCGACCTTTCGTCGCTAAGGCGCGCCAGGATCGGCCCGCCCCGCCGAAGCCAACCGTTCCTGCTCCTCCTCCACGATCCGCCGAGCGATCGCCCCGTCGGAGACATCCACCGCGTCGGGCGAAGCCTCGGCCACATCGCTGCGCCGGGCGTACGCGTCGAAGAGCCGCGCCTTGCTCTCAAGAATGCGCAGCAGCCGATCGTCGACACTGTCCGTCGCCAGCAGCCGATGCACCTGGACCGACCGCACCTGCCCCATCCGGTGCGCCCGCGCGACGGCCTGATGTTCCAGCGTCGGCTTGACCTGCGGCTCGCACAGGATCACCACGGACGCGGCCTGCAGATTCAGCCCGACCCCACCCGCCTCGATCTGGCAGAGCAGCACCGCGTGCCCGTCCGTGTCCGCGAACTCGTCGACGAGCTGCTGTCGGCGCACCGCGGGCACACCCCCGGCCAGCGGCCCCAGCACGACACCACCACTGCCGTCGCCGTCCCCCAGAGCCTGCTGCACGGCGGCGAGCACATCGCGGAAGTAGGAGAAGACGACGACCTTCAACCCGTTCGCGGCGGCCTCGGTCACCAGCTCACGCAGCCGCTGGAGCTTCGCCGACTTCTCCGCGTGCGCGTACGCGGCCCGGCGCATCGCCATGAAGTTCCCCGCGGCGACCGCGAGCCGGTAGGCGTCCTCGTCGGCCGCGCTGAACTCCTCCCACTCGTCGACGTGCACCAGCGCGGGCAGTTCGGTCAGCACGTCCTGCTGGTTGCGCCGCAGATAGGCGGGGGCTACGGACCTGCGGAAGGTGTGCGGTCCGGCGACCGCGTCGCTGCCCTGGATCCTCGGCACCAGATCGGGCTGGAGGTAGCGCACGAGCGTACGGAACTCCTCGACGCGGTTCTCCATGGGCGTACCCGTGAGGAACAGGACCCGCTCGCAGCGGTTCGTCCAGCGTGCGACGGCCCGTGAGCGGCGGGCCTCGGGGTTCTTCACGTAGTGGGCCTCGTCGACGACGAGCGCGGCGGGCGCCTCCAGCGGATGCGGTTCGGCCTTCTTCGGGTCGGGCAGGCTGTGCAGCACGTCGAAGGTGGTGACCGCGACCCCACCGCGCTCACGCCACTCCGCATACGCGTCCAGCCGGTCGGGGCCGTGCACGGGCACCGCGCGCAGGGTGCTGCGGGCGCCGATCTCCCGCGTCCAGTTGATCAGTACGCTCGCCGGGCACACCACCAGGAAGTGCCGGTGCCCGTCGGCGGCGAGGTGGGCGAGGACCGCGATGGCCTGGATCGTCTTGCCGAGCCCCATCTCGTCACCGAGGACCACCCGCCGCTGGGCCAGCGCGAACCGCGCGCCGAAGGACTGGTAGCCGCGCAGCGAGACCCGACGGTGGGTGTCGTCGAGCCCCTGCGCGTGCACCCGGTCGGCGACCTCCGCCGGCAGAAAGCCCTCGGACGCCTCGACATCGGGCGCGCTGCCGGCGATCTCGGCGAGCTGGCTGTAGTACTCCGCGGACCGCAGCTCGAAGTCCACCCACGCCCCGGCGTCGGACGAGGACTCCCGCAGCAGATCGGTGGAGGCCTGTGTGAGCAGCATCGGTACGCCCTTGGAGACGGCGTCGGCGACGAGTGTGCGCAGTTCGGTCGCCGCCGCGAGCGCGCTCTCCCGCCCGGCCCGGCCGAGGAGCGCCATCCGCAGCCGTCCGCCGGCCGGCCGCGCCGCCGGAAGGAGCCCCGCGAGCTGTCGCTCAAGGCCCTGGGCCGCGTCCACGGCCCGGCGCAGGTCGGGCCCCGCCTCGACGATCCGCCGCAGCGCGATGACCAGGGCGGTGGTCCGCGGCTCCGGGTGGTCCACGTCGATCCGTACGGACACGGTCTCTTCCAGGGCGCGGGCGATCTGCCGGGCGGCGGCGAGCGCCTGGTCGGCGGTCTGCGCGCCGACCCCCGGAATCTGCCGCAGTTCGTACCGGCTCGCCTCGAACACCGGCCGTACGCTGCCGAATCCGGCGGTCTCCAGGGCGCCGAGCCGCAGCCGCCCCTCGGTGACGTCCTTCAGCCGGGAGACGGGGATGCCCTCCAGCTCCTGGGCGACCAGTTCGGCGAGGAGCGGGGCGAGGGCGGCCCGTACCTGCTCCACCGCGCGGGCGTGGTCGGCGAGCACGTTGCGGGCGAGGCCGCCCAGCCGTTCGCCGCGCGCGACGACCTCCCGCGCCTTGCGCCCCACCGCCACGGGGCCGCCGACAGCCCTCTCGCCCTCCGCCATGACGCCCCTCATACCCCGCCATACCCCGCAGACCCCGATCGAGCGGTCATCCTCGCACGGGGGTACGACAACCGGCCCGGACGCACGCTCCGGACCGTGGACCCGCGGTTCGGTACCCGCGTCAGCCCCGGTCGGTGTCCGCCGGATGCTCCAGCAGCCGCCCGCACTGTGCCGCGAGTCCCGCCATGCCGTAGGCCCGTGCGCTGCGCAGGGACTCCTGCAGCAGGCTCTGCGCCTGGGCCTCGTTGCCCGCCCCGCCGACACCGCGCAGCGCACGGGCCCGGGCCAGCCGGAGGCGGGCGAGTTCGGGCTGTGACGAACGGGCCGGTACGGCGCCCTGCCGGAAGTGGCCGAGCGCGGTCTCCGGTTCGCCCGCGGCCAGCGCCAGCAGCCCGCGGGCCCGCGCGGTCGAGCCGACCAGCACGGTGGGCCAGCCGGCGAGCGCGATCTGCTGTCCGTCGTGCGGCGCCAACCGCTCGCGCAGTCCCGGCACCAGCTCCCTCAGTCGGCTCTCGTACCCCCCTTGGATGTCCAGGGCCGCGCAGGCCTCGGCGAGGACGACGAGGGTGGGCACCGCCCAGCCGGAGGGCGGGAACCGGCTGAAGGCGACGGTGTCGGCGGCGAACCCCGCCAGCAGGTCCGCCGCCTCGGCGTGCCGTCCCGTCTCGCAGTGGGCGAGCGCGAGGCCGGCCCGCCAGATGGGGAAGTAGGCGTGCCGCTCGACGTCCTCGGCCAGGTCCGAGGTGAACAGCTCCGCCATCCGGCCCTGTTCGCGCAGCAGCCAGAAGGCCTGGCCGAGGCGGGTCTGGCGCAGGGCGTCGGCGGGGACCGCGAGATCGGCGTGCAGTCCTTCGATGTACTTCGGGGACTCGCCGAGGATCCAGTGCGCCGCCGCGTCGAACCTGCCGTGCCACAGGTCGAGCAGGGCGTCCAGGGTGTGCCGCTGCCAGGTGGCGAGGACGCTGCGGGTGTCGGCGGCGTACTTGCGGTACTGGCTCGCGGTGGCCAGTGCGCTGTAGACCCTGCCGGTGCGCAACTGGTCGATGACGAGGGCCATGAGCGCCTCGCCGTGGAAGTAGGGGGAGTCGAGCCGGACCGCGGCGTCGTGCAGTCGCTGGGACAGTGCCAGGGCGTCGGCCGCCGGGGTGAAGTCGTAGCGCGCCCAGCGGCATTCGGTGAGCACTTCGCAGCGCACCTCGTCGTCCCGGACGTCTCGTCCGTCCCGAACGTCTCTGCCGTCTCTGCCCTCTCGGCCATCTCTGCCGTCCGCCGGTAATCGGCTCAGTGTGTCGTCGGCGAGTCCGGCCCCCTCCTCGGGGCCCACCCGGCCGGCCGCGGTGTCCTCGCTGACCGCCATGGACACCTTCTTCGCCAGGTGCGCGGTGAGGCGCAGCCGCAGGCCCACGGCCTCGGCCCCGCCGTCGCCCTGCAACTCGGCGAGGCTGTTCCTGATCAGATGCAGCACTTCGTGGTCGACCTGCCCGGGGTCAGACCAGCGCCGGGCCATCCGGATCACGGCCTCGGCCTGCGCCCTGGGGTCCCCGGCGGCGCCGTGCAGCGCGGCCCGGTAGAGCCGGTCGGCCTCCCGCATGTCACCGGTGGTGTGGCTCAGGTCGCCGCGTCTGAGCAGCCGGTCGAACTCAAGGCGCCGCTGGGCACCGGTCCCCGGCGCACGGCCGCCGCCGGCCGGTCCCGCCGTCCGTCTCGTGGACCCGGTCCTGACCGGCCTCGGTAAGGGGTCGAGGCTCGGCGGAGCCAGGGCCGTCAACACCCCCTTGGCGTCCAGCACCTGCTCACACAGCTGGGCCAGCTCCACGGACGCCCGTCGCTGGCCGGTCTCGACCCGGCTCAGGAAACTGCGGCTGCAGTGCACCTTGCGGGCCAGCTCGCTGAGCGACAGTCCTGCCGCGACGCGGCGGCGGCGCAGCTCGGAGCCCAAGGCGTTGTCCTCGATCGTCATCCCCCCAACGGTCCGCCGTCCGCCCCGTGTTGCCAAAAAAGCGCTGGCAACAGCGGACCACTCCACATCGTCGCGGATACGAACGAACCTGTCCGTGCGGAGCTTATCGGGAGCAAGGGCTTGGTCACCGGCAGACAGGAGCACCGGCCACCGGCGGCACGGGCGTGCCCGCACGGTGTCGCCCCGGCCTTGTCGAACGGTGCCGGTGACCCGCACAGGTGCGGCCTGCCCGGACGGCCGCACGAGTTCGTCGCCGACGAGCACTCTTTGGGGGAAGAGGCTCGTCGGCGACGGCCTGTCCGCCCTGGGGCCCGGGGCCGGAGTCGGGGCAGGGCACGATCGGTCCGGGGCGCACGGGGGTCGCTCCGGACCGGCTCGTACGCCCGGGGCCCGACGCCCGGCCCGTACGCCGGCTAGACGCGTATTCGGGTGTCGCGGGGGCGGCGGAACGCGAAGGCCGCGACCACCCCGCCCAGCAGTCCGAAGAGATGCCCCTGCCAGCTGACCCCGGTCGCCGTCGGCAGGACGCCCCACAGGATCGAGCCGTACACCGCGCCCACGAGGAGTCCCACGACCACGTCTCCGATGCGGCGGTCCACGAAGCCCCGTACCAGCAGATAGCCGAAGAGGCCGAACACGACGCCGGACGCGCCCGCGGTCAGGGAGTGGGCGGGTGCGGTGAGCCAGACGCCCAGGCCGCTGACGAGGATCGTCACCGTGACGACGGCGAGGAAGCGGCGGGTGCCGGACAGCGCGGTGAGGAAGCCGAGGACGAGCAGCGGCAGGCTGTTCGCCGCGAGATGGTCGAAGCCGAAGTGCAGGAAGGCGGCGGGCACGATGTCGCGCAGCTCGCCGAACTCGCGCGGGGTGATGCCGAACGTGTCCAGGGCATGGCCGCTGACCGCGTCGATGCCTTCGAGCACCCAGAGCAGGGCGACCCAGCCGCCGGTCAGCAGGGCCGCGCTCCTGGCCCGCTCACCGCGCGACTGCGGAGCGGGAAGGCCCACGCCCTGCCGTTCGTACGTCATGGATGCCCCCTGCCGGTCCCTTTTCGGCCCCTGTGTTCCGTTCAACGCGCGAAGGGCTCGGGCCGGTTCCCGTCGCGGGGCGGGAAAAGGCGCGTACGCCCGCCGTCCCGGGGCTGTCCCCCGTCCGAGCTACGCGCAGGTGTCCACCGGGCGGTGACGATTCCCGGCCGCCGGATCCATAGCTTTCTGCACAGCCCGCGGCACTCGGTCGCGGCTCTGGTGCAGGAGTGCTCATGAGGTTCGTCTGGCAGCTCGTGGCGGTCGCCGCGGTCGCTTTCGTCGGTGGTCAGGGAATCATGGCGACGGAGGGCGAACCGTGGCTCCAGTTGCTCGTCGGCGTACCGACGGCCGTGCTCGCGGTGTTCGTCTACCGGTGGGTGGTGGGGCGGACCGAGCGGCGGCCGGTCACCGAACTGGCCCTGGAGGAGGCCCCCTCCGCGCTGGGCCGCGGAACCCTGATCGGCGCCGCGCTGTTCAGCGCCGTCATCGTCAACCTCTTCACCTCCGGGTACTACGACGTCGACGGGATCGACTCGCGGTCGGGCGCGATGGGCCTGCTCGGCTTCATGGCCGCCGCCGCGACGACGGAGGAACTGATGTTCCGTGGCGTCCTGTTCCGTATCGCCGAGGAGCGCATCGGCACCTGGATCGCGCTGGTGCTGACCGGCGCGCTGTTCGGTCTGTCGCACCTGCTCAACCCGAACGCCAGCCTGTGGGGCGCCGCCGCCATCGCCGTCGAGGCGGGCGGCATGCTCACCGCCGCGTATGTCGCCACCCGCTCGCTGTGGCTGCCCATCGGCCTGCACTTCGGCTGGAACTACGCCGCGTCCGGCGTCTTCAGTACCGAAGTGTCCGGCAACGACACTCCTCCGGGGCTGCTGGACTCCTCGATGTCGGGCCCGTCGCTGCTCACCGGCGGCGACTTCGGCCCGGAGGGAAGCGTGTACTCGGTGCTGTTCTGCGTGCTGGCGACGATCACGTTCATGTGGCTGGCCCACCGGCGCGGCCGGGTGCTGCCGCGCCGCTCGCGTGCCCAGCGTGCCGGCGCCACCGCTACACTCCCCCGATGATCGGGATGGTCAGTCTTCGGCGGGCCCGTGACCGGTGGCCCGCCCTGGTCAGGCGGCGGGCCCCGCAGTGGTGGCGCCGATCGGACGTCACCCTCCGGGACCTTCCGCTCGCGCTGCTGCTCGTCGCCGTCTCGTTCCTCCCGGACGCCCACGGGACGCAGATCGGCGGCCTGCCGGACCGCCCCCTGGACGCCCTGGCCCTCCTGCTGATCGCCCTCCAGAGCCTCCCGCTCGCGGTGCGCCGCCGCTGGCCGGCCGTCTGTCTCGCCCTGGTGTCGGTGGGGTTCGCCGTCGACCAGCTCCGCGGCTACCACTCGTTCGCGAGCACCGCGCTGCCGATCGCGCTGCTGAGCGTGGGGGCCCACCTGGTACGGCATCGGCGTACGGCCGCGATCGTCTTCTCCTTGGCGTACGTGCCGCTGGCGGTCGCGTTCAACCGGCTCGATCCGGGTGAGCCGCCGAGCGAACTCGTGACGTTCTATCTGGCGATGGTGCTGGCGTGGGGCCTGGGGGCATGGCTCAGGTCCACGCGGGTCGCGGACGCCGAGCACCGGCTCCGGATCGCCGAGGACACCCGGACCGCCGAACGCACCCGTATCGCCCGGGAGTTGCACGACGTCGTGACCCATCATGTGACGGCGATGGTCGTGCAGGCCGAGGCGGCGCGCTATCTCACCGCCTCGCCCGACCGCCTCGACCAGTCGCTGACCGCCGTCACCGACACCGGTCGGCGGGCCATCGCCGATCTGCGGCACCTGCTCGACCTGCTCAACCCCGACCACGGCACGGGACACGGCACCGACCAGCCGCGGACGCCGTCCGGCGGCGGGCTGCTCACGCTCGTGGAGCAGACGCGGCTGGCCGGGCAGCCGGTGGAGTTCACCGAGGAGGGCTCCCCGGCGGAGCCGGCGGGCAGCGCCGAACTCGTGGCCTACCGGGTGGTGCAGGAGTCCCTGACCAACGCCCTGAAATACGCTCACGGCAGCCGCACCTCGGTTCAGGTGCGGCACGCCGAAAGGGAGATCAGCGTGGAGGTCAGTACGGACGGTTCCGGCTCGGGGGCCGGTTCACCGGGCGGGAGCGGGCGGGGCCTCGCCGGTCTCCGCGAGCGGGTCGACATCCTGGGCGGCGACTTCAGCGCGGGCCCGCGGACGGCCGGCGGCTTCGTCGTACGGGCGCGGATACCCGCCGGGAGCCCTTCGTGAGCGCACCCGTGGCCTCCCCGATCCGGGTCCTGGTCTGCGACGACCAGGTGCTGATCCGCACCGGTCTGGTGACGATCATCGACGCCCAGCCCGATCTGGAGGTGGCGGGCGAGTGCGGGGACGGACGGGCCGCGGTCGACCTCGCCGCCCAAGTGCGGCCGGACGTCGTGGTGATGGACGTACGGATGCCGGTGCTCGACGGCATCGAGGCCACCCGCCTGCTGGCCGGCGCGGGGGTGCCGCATCCCGTCAAGGTGCTCGTGGTGACCACGTTCAATCTGGACGAGTACGTGTACGAAGCGCTGCGCGCGGGGGCGAGCGGTTTCCTGCTCAAGGACGCTCCCCCCGCCCAACTCCTGCACGGCATCAGGACCGTGGGCGCGGGCGCGGCCCTGCTGGACCCCGAGGTGACGCGCAGGCTGGTGGGCCGTTACGCCGCCCGCATCCGCCCCGCCGACAGCACCGCTCCGCAGGACATCCCGCTGACACCGCGCGAGTTGGAGGTCCTGCGCCTCATCGCGAACGGCCTCTCCAACAGCGAGATCGCCGCGACCCTCGTGATCAGCCCGGAGACGGTCAAGACCTTCGTCTCCCGCATCCTGGCGAAGCTCAATCTGCGCGACCGGGTGCAGGCGGTGGTGTACGCGTACCGCCAGGGGCTGGTGACCTGACCCGGACGCGCACAGGCGAGAGCGCCCACGGATCTCCGCGGGCGCTCTTCGTTCGGCGGGGGCCGTTGCCCTGGCCCCCTCGGTCAGGACGCGGCGGTCGTCCCCGCGGACCGGAGCTGCCGGCGGGTGTAGAGGCGGCCACGGCGCTTGGCCAGGCGCAGGAACACGACCGTGGGGACGGTGCAGACGACGATGGCGAAGATGCCGGCCTCCGGGCCGAAGCCGCCGCCGGTGATCGCCTCGGGGCCCGACAGCACGCCGTGGAGCAGGCCGGTGGGCTGGTCGTCGTTGCCGGAGACCGTGACGCCGAAGATGCCGCTCAGGGCGAAGTTCCAGCCGAAGTGGATGCCGATCGGCATCCACAGGGAGCGGGTGGCCGCGTAGACGGCGCCGAGCATCAGGCCGCCCTCGATGGCGATGGCCAGCGCGCCCCACACGGTGGCACCGGAGTTGACCAGGTGCAGACCTCCGAAGAGCAGGCCCGAGATCACCATCGCGCCCCGGGTGCCGGTGAGTTCCTCGACGAGGCGGAAGACGATGCCGCGGAAGAGGAGTTCCTCGACGACCGCGACCCCGGCCATCATCCCGAGAACGGTCAGGGCGCCGCCGACGGACACCCCGCCCTTCGTGCCGTAGCCGCCGAACAGGGCGATCAGCGCGAGCGTCGCGGTGAGGAGTCCGAGGCCGACGGCGGTGCCGACGCGCAGACCGGATCCGGCGTCGGTGGTGTCCAGTTCGGTCACGGGACGCTGTTCGAGGAACCGCACCGCCGCCGCGTAGACCGTCAGGGCGATCAGCACGGACACGGCGCCGAACAGCAGGGACAGCACCGGGTTGTCGCCCGCCACGCTCCGCATCCCGGCGGCGAGCCCCGTCACCAGGACGAACAGCACCACCATCACCGCGAGCCGCACCCCGACCGGCCACACCCGGCGCGTGGGCTCGAAGTCCGACTGCGTGTACTGGTCCTTGACCCACCGCACGGCCTGCGTGTTCCAGAGCGACATCAGATTTTCCCTCCTCGACCGGCGGCCCGGCCGCCCCTGTCATCGAGTGGAACGCTATGAGGAGGGGGTACTCCGGAACGTCCCGCCGGGGTGGGCATTGCTTGTCGCTCACGTGGGGGACAACGGGTCGTACGGGCGTCGCGGCCGTTCCCGCCCCCGTCCCTCAGAGCTGGTTCTCGCCGCCGTCGACGTAGAGGTTGGCTCCGAGGATGAAGCCGCTCCGCCCGGAGGCGAGGAAGGCCACCGCGTCGGCGACCTCGTCCGCCCGCCCGATGCGGCCGAGCGGGACGTTCGCGGCGAACTGCGCCTTGGTGACGGACGGGCGGCCCGCGGCGGCCGACGCGTCCGGCACGTCCTGCGCGTCCGCCACGTCCTGCGTGGCGACCACGGCGTCGAGGCCGGGGGTGTCGATCGTGCCCGGGGAGATCGCGTTGACCCGGACACCGCGGCCCTTGAGCTCGTTGGCCCAGGTCCGGGCGAAGGACCGGATCGCCGCCTTGGAGGCCGCGTACGTGCCGAACGCGGCGACCCCGTCGTCGGCGCGCACCGAGGAGTTGAGGATGACCGAGGCGCCGTCGTTGAGCAGCGGCAGCGCCTTCTGGACCGTGAACACCGTGCCCCGGACGTTGACTCCGAAGATCCGGTCGAAGTGTTCCTCGGTGATCTCCTCCAGCGTCGCGAACGACGCGGTGCCGGCGTTGGCGAAGAGCACGTCCAGGCCCCGGCCCCGGGCGCGGACCGCGTCGTAGAGCCGGTCCAGATCGGCCGGTTCGGAGATGTCACCCACCACCGCGGTGGCCCTCTCCGGCCCGATGGTCTCGACGGCCCTGTCCAGATCGGCCTCGCGCCGGCCGGTGACGAACACGTGCGCGCCGTCGGCCGCGAGTCGCCTCGCGGTCGCCAGACCGATCCCGGTGCCGCCGCCGGTGACGACGGCGGTCATGCCTTCGAACTGTCCCATCGGAATGACCTCCACAAACATCGGTACCGATCGGTACTGATTAACGTCGAGGGGGACCGTAACACATCCGCACCGACCGGTACGGAAAGGTAGGATGGCCCGCATGGAGACGCGACAGAGGGCACCGATCGGCCGGCCGAGAGGCTTCGACACCGAAGAGGCCCTTGAGCGCGCGATGCGGGTCTTCTGGGAGCAGGGCTACGAGGGCGCCAGCCTCACCGACCTGACGAACGCCATGGGCATCACCCGTACGAGCATGTACGCGGCCTTCGGCAACAAGGAGGACCTGTTCCGCAAGGCCCTGGAGCGGTACACCGAGGGGCCCGCCTCCTACGGCGTCCGGGCCACCCGGGAGCCGACCGCACGGCAGGTGGCCACCGCGTTCCTCGCCGGCTCCGTCCGGGCGAGCACCCAGCCCGGCGGCCCCGCAGGCTGCCTCGGGGTCCAGGGCGCCCTCGCCGCCGGCGAGCCGGGACGCACCGCCCGGGACACCCTGGTCACCTGGCGCAACGAGGGCACCACCCTCCTCCACGACCGCTTCCGGCGGGCCGTCGACGAAGGCGACCTGCCGCCGGACCTGGATCCCGCCCTGCTCGCCCGCTACCTCATGACCCTCGCGAACGGCATCGCCGTCCAGGCAGCGGGCGGCGCCACCCGCGAGGACCTCCAACTGGTGGCGGACATGGCCCTGGGGAGCTGGCCTTCGGCCGGGACACGGCGAACCGCCCCCTGAGGCGCGCGGACGCGGGTCAGGGGGCGGTTCGAGGCGGAACTAGACGTTGAAGCGGAACTCCACGACGTCCCCGTCCTGCATCACGTAGTCCTTGCCCTCCATGCGCGCCTTGCCCTTGGCGCGGGACTCCGCGACCGAGCCCGTCTCGACGAGGTCCTCGAAGGAGATGACCTCCGCCTTGATGAAGCCCTTCTGGAAGTCGGTATGGATGACTCCGGCGGCCTCGGGGGCGGTGGCGCCCTTCTTGATGGTCCAGGCGCGGGATTCCTTCGGGCCTGCCGTGAGGTAGGTCTGCAGGCCGAGGGTGTTGAAGCCGACGTGCGCGAGCCTGGCGAGGCCCGGCTCCTCGACTCCGACCGACTGGAGGAGTTCCATGGCCTCCTCGTCGTCGAGCTCCGCGAGGTCCGACTCCAGCTTGGCGTTGAGGAAGATCGCCTCGGCGGGGGCGACCAGGGCGCTCTGCTCGGCCTTGAACGCGTCGTCGGTCAGTTCGTCCTCGTCGACGTTGAAGACGTACAGGAACGGCTTGACCGTGAGCAGGTGCAGGTCGTGGAGCAGTTCTTCCTGGTCGGAGCCCTGGGTGATGCCCGCCGCGAACAGCGTCTGCCCGGCGTCGAGGATCTCCTTCGCCGCCTCGATCGCGGTCACCTTCGCCACGACGTCCTTCTTGATCCGCGACTCCCGCTGGAGGCGCGGCAGGACCTTCTCGATGGTCTGCAGGTCCGCGAGGATCAGCTCGGTGTTGATCGTCTCGATGTCGTCCTTGGGCGAGACCTTGCCGTCCACGTGCACGACGTTCTCGTCCGCGAAGGCGCGGATGACCTGGCAGATCGCGTCGGACTCGCGGATGTTCGCGAGGAACTTGTTGCCCAGGCCCTCGCCCTCGCTCGCGCCGCGCACGATGCCCGCGATGTCGACGAAGTCCACGGTGGCGGGCAGGATCTTCTGCGAGCCGAAGATCTCCGCCAGCTTGGTCAGCCGGGCGTCGGGGACACCGACCACTCCCACGTTCGGCTCGATCGTGGCGAACGGGTAGTTGGCCGCCAGCACGTCGTTCTTGGTCAGGGCGTTGAAAAGGGTCGACTTGCCGACATTCGGCAGACCGACGATTCCGATCGTGAGCGACACGTTGCGACTTCCCGTACGTGAGGGTGTGGGGCGATGACTGGGACCCGGAGGGATGCTCAGGCCGATTCATCAGTCTACGGCGTGCCGCGCCTCGCACCGGCGACGTATCGAACGCTTGGCCAAGGTCGGCCAAAGCGCGTGTCTAGGGGGGCATTCCACACATAACCCGACCTAAGTTGGACCAGTGGAGCAACACAGGACGCGTCCTCCCCAGTCACAGCCGTCGCGAGGCGGCTCGCCCCTTCCCCCGCAGGCCGGGCGGGGCGGTGCCCGTACGGCCCGGCAGGCCGGGGCCGGTGTCCCGCGTACCGCGAAGTCCGTCCCACCGCTCGTGCAGGCGGTACGCCGGTTTCCCAACCCCCGGCTCACCGGGCTGGGCAGCGGACTGTTCTGCGCCGCGTCGATGTTCGCGCTGGCATGTCTGATCCAGCTGCTGTTCGGGGCGTCGCTCGTCGTCTACGGAGTGCTGTTCCTGCCGGTCTGCGTACTGACCGCGGTGTGGGTGCGGCGGGCCGACCTCGTCACGGCGGTCGTCGCCGTGCCGATCGCCTTCGCCGTCGGCCTCCTGCCCATCGCGGACAGCGAGGGCGGCTTCGGCGGCCGGGTGATGGGCCTCGTCACCGCCCTCGCGATGCACGCGGGGTGGCTGTACGGGGGGACGCTGCTGGCCGGGGTCATCGTGACCGTGCGCAAGGCGCGGATGATGACGCGTAAGGCCGCGCAGCGGCGGCGGGTGGCCTGACCGGCCGGGTTGTCTGTTGGCCGGCTGGCCGACTGGCCGAGGGTTCGAATCTGCGGGTCGGTGGGGGCTGGTCGCGCAGTTCCCCGCGCCCCTTACGGGGCGGGGGCAGGGCGCTCAGTCCGTCTGGGCCGCTCTCATTGCCGCGCCCACGATTCCCGCGTTGTTCTGCAGTTGCGCCGGCACGATCTCCGCCTTGATGCCCTCGATCAGCGGCAGGAACTTCTGCGACTTGCGGCTGACGCCGCCGCCGATGATGAACAGCTCGGGCGAGAAGAGCATCTCCACATGGGCGAGGTACTTCTGGACGCGGTGCGCCCAGTGCTCCCAGGAGAGGTCGTGGTCCTCCTTGGCCTTCGTGGAGGCGTGCTTCTCGGCGTCGTGGCCGTTCAGTTCGAGATGGCCCAGCTCCGTGTTCGGGACGAGGGTGCCGTCCACGAAGAGGGCGCTGCCGATCCCCGTACCGAAGGTGAGCAGGAAGACCGTGCCCTTGCGGCCCTTGCCCGCGCCGAACTGCATCTCGGCGACGCCCGCCGCGTCCGCGTCGTTCAGGACGGTCACCGGCAGGCCGCCCAGCCGGTCGCCGAGCAGGGCGCGCGCGTCGGTGTCGATCCAGGCCTTGTCCACGTTGGCCGCGGTGCGGATGGTGGAACCACCGGTGACCACACCGGGGAAGGTGATGCCGACCGGGCCGGTCCAGCCGAAGTGGCCGACGACCTCCTTCACACCGTCCGCCACCGCGTCGGGTGTCGCCGGATGCGGCGTGAGCACCTTGCAGCGCTCCTCCGCCAGGTCGCCCTTGTCCAGGTCCACGGGAGCGCCCTTGATCCCTGAACCACCGATGTCCACGCCGAAGATCTGCATGGCTCTACGTTACGTCGTGGGACGGACAGTCACTCGGCCGAGGGGGTGGTTCCGGTGCGCTGCGCCACCAGGGCCGCCGCCTCCGCGCGCAGGTCGCGGCGCAGCTCCTTGGGCAGCGAGAACGTGATGGACTCCTCGGCCGCCTTCACGAGCTCGACGTCCTCGTAACCGTGCGTGGTGAGGTACTCCAGGACCTGCTCCACGAGGATCTCCGGCACCGAGGCCCCGGAGGTGACGCCGACCGTGGAGACGCCCTCGAACCAGCTGTCGTCGATCTCGTCGGCGAAGTCCACGAGGTACGCCTCCTTGGCGCCCGCGAGCTTGGCGACCTCGACGAGCCGTACGGAGTTGGACGAGTTGCGCGAGCCGACCACGATGACGAGATCGGCCTGCTCGCCCATCTGCTTCACCGCGAGCTGGCGGTTCTGCGTGGCGTAGCAGATGTCGTCGCTCGGCGGGGAGATGAGCTGCGGGAACTTCTCCTTGAGGGCGTCCACCGTCTCCATGGTCTCGTCGACCGACAGCGTCGTCTGGGAGAGCCAGACGACCCGGGAGGGGTCGCGGACCTCGACCTTCGCCACGTCACCGGGGCCGTCGACCAGCGTGATGTGGTCGGGCGCCTCGCCGGACGTGCCGATGACCTCCTCGTGGCCCTCGTGGCCGATGAGGAGGATGTCGTAGTCGTCGTCCGCGAACCGGACGGCTTCCTTGTGGACCTTGGTGACCAGCGGGCACGTCGCGTCGATGGTGGCGAGCTTGCCGGCCGCGGCCTCGTCGTGGACCACGGGGGCGACGCCGTGCGCCGAGAACATGACGATGGACCCCTCGGGGACCTCCGCCGTCCGCTCGACGAAGATCGCGCCCTTCTTCTCCAGGGTCTGCACGACGTACTTGTTGTGGACGATCTCATGACGGACATAGATCGGGGCCCCGTACTGCTCCAGGGCTTTCTCGACGGCGATCACGGCACGGTCGACACCCGCGCAGTAGCCACGGGGGGCGGCGAGCAGGACACGGCGGCCAGTCGAAGCAGTCATGCATCCCATCGTAAGGGTGCGCCCGACAGGTCGGAGATCACGTCCACGGGGAGACTGGTCCGGGGGCCGGGGAGCTGAACGGGGGGTGCAGGCGGCACGACTCTCGGGAGGCATGGATGTCCGGTACGGATTCACCGGCCCGCGCGGCCGACGGCGGACAGGGCCTGCGGCGCAGCCTCGGCTTCCGCGACCTGGTCGTGTACGGGCTGCTGTTCATCGCCCCCATGGCGCCGGTCGGTGTCTACGGGACCCTCGACGCGAGGTCGCACGGCGCGGTCGCGCTGGTCTACGTGGTCGCGACGGTCGCGATGGCGTTCACCGCGTTCAGCTACGCGCAGATGGTGCGGGTCGTCCCCCAGGCGGGGTCGGTGTTCGCCTACGCGCGCGTGGGGCTCGGGAAGGAGGCCGGGTTCATCGCCGGGTGGATGGCGATGCTGGACTACCTCCTCATCCCGGCGGTGGCGTACCTCTTCTCCGGGATCGCGATGAACTCCCTGGTCCCGGACGTCTCCCGCTGGGTGTGGACGGCGCTCGCGGTCGTCGTGACGACCCTGCTGAACCTGTGGGGCGTACGGGTCGCCGCGCGCGTCGGTTTCCTGGTGCTCGCGATGGAGATCGTGGTCCTCCTCGTCTTCTTCGTGTCGGCGATCGTCGTCCTCGCGCGCGACGGGGCGCAGCGCGGCTGGCTGTCGCCGTTCTCCGGAGACGGCTCCCAGGGGGCGTTCGCGCTGTCCGCGGTCCTCGGAGCGGTGTCGATCGCGGTCCTGTCGTATCTCGGCTTCGACGCGATCGCCTCCTTCGCGGAGGAGGTCACCGGCAGCTCGGAGAAGGTCGCTAGGGCGGTCCTGTTCTGTCTCGCGCTCGCCGGGGTGCTGTTCATCGCGCAGACGTACCTGGTCGCCCTCCTGGAGCCGATGTCGTCGGCGCGGCTCGCCGCCGATCCGGTGAAGCAGGGGTCGGCCTTCTACGACGCCGTGGACGCCTCGGTCGGTACGTGGCTGCACGACCTGGTGGCCGTCAGCAAGGCGATCGGGGCGGCGTTCGCCGCGCTCGCCGGGCAGGCGGCGGCCGGGCGGCTGCTGTTCGCGATGTCCCGGGAGCGGCGGCTGCCGCGGGCGCTGTCGCGGACGGACTCCGGGGTGCCGCGGGTCGCGCTGCTCTGCGCGGCCGTCATCACGCTGGTGGCCGCGGTGTGGGCGGCGCGGCGCGACGACGGGATGGACCATCTGGTGTCGGTGGTCGACGTGGGCGCGCTGACGGCGTTCACGCTGCTGCACGCGAGCGTGGTGGGGTGGTTCGCCGTGCGGCGGCGGGGGGTGGGTGGGGTGGTTTCGTGGTGGCGGCATGTGGTGGTGCCTGTGGTGGGGGCGGGGGTCACTGTGCTGGTGATCTTTGAGGCGTCGGGGGCGGCGCAGGTGGTGGGGGCGGTGTGGTTGGTGGTGGGGGTTGGGGTGCTGGTCGCCCAGCGGGCGTCCGCGTCCGGCTGATCCGGGCCTTTTCCTCGCCCCCGCCGCCCCTACCCGTCCCGTACCTGGGGCTGCGCCCCTTGCCCCCGTGTGCGGCTGCGGGCCGGTGGGGGTTGGCCGCGCAGTTCCCCGCGCCCCTGGGTGGGACGGGGCGAAGCCCCTCCCCGAGGGGCGCGGGGAACTGCGCGAGCAACCCCCACCGGACCCGCAGACGAACGCCGTCCGCGCAGCCCACCCCGCCGGGGCACACCCCGTCACGACCCCGGCTGTGTCAGTGGGTGCGGCTACGCTCGGCGCATGGCTCTCAATACGTCCGCCGACGCCCCCCTCCCCGTCGGCGAGGTGTCGCGGCTCATCGGGGGATGGATCGACCGGCTGGGCGCGGTGTGGGTCGAGGGGCAGATCACCCAGCTGTCGCGCCGCCCGGGCGCCGGCGTCGTCTTCCTGACGCTGCGTGACCCGTCGCACGACATCTCCGTGGGCGTGACCTGCTACCGGCAGGTGTTCGACGCCATCGCCGACGTCGTGAGCGAGGGCGCCCGCGTGGTCGTCCACGCGAAGCCCGAGTGGTACGCGCCGCGGGGCCAGCTGTCGCTGAGGGCCGTCGAGATCAAACCCGTCGGCGTGGGCGAACTGCTCGCCCGTCTGGAGCAGTTGAAGAAGTCCCTGGCCGCGGAAGGGCTGTTCGCCGCCGAGCGCAAGAAGCCGCTCCCGTTCCTGCCCCAGCTCGTCGGGCTGGTCACCGGCCGCGCCTCCGCCGCCGAGCGGGACGTCCTGGAGAACGCGCGCCACCGCTGGCCGGCCGTCCGCTTCGAGGTGCGCAATGTCGCCGTGCAGGGCGTGCACGCGGTGCCGCAGGTCGTCCAGGCGGTCAAGGACCTGGACGCGCTCGACGACGTCGACGTGATCATCGTGGCGCGCGGCGGCGGCAGCGTGGAGGACCTGCTCCCCTTCTCGGACGAGCAGCTCGTCCGGGCGGTCGCGGCATGCCGTACGCCGGTCGTGTCGGCCATCGGCCACGAGCCCGACAACCCGCTCCTGGACCACGTGGCCGACCTGCGCGCCTCCACCCCGACCGACGCCGCGAAGAAGGTCGTACCGGACGTCGGGGAGGAGTACGAGCGGGTCCGGTTCCTGCGGGACCGTGCCCGTCGGTGCGTCGGGTCCTTCATCGAGCGCGAGGAGCGGGGGCTCGCGCACGCGCTGGCCCGTCCCTCGATAGAGGATCCGCACCGGATGGTGGACGAGCGCGCCGACCACGTCGCCGCGCTCCTGGACCGGGGCCGCCGTACGCTCGGCCATCTCCTGGACCGGGCCGACTCGGAGCTGACCCACACCCACGCGCGCGTGGTGGCCCTCTCCCCCGCCGCGACCCTGAAGCGGGGGTACGCGGTCCTGCAGAAGTCCGACGGCCACGCCGTCCGGTCCCCGGACGAGGTGACGGCGGACGAGAGCCTGCGGGCGCGGGTCGCCGAGGGCGAGTTCACGGTACGAGTCGATGTCTGAGGCAGACCCTAGGGTGGACGCATGACCAGCAGGACCGGCACGGCCGGCACGACGGACGAGGCGCTCGGGTACGAGCAGGCGCGCGACGAACTCATCGAGGTCGTACGACGCCTGGAGACGGGCGGTACGACGCTTGAGGAGTCGCTCGCCCTGTGGGAGCGCGGCGAGGAGCTGGCCAAGGTGTGCCGGCGATGGCTGGACGGGGCCCGCGCCCGCCTCGACGCGGCGCTGGCGGAGGAAGAGCAGCAGGAAGGCGAGGACGGGTCGGCGGCCGGTAACGGCTGACTCCGGGGAGGCCCCAGAGGGAACGTCCGAGCAGGCGGGGCGGCGCGAGTGCGTCGCCCTTTCCTTTCGCTAGATAATTGGTCTGGCCATGTATATGTGAAGCGGATCACCCTGGTCCACTTTTGATTGAATCTTAAACCTACTCGGCGTACCGTGACACGTGTCAGCCGATCCCCCCGGATCCGACGCACGCTCCGAGAAGGTTTTGCTTCATGTCTCTCGTTCTTGACCCCGCCGCCCAGGACCTGCTGTTCCGCGAGGCCCGTACCGCCAACGCCTTCACCGACGAGCCGGTGACCGACGAGCAGGTGCAGGCGATCTACGACCTGGTCAAGTACGGCCCGACCGCCTTCAACCAGTCGCCGCTGCGCATCACCCTGGTCCGCTCCGCCGAGGCCCGCGAGCGCCTGGTGCAGCACATGGCCGAGGGCAACCAGCCGAAGACCGCCTCCGCCCCGCTCGTCGCGATCCTCTCCGCGGACAACGAGTTCCACGAGGAGCTGCCGGCCCTTCTCCCGCACTTCCCGCAGGCCAAGGACCTCTTCTTCGCCGAGCGCCCGGCCCGCGAGGGCGCCGCCGCGCTCAACGCCGCGCTGCAGGCCGCGTACTTCATCATCGGCGTCCGTGCCGCCGGACTGGCGGCCGGTCCGATGACGGGCTTCGACTTCGCGGGCGTCCAGAAGGAGTTCCTCGACGGCGACCACACCCCGCTGATGGTGGTCAACATCGGCCGGCCCGCCGAGAACGCCTGGTTCCCGCGCTCCCCGCGCCTTGAGGCCGACCAGGTCATCACGACGGTCTGAGCCGGACAGCATCCCGGACAGGACGACGGACATGCGAGAGGCCCCGGCATCGCCGGGGGCCTCTCGCATGTCCGTGCGTGCTCACGACGTCCTGAGCGACTCCGCCATCTTCGTCAGCTTCGCGAACGACGCCGTGCCGGTAACGACGGTCGTGGAGTTCTTCTCCCGGAGCACGAGGGCGTCGTACTTCTCGCCCTTGTAGCGCTTCCAGGACTTCTCGCCGATGCGCTGGGTGACGTTCGTCTCCTCGGCGCCCTGCGTGGTGTCACCGATGAACGTGACGGGCTTCTGAGTGGACTGCTCGATCGCCACGTACTCCCCGTCGGGGTCGTGGAAGCCGAGGTGCCACGCGTCGAAGTCGGCTCCGCGGAACCGCACCGAGGTCGCCTTCCACTCCGTGGGCAGACCCTCGGGCGCCGCCACCGGATAGGTGGCCGCGCGGCGAGCCGTGAGGAGCTCCACGCGGTAGTCGACCCGTTCGAGAGGGGGCTCCGAGTCGTCCTTGGGGATGAAGACGTAGATGAAGCCCGCGACGATGCCGATCAGGCCCAGGGACAACACCATGTCCCGGACCGACTGCTTGCCTTTTCTGCCTGCCACTCCCCCATCGTCGCAGGTGCACTGCCCCGCTCATCCGTGGGGCCCCCTGCTCATTTTGTCGGACTGAGGATAGAGTCGGTGAAAACCCTCATCCGGCCGTCGCCGTATCAGAAAGGTGCGCTCCGATGACCGAGCATCACTTGCCGTCCGAACTAGAGGTCCCCTCCGAGGCCCCCGACCGCAACCTCGCACTTGAGCTCGTCCGGGTCACCGAGGCCGCCGCGATGGCCGCGGGCCGCTGGGTCGGCCGCGGCGACAAGAACGGCGCCGACGGCGCGGCCGTGCGGGCCATGCGGACCCTCGTCTCCACCGTCTCGATGAACGGCGTCGTCGTCATCGGGGAGGGCGAGAAGGACGAGGCCCCGATGCTCTTCAACGGGGAGAACGTCGGCGACGGGACGGGTCCCGCGTGCGACATCGCCGTCGACCCGATCGACGGGACGACCCTCGCCGCGGCGGGCATGACCAACGCGATCGCCGTACTGGCCGCCGCCGACCGCGGCACGATGTTCGACCCGTCCGCGGTCTTCTACATGGACAAGCTGGTCACCGGGCCCGAGGCCGCCGACTTCGTCGACATCAACGCGCCGGTGTCCGTGAACATCCGGCGGGTCGCCAAGGCCAAGCGCGTCACGCCCGAGGACGTCACGGTCGTCATCCTCGACCGGCCGCGGCACGACGGCATCATCAAGGAGATCCGGGAGACCGGCGCACGCATCAAGCTCATCTCCGACGGGGATGTGGCCGGCTCGATCCTGGCGCTGCGCGAGGGCACCGGGATCGATCTGCTGCTCGGTATCGGTGGTACGCCCGAGGGGATCATCTCCGCCTGTGCGGTGAAGTGCCTCGGTGGCACCATCCAGGGGAAGTTGTGGCCCAAGGACGACGAGGAGCGGGCGCGGGCCGTTGATGCGGGGCACGACCTGGACCGGGTGCTGCTCACGGATGACCTGGTGTCCGGGGAGAACGTGTTCTTCGTGGCCACCGGGATCACCGACGGGGAGTTGCTGCGGGGGGTTCGGTACCGGCCCGAGACCGCTACGACCGACTCGATCGTGATGCGGTCGAAGTCGGGGACGGTGCGGCAGATCAGCTCCGAGCATCGGCTTGCGAAGTTGCGGGCGTACAGCGCGATCGACTTCGACCGGGCGAAGTAGCTCCGCTGGTTTTGGGGGTCGTGGGGGCCGTGGTCGGGTGCGGGTCCGTGGGGGTTGCTCGCGCAGTTCCCCGCGCCCCTTATCGGGCCGGTGGGTGCCTGCAGGTACGTCGTGGCTTGTCGCGCAGTTCCCCGCGCCCCTGACAGGGCCCGTCGTCGGGTGCGGGATCGTCGTGGCTTGTCGCGCAGTTCCCCGCGCCCCCTTCGGGGCGCGGGTGGGTGGTCGTTTGGCGGGGCGGGTCAGCCGGCTGCGGCTATCGGGCCCGGGGTTCGGGCCGTTTTCTGGAGGTCCAGGTCTCGGCGGCGGCGTCGGGCCAGGACCACGCGGCGCTCCGCGGCGGTGAGGCCGCCCCAGACGCCGTACGGCTCCGGTTGCAGCAGTGCGTGTTCCCGGCACTCGATCATCACCGGACAGCGCGCGCAGACCCGCTTCGCCGCCTCCTCGCGGGACAGCCGGGCCGCGGTGGGTTCCTTCGAGGGTGCGAAGAACAGCCCGGCCTCGTCGCGGCGGCACACGGCCTCCGTGTGCCAGGGGGCGTCCTGGTCCCTCTCGCGCACCGGCACCGGCTGGGGCGGAACGGCAGCGACCTGCAGGGACTGATGCGGCGGATGCAGCACGGTCTACTCCTGACGACGGCTTCGCGAGCGAGAGACGATGCAGCAAGGCCTACCCGCTGTACGCGCGCCTATGCACTCAGTTCGCAAGCGCCGAGGATCCCGGCCGGTACCGGACCGGGCACGAGGCTTCGCCCCGGACCGTACTCTTCCGGTCGTCGTGGATTCGCGACCGTCAATGTCCCAGATGTTTGCGCAACTTGGCGTTCACCTTGTCGGTGACCCGGTCGAGGATGTCCTCGATCAGCTTCCCCCGCTTCGGCTTCGCCTCGATGCTCCCCAGCACGGCCAGCCCGTCCACGTACACCACGGGGGCGTCCTGTTCGCCCGAGTCCAGCGTGTCCACCTCGAAGCTGCCGAGGACTCCCCCGCCGCTGCCGCGCAGCGACACGTTCTCCGGGACGCGGACCTCGACGCTGCCGAACACCGATATCGCCTTGATCACGACCTGCTGGTGCTCGAATATCGCCTCGCTGAGGTCTATCTCCACACTGCCGAAGATCGCGTACGCGTGCGTGCGGCGGCCCACGCGCCAGCGGCCCCTGCGCACGGCCGCGCTGAACACCGCCACCACGTTCTCGTCGGCGACCGGGGGGATCGCGCCCGGGACGGGCCGGTTGGGAGCCGCCGTGAACGCGGCCGACGCGCGGGGGCGGTGGGCCGCGGGCAGGTCCCGCACCAGCGGTTCCAGGTCGCCCACGGTCTTCGCGCGGAAGACCTCCTCGACCCGCTCCGCGTGCTCCTCCGCGGTGAGGCGGCCCTCGGCGTGGGCGTCGCGCAGCATGTCCGCGATCCGGTCGCGGTCCGCGTCGGACGCGCGGAGGTCGGTGTGCTTCCGAAGGTCGGGCTCGGTGTGCTTCTGAAGGTCCACGGCAGCAGCGTACCCAAACGCGATAGATCGCGACTAGAGGGTGTGGACAGCGGGTCCGGACGACCTACTGAGCCTTACCTCACAAACTCGGTGTCCGAGGCAGGTTCTACGCTGGTGGCGCCGCCAACGGAGGCCGGCCGCTGTCTGTCGATGAAGGATTTGGCGAGATGCCGCATAATTCCCCCCCGCCCAGCCCTGCGTTCGCGTACACCGATCTGCTCCCCCAGGGAGAGGACACCACCCCGTACCGGCTGGTGACCTCCGAGGGTGTGTCCACCTTCGAGGCCGACGGGCGCACGTTCCTCAAGGTGGAGCCGGAGGCGCTGCGTACGCTCGCGGCCGAGGCGATCCACGACATCCAGCACTATCTGCGGCCCGCGCACCTCGCTCAGCTGCGGCGCATCATCGACGACCCCGAGGCGTCGAGCAACGACAAGTTCGTCGCGCTGGACCTCCTGAAGAACGCGAACATCGCGGCCGCCGGCGTGCTCCCCATGTGCCAGGACACCGGCACGGCGATCGTGATGGGCAAGCGCGGCCAGAACGTGCTGACGACGGGCGGCGACGAGGCCGCCCTGTCCCGCGGCATCTACGACGCGTACCTGAACCTGAATCTGCGCTACTCGCAGATGGCCCCGCTGACCATGTGGGACGAGAAGAACACCGGCTCGAACCTCCCGGCCCAGATCGAGCTGTACGCGACCGACGGCGGCGCCTACAAGTTCCTCTTCATGGCGAAGGGCGGCGGCTCGGCCAACAAGTCGTTCCTCTACCAGGAGACGAAGGCCGTCCTGAACGAGGCCTCCATGATGAAGTTCCTGGAGGAGAAGATCCGCTCGCTCGGCACGGCCGCCTGCCCGCCGTACCACCTGGCGATCGTCGTCGGCGGCACGAGCGCGGAGTACGCCCTGAAGACCGCGAAATACGCGTCCGCGCACTACCTGGACGAGATTCCGGCCGAGGGGTCCGAGCTGGGCCACGGCTTCCGGGACAAGGACCTGGAGGAGAAGGTCTTCGAGCTGACGCAGCGGATCGGGATCGGCGCGCAGTTCGGTGGCAAGTACTTCTGCCACGACGTGCGCGTGGTGCGGCTGCCCCGGCACGGCGCGTCCTGCCCGGTCGCCATCGCCGTCTCCTGCTCGGCCGACCGCCAGGCCGTCGCGAAGATCACCGCGGAGGGCGTGTTCCTGGAGCAGCTGGAGACGGACCCGGCGCGGTTCCTGCCCGACACGACGGACGAGCACCTGGACGAGGCCGGGGACGTCGTGCGCATCGACCTGAACCGGCCGATGGACGACATCCTCGCCGAGCTGACGAAGTACCCGGTCAAGACGCGGCTGTCGCTGTCTGGGCCGCTCGTCGTGGCGCGTGACATCGCGCACGCGAAGATCAAGGAGCGGCTCGACGCGGGTGAGGAGATGCCGCAGTACCTGAAGGACCACCCCGTGTACTACGCGGGGCCCGCGAAGACCCCCGAGGGGTACGCGTCCGGGTCGTTCGGGCCGACCACGGCCGGGCGCATGGACTCCTATGTGGAGCAGTTCCAGGCGGCGGGCGGGTCGAAGGTGATGCTGGCGAAGGGGAATCGGTCGCAGCAGGTCACTGACGCGTGCGGATCGCACGGCGGGTTCTATCTCGGGTCCATCGGGGGGCCGGCCGCTCGGCTCGCGCAGGACTGCATCAAGAAGGTCGAGGTCGTCGAGTACGAGGAGCTCGGGATGGAAGCCGTGTGGAAGATCGAGGTGGAGGACTTCCCGGCGTTCGTCGTCGTCGACGACAAGGGCAACGACTTCTTCAAGGACCCGGCGCCGGCGCCCACGTTCACGTCGATTCCCGTGCGGGGGCCCGGGCTCTAGATTTTTTTCGCCCCCGCCGCCCCTACCCTTCCCGTCACTGCATGGGGGCTGCGCCCCCTCGCCCCCCGTATCGCGCTGCGCGCTCGTCCTCAAACGCCGGACGGGCTGAAAGATGTCTTTCAGCCCGTCCAGCGTTTGAGGACCGGGGGTTCGGGGGCAGCGCCCCCGAGTCAGTGACGGGAATGGGTAGGGGCGGCGGGGGCGATATACCTGCTATGACCGACTACCGCATCGAACACGACTCCATGGGCGAGGTCCGCGTCCCCGCGGACGCGAAGTGGCGGGCCCAGACCCAGCGCGCCGTCGAGAACTTCCCGATCTCCGGGCAGCATCTGGAGCGCGCCCACATCGAGGCCCTGGCCAGGATCAAGGCGGCCGCGGCCAAGGTGAACGCGGGCCTCGGGGTGCTGGACAAGGACGTCGCGGAGGCCATCCAGGAGGCGGCGGCCGAGGTCGCGGACGGGAAGTGGGACGCGGAATTCCCCGTGGACGTCTTCCAGACGGGGTCGGGGACCTCGTCCAACATGAACACCAACGAGGTCCTCGCCACCCTGGCGACGGAACGGCTCGGCAGGGACGTACACCCGAACGACCACGTGAACGCCTCGCAGTCCAGCAACGACGTCTTCCCCTCCTCCCTCCACATCGCCGCGACCGCCGCCGTCACCCGCGATCTCGTCCCGGCGCTCGAACACCTCGCCACGTCGCTCAGCCGCAAGTCCGAGGAGTTCGCCGATGTGGTGAAGTCCGGGCGGACCCATCTCATGGACGCCACGCCGGTGACGCTGGGCCAGGAGTTCGGCGGGTACGCGGCCCAGGTGCGGTACGGGATCGAGCGGCTGGAGGCCTCCCTGCCGCGGCTCGCCGAGCTGCCGCTCGGGGGGACGGCCGTCGGGACGGGGATCAACACGCCGCCCGGGTTCTCCGCAGCCGTGATCGCCGAGGTCGCGCGCACCACCGGGCTGCCGCTCACCGAGGCCCGCGACCACTTCGAGGCGCAGGGCGCGCGGGACGGGGTCGTAGAGACCAGCGGGCAGCTGCGGACCATCGCCGTGGGGCTCACGAAGATCGCGAACGATCTGCGGTGGATGGCGTCCGGGCCGCGTACGGGTCTCGCGGAGATCAGTCTGCCCGATCTGCAGCCGGGCTCGTCGATCATGCCCGGCAAGGTGAATCCGGTGATTCCCGAGGCCGTGCTGATGGTGGCCGCGCAGGTGGTCGGGAACGACGCCACGATCGGCGTCGCCGGCGCCTCCGGCAACTTCGAGCTGAACGTCATGCTGCCGGTCATCGCGAAGAACGTCCTGGAGTCCGTGCGGCTGCTCGCGAACGTCTCCCGGCTGCTCGCCGACCGGACCGTGGACGGCATCACGGCCGACCGCGAGCGGGCCCGCGAGTACGCCGAGTCGTCGCCGTCGGTCGTGACACCGCTGAACAAGTACATCGGGTACGAGGAGGCCGCCAAGGTCGCCAAGAAGGCGCTCGCCGAGCGGAGGACCATCCGCGAGGTCGTCCTGGAGTCGGGGTACGTGGAGCGCGGCGACCTCACCCGGGAGCAGCTGGACGAGGCCCTGGATGTCCTGCGGATGACAAGGCCGTAACGTCGTCGGGCGAGCAGGCGAACCATGGCGCTTACCGCAGCGTCGTATGCCCCGGGCACCTAATATCTGTTCATGGCAGAGGGCGGAGCGGTGACACATGTGGAAGCGGGCGGTTCGGCGGCGTACTGGAACCCCGGGAGTCAGATCCTGTGGCGTTACCGGGAGAACGCCGGCGATCGCTTCCACATCGCGCGTCCCGTGACCGTCGTGCGGGACGACGGCGACCTGCTCGCCGTGTGGCTGGCCCCGGGGACGGAGTGCGTGAAGCCCGTCCTCACGGACGGCACGTCCGTGCACGCGGAGCCGCTGGAGTCCCGCTACACCAAGCCCCGGACCGTGCAGCGCGACCGCTGGTTCGGCACCGGCGTCCTGAAGCTGGCGCGGCCCGGCGAGCCCTGGTCGGTGTGGCTGTTCTGGGAGCCGGGCTGGCAGTTCAAGAACTGGTACGTCAACCTGGAGGAACCGCTGGCCAGATGGTCCGGCGGCGTCGACTCCGAGGACCACTTCCTCGACATCTCGGTCCATCCGGACCGGACTTGGGGCTGGCGCGACGAGGACGAGTTCGCACAGGCCCAGCGGGACGGCCTGATGGACGAACGGCTGGCCGCGCGCGTGGGCGAGGCCGGACGCGCCGCGGTGGAGGTGATCCGCCACTGGGGCCCGCCGTTCTCGGACGGCTGGCAGCACTGGCGACCCGATCCCGCCTGGTCCGTACCGTCCCTGCCCGACGACTGGGATCGCACACCCGCGCACGTGTCCACATGAGACCCTTGATGCGCCCCCGTGGTAGAACCGTAGGATCGTCCTCCGCAACGCGAACGAACAGTCAGGGTCGGTGCGCGACACCGTCGTTGAGGAGTGATGGTCGGGCGGCGGGCGGGTGCGCCACGGCAACTCCCGCACAAGGCGCTGAGCTTGACCGAACGTCACCGAGGGGCGGCAGGACGTGAGCGTGGGATACGAGGGTCACAGCGGTACGACCCGGAGCCGGCGAATCAGGCTGTTCCCGCCGGTGTCCGAAGGTCATTCTTCTGAGAGGCTGTCTGATCACGCGGGGATTCCGTTCCTGGGGCACGCATTCCGGGTATCGGGCTCTCTGCGGGACGAACTGCACGCACGGCGCGCAGCACCGGACGGATGGATTCGACACGCGTGACGGAGCACCCCACCTCCCATGAGCGCCGACAGCCCAGCGCTGCCAGGCCCACGGCCCCCGCGGACCCTCGCGGGGCGCTTCTGCGTACCCCGGAGCCGCCCGCACAGGGCTCTCCCGGTTTACCGGCGCAGGGACGGCCTGACGACACCCCCGATGCGTCGGGGGCCGTCGGCACGCCCGTTCCCGACGGCCAGAGCCCGATCGGCACGCCCGTGACCGCGGACGCGCAAGGCGCCGCCACGGGCGCGCCCGCCGGTTCCGGGCCTGAGCACTCCCAGCCGTCGGCCACCGAACCGGCCGGCGAACCCGATCCGCACCGGCCGCGGCCCGAATCGCTGGGCGGCGCCTCCGGCACGGAGGCCGCCGTCCACCTGGGCGGCAAGGACCGCCGTACGGGGCAGAGCCCGGCGCCCGGCGCGCCCATGCCCATGCGTCGGGACGGCGACCGGCTGCGTTTCGTGGGCGCCGCCACCCGGCGGATCGCCCGCGGCATCGACCTCGACGAGATCGTGATGGGGCTGTGCCGGGCGACCGTGCCGACCTTCTCGGACGCGATCCTCGTCTATCTGCGCGACCCGCTGCCGGTGGGCGACGAGCGGCCCACCGGGCCCGTCGTCCTGCGGCTGCGGCGCACGGACCGCATCCCCGAGGACCGGGACACCGAGGGCTTCCTGCTGCCCGCGCTGCAGCCCGAGCCGGACGTCGGCATCACCGCCGAGCTGTGCACCGTACGGCCCGGTGGCGCCCTGAACGAGGTGCTGCGCGGGGTGCGGCCCGTCTTCGCGGACGCGCCCGCCGCCCGGGCCGCGCTGCCCGAGCTGATCGGCGACGACCTGAGCGTGCCCGGCGGCCAGCGCGCGATCCTCGCGCCGCTGCGCGGCCGGCGGCGCGTGATCGGGGCCGCGCTGTTCCTGCGCCGCCCCGACCGGCCCGCCTTCGAGACCGATGACCTGCTGGTCGCGGCGCAGCTCGCCACGCACAGCGCGCTCGGCATCGACAAGGCGGTGCTGTACGGGCGCGAGGCGTACATCGCCGACGAGCTGCAGCGCACGATGCTGCCCGAGACCCTGCCCCGGCCGACCGGTGTGCGGCTGGCGTCCCGCTATCTGCCGGCCGCCGAGACGGCCCGGGTGGGCGGCGACTGGTACGACGCGATCCCGCTGCCCGGCAGCCGGGTCGCCCTCGTCGTGGGTGACGTCATGGGCCACTCCATGACCTCCGCGGCGATCATGGGCCAGCTGCGCACGACCGCGCAGACCCTCGCCGGGCTCGACCTGCCGCCGCAGGAGGTCCTGCACCACCTGGACGAGCAGGCCCAGCGCCTGGGCACCGACCGGATGGCGACCTGCCTGTACGCGGTGTACGACCCGGTCGCGCACCGCATCACCATCGCCAACGCGGGCCATCCCCCGCCCGTACTGCTGCATCTGGGCGGGCGGGCCGAGGTCCTGCGCGTACCTCCCGGTGCTCCCATCGGCGTAGGGGGCGTGGACTTCGAGGCGGTCGAGCTGGACGCGCCCGCGGGCGCCACGCTGCTGCTGTACACCGACGGGCTGGTCGAGTCGCGGCTGCGTGACGTGTGGACCGGGATAGAGCAACTGCGCGAGCGGATCGCCGCGACCGCCCAGCTGACCGGGCCGGACCATCCGCCGCCCCTTGAGGCCCTGTGCGACGAGGTGCTCGACATGCTCGGCCCGGGCGACCGGGACGACGACATCGCGCTGCTCGCCGCCCGCTTCGACGGGATCGCGCCGAGCGATGTCGCGCTGTGGCACCTGGACCCGGAGGACGCGGCGCCCGGCCGGGCCCGCCGGCTGGCCCGCAAGGCGCTGTCGCGCTGGGACCTGGAGGAGCTCACGGACTCCGTGGAGCTGCTCGTCAGCGAGGTCGTCACCAACGCCGTGCGGTACGCGTCACGGCCCGTGACGCTGCGGCTGCTGCGGACCGACGTGCTGCGCTGCGAGGTCGGCGACGACGTGCCACAGCTGCCGCGGCTGCGGCAGGCGCGCGCCACGGACGAGGGCGGACGCGGCCTCTACCTGGTGAACAAGCTGGCCAGGCGGTGGGGCGCGACCCGGCTCAGTGCGGGAAAGGTCGTCTGGTTCGAGTTGAACCACAGCTGAGGGGTACCCAGGCGGGACTCACCCCGGCAGTGACCCGGCGACCCCGAGAACGACCTTGGAAGCGACCCTGAAAGCGAGCCGGAACAGAACCGGAATCAGACCCCGTCCAAATGTTGCCGACATCCCGTCGGCGGAGTTGACTGCTGGGTGAGCGAAGCGACCAATCGACTCTTCTCGAACGGGAGGACGCTCGTGACGCAGGCACCCGACCAGGCTCCGTACACCACGAACAACGTCGGCATTCCGGTGGAGAGCGACGAACACTCGCTCACCGTCGGCCCCGACGGCCCGATCCTGCTCCAGGACCATTACCTCATCGAGAAGATGGCCCAGTTCAACCGGGAGCGGGTACCGGAGCGGGTGGTGCACGCAAAGGGCAGTGGCGCGTACGGCTTCTTCGAAGTCACCAATGACGTCAGCCAGTTCACCCGGGCCGACCTCTTCCAGCCCGGTAAGCGCACGGACATGCTGGCGCGTTTCTCCACCGTCGCGGGTGAGCAGGGCTCCCCCGACACCTGGCGCGACCCGCGCGGTTTCGCGCTGAAGTTCTACACCGAGCACGGCAACTACGACATGGTCGGCAACAACACGCCGGTCTTCTTCGTCCGTGACACGATCAAGTTCCAGGACTTCATCCGCTCGCAGAAGCGCCACCCGGTGACCGGGCTGCGCAGCAACGACATGCAGTGGGACTTCTGGACGCTCTCGCCCGAGTCCGCGCACCAGGTGACGTGGCTGATGGGCGACCGGGGCATCCCGAGGACGTACCGCCATATGAACGGCTACTCGTCCCACACCTACATGTGGATCAACGGCGGCGGCGAGCGGTTCTGGGTGAAGTACCACTTCAAGACCGACCAGGGCATCGAGTTCCTGCCCCAGGCCGAGGCCGACGAGCTGGCCGGTTCGGACGCGGACAAGCACCGCCGTGACCTGTACGAGTCGATCGAGTCCGGGAACGCGCCGAGCTGGAGCCTCAAGGTCCAGGTCATGCCGTTCGAGGACGCGGCGGACTACCGCTTCAACCCCTTCGACCTGACGAAGGTGTGGCCGCACGGCGACTACCCGCTGATCGACGTCGGCCGGATGGTCCTCGACAAGAACCCCGAGGACTACTTCGTCCATATCGAGCAGGCCGCCTTCGAGCCGTCCAACCTGGTGCCGGGCATCGGCCCCTCGCCGGACAAGATGCTGCTCGGCCGGCTGTTCTCGTACCCGGACACCCACCGGTACCGGATCGGCCCGAACTACGCGCAGCTGCCGCCCAACCGGCCGCACTCGGCGGTGAACTCGTACGCCAAGGACGGGCCGATGCGGTACGTGCCGTCCAGTGCGGCGCGGCCGTACGCGCCCAACTCGTACGGCGGGCCCGCGGCGGACTTCGGGCGGTTCGGTGAGCCGGCGAGCTGGCAGACAGCGGGTGAGCTGGTGCGCGAGGCGACGAAGCGGCATCGTGAGGACGACGACTTCGGGCAGGCCGGGACGATGGTTCGGCAGGTCCTCGACGACGCTCAGCGTGAGCGGCTCGTGGCGAACGTCAGTGGGCATCTGCTGGCCGATGTCTCGCAGCCTGTGCTGGAGCGGGCGTTCCAGTACTGGCGGAACATCGACAAGGGGATCGGGGATCGGATCGCCCAGGCGGTCATGGGGGCGTGAACGCCGGTGGGAAGCTGCGGGTCCGTCGTGGCCGGTCGCGCAGTTCCCCGCGCCCCTAGGAGGGGCTGCGCCCCATCAGGGGCGCGGGGAACTGCGCGGCCCGCCCCCCACCGGGCCGCACCGCAGGTCAGTCGTCCGACTGGGGGTCGTCCGGGTCCGGGGGCAGTTCGATACCTCCCGGGGACGACGGAGCGCTCGTCGTGGGCGTCGGGTCCTCTTCCGTGGGAGTCTCCTCGGGAGTGGACTCCGGCGGGGACGTACTCGTCGGCGGTTTCGTCGTCGGATCCTCCGTGGAGGGCTCCGTGGACGGCGTCGTCGGCGTGGAGCTGACCGTCGGCGTCCGGGTCGGCTTGACCGCCGCACCCTGCTTCGTGTCCAGGTCGAACCTGGTCACCTCACCCATCGCGTCGAACGTGAACGCCGCCCAGATCTGCGCGGGATAGCCACCGCCGTTGACGCGGCCCTTGCCCGGCAGGAGGCCGGTGGCACCCTGCATCGTCACCTGCGCGTGGGACTTCGCGTCCTCGCCGAACATCCCGACCGAGGTGACCAGGTCGGGGGTGTAACCGGTGAACCAGGCCGACCTGTTGAAGTCGGACGTACCGGTCTTGCCGGCGACCTGCTGGCCGTCCCGTTCCGGGTTGTCCCGCACGGACGTGCGGGCCGTACCGTCGTCGACCACGCCCGTCAGCACCGAGGTGACCGTGTCGGCGGCCTCCCGGCTGATGACCTGATCGCCGATCGGGTCCGGGAATTTGACCGCGCGGTCCTTGTGCTCGACCGACTTGATGACGGCCGGGGTGACCTTCTTGCCGTGGTTGTCGAGGGTCGCGTAGACCCCGGCCATCTCCAGCGGGCTCGCGCCCATCGTGCCGAGGGTCTGGGCGGGCACCGACTTGACGCCCTCGACGTCCATGCCCAGCTCGCCCGCGGTCTTCATGACCTGGTCCATGCCGACGTCGACGCCCATCTGCGCGAAGACGGAGTTGATGGACTTGTTCATGGCGGTCTGGACGTCGACGTCGCCGTAGTCGACGTCGTCCTCGTTCGGCGGGGAGAAGCCGACCTTCGTACCGTCGTCGAGGACGGGACGCTTGCTGGTGCCGTCGTAGATCGTGTTCGCCGTGATCGGGTCGTCGTCCTGGGTCGTGGCGTCCTCGTCGACGGCCGCGGCCAGGATGACCGGCTTGAAGGTGGAGGCGGGCTGGTAGTCGCGGCGCGTGGCGTTGTTCGTGAAGTGCTTCACGTAGTCCACGCCGCCGTACATCGCGAGGACCCGGCCCGTCTTCGGGTCGACGGAGGCGGCGCCGGCCTGGATGTCGGCGTCGACGTCCCGCTTCTTCCCGTCGAGCTTGCTGGTCAGCTTGGCCTTGACGGCCTTCTCCAGCTGGGCCTGCTTCTTCTTGTCGATGTTCAGCGTGATGGTCCAGCCGCCCGCCTTGACCATCGTCGCGGCCTCGTCCATGTCGGAGGCCGTGCCCTGCTCGACGAGCTGCTTCTCCAGCGTCGAGTTGGCGGCCTCCACCAGATAGCCCGCCTGGCCCTCCAGGCCGGGTGCGCCCTTGGGGTCCTTCGGCACGGGGAACGTCATGCCGTCGCGCTTGGCGGAGTCCAGCCAGCCCTCCTCGACCATGTTGTCGAGGACGTAGTTCCAGCGGTTCTTGACCAGCTTCTTGCTGGTGTCGCTCGCCACCGCCCAGTCGTACTGGCTCGGGGCCTGGAGCAGGGCGGCCAGATACGCGCTCTGGGCGACGCTGAGCTTGTCCGCGTCGACCCGGTAGTACGCCTGCGCGGCGGCCTGGATGCCCCAGGCGTTACGGCCGTAGTAGCTGGTGTTGATGTAACCCGCGAGGATGTCGTCCTTGGACTGCTGGCGGTCCACCTTCAGCGAGATGACCAGTTCCTTCAGCTTGCGCGTGACGGTCTGGTCCTGCGTGAGGTAGTAGTTCTTGACGTACTGCTGGGTGATCGTCGAGCCACCCTGCTTGCCCTTGCCGGACAGGGTGTTGATCAGGCCGCGGGCCGTACCCCTGAGGTCGACGCCGGAGTCCTTGTAGAAGGACTTGTTCTCGGCGGCGACGAAGGTCATCCGGACGCCCTTGGAGACCTGGTCCAGGTCGACCAGCTCGCGGTTGACCTCACCGTCGCGGGCGAGGGTCTCGCCGTTGGCGTACTTGTAGATGTTGCTCTGCTGCACCGCCGCCGCGTTCCCCTTGGGGACGTCGATCATCAGATAGAGCCCGATGAAGGCGGCCATGCCGAGCAGGCAGAGACCGAAGAACGTGCCGAGCATCTTCTTCCAGGTGAAGAACCGGCGTATACCGCTCTTGCCGGTCTTGCCCTCCGCCTTGGACGAGCGTTTCGGCGCGCCGCGGTGCCCACCGCGCTGCCGCGCTCGTCGTTCATCCGCTCGTCCCATGGATACGTCCGCTCCGCTTCCGTCTCTCGTGTCTCACAGGTTCATCGCTCGGTTCGGCTCAGCAAACTAACACCGCACCTGCGGACAAACGCCTGTCGATCCGGCCTTTTACGGACGTGAGAATCAGCACCCACCCCTATGGAACCGACGGTTCACAGGAGTGGAAGGTTGCCGTGGCGGGTAAAGTGATATCACTTAGATAGTCATCCGGATCGAGCCGGGCGCGTCCGCACACCGGACGAAAGCACCATGAAACGGGGGAACACCCATGTCCACACACAACTCTCCGGACACAGGCCCAGGGACCGGAGCGGGGACGGGGACAGGGACGGACGCCACCGACCTGCCCGAGATGCCCGCTCCGCGCGTCCGGGAGGTCTCCGCGCACAGCATCGGCGGCGGGCTCGCGCTGCTGCTCGGGCTGGTCGGCCTGCTGCTGGGCGCCGCGCTGGTCGTCTCCGCCACCGCGGTGGACGCCGCCGGCGGCAAGGCCGTGCTCATCGTGGCCGGCGTCCTGATCGGCCTCGCGGCGTTCATCGCGATGTGCGGTCTGAACATGGTGGCGCCCGGCGAGGCCCGCGTCGTCCAGCTCTTCGGCCGCTACCGCGGCACGATCCGCGAGGACGGACTGCGCTGGGTGAACCCGCTCACGTCCCGTACGAAGATCTCGACGCGGGTACGCAATCACGAGACGGCCGTCCTCAAGGTCAACGACGCCTACGGCAACCCGATCGAACTCGCCGCCGTCGTGGTGTGGCGGGTCGAGGACACCGCGCAGGCCAGCTTCGAGGTGGACGACTTCCTGGAGTTCGTCGCCACCCAGACCGAGGCGGCCGTGCGGCACATCGCCATCGAGTACCCGTACGACGCCCATGACGAGGAGGGCCTGTCGCTGCGGGGCAACGCGGAGGAGATCACCGAGAAGCTCGCGGTCGAACTGCGGGCGCGGGTGGACGCGGCGGGTGTGCAGATCATCGAGTCCCGCTTCACGCATCTCGCGTACGCGCCCGAGATCGCCTCGGCGATGCTCCAGCGGCAGCAGGCGGGTGCGGTCGTCGCCGCGCGGCGTCAGATCGTGGACGGGGCCGTCGGCATGGTGGAGGCCGCGCTCGCGCGGATCTCCGAGCGGGACATCGTGGAGCTGGACTCCGAGCGGAAGGCGGCGATGGTGTCGAATCTGATGGTGGTGCTGTGCGGGGACCGGGCGCCGCAGCCCGTCCTGAACACGGGGTCCCTCTACCAGTGAGTTCGACTCCGGAGGGGGCCCCTCCGACTCCCCCTGATCCTCCCCCTCCTCCTCCGCGGAGGGCGCAGCAGCAGCGCAAGCAGGTGCTGTTGCGGCTGGATCCGCTGGTGTACGAGGCGTTGGCGCGGTGGGCCGGGGACGAGTTGCGCTCGGCCAATGCGCAGATCGAGTTCCTGCTGCGGCGGGCGCTCGGCGAGGCGGGCCGCCTCCCCGGCGGGGCGGGCCCGATCCCCCGCCGCGGCCGCCCTTCCCTCTCCGAGGAGGGGGAGGAGTAGGCGGGGCCGTTGCCGGGTGCGGGCCGGTGGGGCGGGCGGGCTGCGCCGTTCCCCGCACCCCTTCATCCGGGTGCGGGTCCGGTGGGGGCCGGCCGCGCCGTTCCTCGCGCCCCTTCGGTCACGTGCGGGTCCGGTGGGGGTTGCTCGCGCAGTTCCCCGCGCCCCTCGGGGAGGGGCTTCGCCCCGTCCCACCCAGGGGCGCGGGGAACTGCGCGGCCCACCCCCACCGGACCCGCACCACACATCCGACCCAAGGCCCCGCAGACCTCAGGGGCGCGGGGAACTGCGCGATCAGCCCCCACCGGCCCGCACCCGAAACAGTGCGATCGATCGCGGTGGCAGAACCGTGACAATCGGCTTCGACCTGCGAGGACGCACCCTCGGGAAGAGCGTCTACACAGTGCGTATACATGGCGTGTATACGCACTGTGTAGAGTGCTCCGCATGTCCATCGGTCACACGCTCCTAGGGCTCCTGGAGTCCGGCCCCCGACACGGTTACGACCTGAAGCGGGCCTTCGACGAGAAGTTCGGTCACGACCGGCCGCTCCACTACGGCCAGGTCTATTCGACGATGTCCCGGCTGCTGAAGAACGGCCTCGTGGAGGTCGACGGGATAGAGGCGGGCGAAGGCCCCGAGCGCAAGCGGTACGCGATCACCGAGGCGGGCGTCACCGACGTCCAGCGGTGGCTCGCGACGCCGGAGAAGCCGGAGCCGTATCTCCAGTCGACCCTCTACACGAAGGTCGTCCTCGCCCTCCTGACGCACCGCGACGCGTCCGAGATCCTCGACACCCAGCGCTCGGAACACCTGCGCATGATGCGCATCCTCACCGACCGCAAGCGCAAGGGCGATCTCGCCGACCAGCTGATCTGCGACCACGCCCTCTTCCATCTTGAGGCCGACCTGCGGTGGCTCGAACTCACCGCGGCCCGCCTCGGCAAACTCGCTGAGGCGGTGACCCGATGACCCCCGCAGGCTCCCTGCTCGTGGCCCACGACCTGCGCAAGGCGTACGGCCCCACCAACGCCCTCGACGGCGCCGAGTTCTCCATCCACCCGGGCGAGGTCGTCGCCGTGATGGGCCCCTCGGGCTCCGGCAAGTCGACCCTCCTGCACTGCCTCGCCGGCATCGTGACGCCCGACTCGGGCTCGATCACGTACAACGGCCGTGAGATGGCGACCATGAACGACTCCCAGCGCAGCGCGCTGCGGCGCTCGGAGTTCGGGTTCGTCTTCCAGTTCGGCCAGCTGGTGCCGGAGCTGACCTGCGTCGAGAACGTGGCCCTGCCGCTGCGCCTCAACGGCACCTCCCGCAAGGAGGCCGAGCGCACCGCCCTGGCCTGGATGGAGCGCCTGGAGGTCGACGACCTTGCGGGCAAGCGGCCCGGCGAGGTCTCCGGCGGCCAGGGCCAGCGCGTCGCCGTGGCCCGCTCCCTGGTCACCAGCCCGCGGGTGCTGTTCGCGGACGAGCCCACCGGCGCCCTCGACTCGCTCAACGGCGAGCGCGTGATGGAGCTGCTCACGGACGCCGCCCGGTCCGCCAACGCCGCCGTCGTCCTCGTCACGCACGAGACCCGGGTGGCCGCCTACTCGGACCGCGAGATCGTCGTACGCGACGGGAAGTCCCGGGACATGGAGCGCGCCGTATGAGCGCCCGCCCGTCGACCACCGCCGCCCCGCCCGAGGCTCCCGCGGAACTGCCCTCCTGGGACGACCCGCGCCACCGGACCCCCGTGCTGCGGCAGTGGTCCAGGGACCTCGCCATGGGGATCAAGTTCGCGTTCACGGGCGGCCGCGAGGGCTGGGTACGGGTCCTGCTCACCGGTGTCGGGGTGGGGCTCGGCGTGGCGCTACTGCTGCTCACCACCGCCATCCCGAGCGCGCTGCAGGCACGGTCCGACCGCGAGTACGCGCGGATGGACCTGGCGATGAACGGCGTCGAACCGGCCAGGTCCGACAACACGGTGCTCGTCGCGAACGTCGACACCGAGTTCCGCGGCCTGGACGTCCGGGGCCGCCAGCTGGAGCCGGAGGGCCTGCGGGCGCCACTGCCGCCGGGCATCAAGAAGTTCCCGGCGCCGGGCGAGATGGTCGTGTCCCCCGCGCTGAAGGAACTGCTGGACTCCAAGGACGCGAAGCTGCTGCACGACCGGCTGCCGTACCGCGTCACGGGAACCATCGGTGAGAGCGGCCTGATCGGCTCGGCCGAACTCGCCTACTACACGGGCGGCCAGAACCTGGCGAAGTTCGACGAGGGCTCCCGCATCGTGCGCCTCGACACCTTCGGCGCGAGGAAGGGGCCCGCGGAGGAGATGGACCCGGTCCTCCTCCTGCTCGTCCTCACGGTCTTCGTGGTGCTGCTGATGCCGGTCGGCGTCTTCATCGCCGCGGCCGTACGCTTCGGCGGCGAGCGGCGCGACCGCAGACTCGCCGCGTTGCGGCTGGTCGGCGCCGACGGCCGGATGACCCGCCGGATCGCCGCGGGCGAGGCGCTCGCCGGGGCCTTCCTCGGGCTGGCCTTCGGTGTCGGCTTCTTCCTGATCGGCCGCCAGATCGCCGGCTCGCTGGAGCTCTTCGGGATCAGCGTCTTCCCGAGCTACCTCAACCCGACGCCCGTACTCGCCGTCCTGATCGCCGTCGCGGTCCCGGCCGCCGCGGTGGCGGTGACCCTCCTCGCCCTGCGCGGCGTGGTCATCGAGCCGCTCGGCGTGGTGCGTACGGCCAGGCCCGCGCGGCGCCGGCTGTGGTGGCGGCTGCTGCTGCCGCTGGGCGGCCTCGGCCTGCTCAGCCCGATGATCGGCAAGGGCAACGACAACGGCGACTTCAACGAGTACATGGTGACCGGCGGTGTCGTCCTGCTCCTCGTCGGCATCACCGCGCTGCTGCCGTGGGTCGTGGAGTCCGTGGTGGCCCGGCTGAACTCGGGCTCGGTCTCCTGGCAGCTGGCCGTCCGCAGGCTGCAGTTGAGCAGTGGCACCGCGGCCCGCATGGTCAACGGCATCGCGGTGGCGGTGGCCGGCGCGATCGCCCTGCAGATGCTGTTCTCCGGTGTCCAGAGCGACTACACGAAGTCCACGGGCGAGGACCTCTCGCGCGCCCAGATGCAGGTCTCCGTACCGAAGTCCGTCTCCCTCGCGGACGCCCGGACCGAACTCGCGGACACCCGCGGGGTGCGCGGCGCCGTCGCGCTGTCCGACCTCTCGCTGAGCGAGCGGGCGAAGAACCCCGACACGTCCTCGGGGATCACGGTCGGCGACTGCGCCGCGCTGCGCGAGGTGGCGAAGCTGTCCTCGTGCCGCGAGGGCGATGTGTTCGCCGTGCAGGGCGCCGAGTACGACTCGGAGACCGCGAAGTTCGCGAAGCCCGGCCGCGAGCTCGTCATCGACCCCACCTACGACGACGTCGTCAAGGGCGCGGAGGTGGCCTGGACCGTGCCGCGCGACATCAAGAAGGCCGATCCGCGCAAGGACCCGACGGGCTGGGAGCGGGGCGGTTTCCTGTTCACCACGAGCGCGCTGCCCGCCGCGGCGGTTCCCGCGAGCAGCGGCGTGATCTACCTCAAGCTCGACGGGACGGTCCCGGACGGCCAGGAGCTCGTACGCAACACCGCGGCGGAGATCAATCCGCTCACGGAGCCCATGACGTTCACGGGCAGTGAGCGCTCGGAGCGTTTCGACTCCATCCGCACCGGGCTGTTCGTCGGCGCGGCCTGTGTCCTCGCGCTGATCGGGGCGAGCCTGCTGGTCTCCCAGCTGGAGCAGCTGCGCGAGCGCAAGAAGCTGCTCTCGGCGCTGGTCGCGTTCGGCACGCGGCGCCGTACGCTGAGCCTGTCGGTCCTGTGGCAGACCGCGATCCCGGTCGCGCTGGGCCTGGTCCTCGCCTCGGTGGTGGGCCTCACCCTGGGCGCGGTCCTCCTGAAGATGACGGCCACGAGGGTGACGGTGGACTGGCTGAGCGTCCTGGCCATGACGGGCATCGGAGCGGCGGTGGTCGTGGCGGTGACGGCCCTGAGCGTCCCACCGCTCCTACGCCTGATGCGCCCGGACGGCTTGCGCACGGAGTAGCCCCCCAAGGGGGTCCGTCATCGCCCGCCTGTCGCGCCGTTCCCCGCGCCCCTTAAAGATTGCGCAGTTCCCCGCGCCCCTCAAGGTGGCCGCGCCGTTGCCGGTGCGGGTGTCACAACACCCGTACCGGCAACGGCTTCAGCTCTTCCCGGAGCGCCGAAGCCAGCTCCCCGTACTCCCCCGCCCGAGCCGCCCCACCCCGCATCGCGAGCGCGATCCGCCGAGTGGGGGCGGGCTCCGCGAAGAACCCCGTGAGCAGCTGACTGCTCCGAGCCGTCTCGACCCTGACGGCCGTACGCGGCAACAGCGTCACCCCCAACCCGCCCGCGACCAGTTGCACCAACGTGGAGAGCCCCGCCGCGGTCGTGGTGACCGGCGCGTCCGCCCGCCCGGCCTCCCGGCAGATGTCGAGCGCCTGGTCCCGCAGACAGTGCCCCTCGTCCAGCAGCAGCAGATTCAGCTCGCGCAGCGCCTCACGCGCGATGCCCTCCCTGCCGCCCAGCCGGTGGCCCAACGGCGTGACCAGCACGAAGTCCTCGTCGAACAGCGGCAGTTCGACGACCCCGGGCACTCCGAGGGGCACCGCGAGCAGCAGCAGATCGAGTCGGCCCGTGGTGAGCCCCGCCAGCAGGTTCGACGTCTGCTCCTCGTGGACCTGGAGGTCGAGCGCCGGATAGCGGTCGTGGACGAGCCGCAGGACGGTCGGCAGGAGATACGGCGCCACCGTCGGGATCACCCCGAGCCGCAGCACCCCGGTGAACGGCGCCCGCACCGCCTCGGCCTCCTCCATCAGCGCGCCCACCTCGTCGAGCACCGCCCTGGCCCGTACGGCCAGCCGCTCGCCCGCCGGTGACAGGAGCACCTTGCGGGTCGTACGCTCCAGCAGCGTCACGCCGAGGGTCTCCTCCAGTGCCGAGACCGCGCCGGACAGCGCGGGCTGGCTCATGCCGAGGGCGGCGGCCGCGTCCCTGAAGTGCAGATGCTCGGCCACCGCGGCGAAGGCGCGCAGCTGCGGGAGGCTGGGCTGCCTCTTCCTGACGGGGGGCACGGTCACGGTCCTTTCGCTTCGCTCTCCGCGCTCACATGCACTGATAGCTGTTTTCGATCAACACGACCGAGTGTAGCTATTTCCCTAATCAATGCACTCTGTGCCACGATCATGGACGTCCAACCCATGGGAAAACCCCTCAAATTGGGGTTTTCTTCGCTGCAAGGAGAGCCCGTGCTCACTGTCGGTGACAAGTTCCCCGAGTTCGATCTGACCGCCTGTGTCTCGCTGGAGAAGGGCGAGGAGTTCGAGCAGATCAACCACAAGACGTACGAAGGTCAGTGGAAGATCGTCTTCGCGTGGCCCAAGGACTTCACCTTCGTGTGCCCGACCGAGATCGCCGCCTTCGGGAAGCTGAACGACGAGTTCGCCGACCGTGACGCGCAGGTGCTCGGCTTCTCCGGCGACTCCGAGTTCGTGCACCACGCCTGGCGCAAGGACCACCCGGACCTGACCGACCTGCCGTTCCCGATGATGGCCGACTCGAAGCACGAGCTGATGCGGGACCTCGGCATCGAGGGCGAGGACGGCTTCGCCAAGCGCGCCGTCTTCGTCGTCGACCAGAACAACGAGATCCAGTTCTCCATGGTGACCGCCGGCTCCGTCGGCCGTAACCCCAAGGAGGTCCTGCGGGTCCTGGACGCACTCCAGACGGACGAGCTGTGCCCCTGCAACTGGACCAAGGGCGAGACCACGCTCGACCCGGTCAAGCTCCTGGCCGGTGAGTGACCCATGTCCCTCGACGCGCTGAAGTCCGCGATTCCGGACTACGCCAAGGACCTGCGGCTGAACCTCGGTTCCGTCATCGGCAACTCCGACCTTCCGCAGCAGCAGCTGTGGGGCACGGTGCTCGCCTGCGCCATCGCCTCGCGCTCGCCGCGCGTGCTGCGTGAGCTGGAGGAGGAGGCCAACGCGAAGCTCTCGCCCGAGGCGTACACCGCGGCGAAGTCCGCGGCGGCGGTCATGGCGATGAACAACGTCTTCTACCGCACGCGGCATCTGCTCTCCGATCCGGAGTACGGGACGCTGCGGGCGGGGCTGCGGATGAACGTCATCGGCAACCCGGGGGTGGAGAAGGTCGACTTCGAGCTGTGGTCGCTGGCCGTTTCCGCGATCAATGGGTGCGGGCAGTGTCTTGACTCGCACGAGCAGGTGCTCCGCCGGGCCGGTGTCGACCGGGAGACGATTCAGGAAGCGTTCAAGATCGCGGCGGTTGTGCAGGCGGTCGGGGTCACGCTGGACGCCGAGGCGGTCCTGGCGGAGTAGTTCCGCAGGGGTTTGCTCTCGCCCCCGCCGCCCCTACCCGTTCCCGTCCACGACTCGGGGGCGCTGCCCCCGAACCCCCGGTCCTCAAACGCCGGACGGGCTGAGATGTCGCGGACGGCCGGAGATCTTCAGCACGCCCGCGAATCTTCCAGCCCGTCCGCGTATCTTTCAGCCCGTCCGGCGTTTGAGGACAAAGGGGGGCGAGGGGGCGCACCCCCCATGCAGTGACGGGAAGGGTAGGGGCGGCGGGGGCGAGGAACCCGGGCTACGCCGGTGGGGGTGTGTCCTCCGGGGGCCGGGCCGCCGCCGTCGACCCGTGCGGCCCCGGCGCATACCGCAGCGCCGCCTCACGCGAGTGGGACCGCAGGTACCCCACCACCGTGTTGGTGACGGCGACGAGCGGCACGGCGACCACCGCGCCACCGATCCCCGCCACCATCCCCCCCGCCGCCACGGACAGCACGACGGCCAGCGGATGCACCCGCACCGCCCGCCCGAGGATGAACGGCTGCAGGATGTGGCCCTCGATCTGCTGGACGGCAAGGACGACGGCCAGGGTCATGACCGCCGTGAAGACGCCCTGCGTCACGAGGGCGACGACGACCGCCAGCGCCCCGGAGATGACGGCGCCGACGAGCGGGATGAACGCGCCGAGGAAGATGAAGACGGCGAGCGGAACGGCCATCGGGACGTCGAGGAAGAAGATGCCGAGCCCGATGAAGATGGCGTCGATCAGAGCCACTATCACCGTGCCGCGGACGTACGCGGTGAGCGTGCGCCAGGCCCGCGGCCCCGCTCCGGCGACCCCCGGGCGCGCCGCGGCCGGGACGAGCTTGAGCGTCCACTCCCAGATGCGCTTGCCGTCGTAGAGCAGGAAGAGCGTGGAGAACATCGTCAGCAGGATGCCGGTGAGCGCCTCGACGATGACGGTGACGCCTTCGAGCCCAGCGGAGGTGATCTCCTCGGTGTTCGCCCCGACCGCCTCGCGCAGGCTCTTGGCGATGTCCTTGATCTGGTCCTCGGTGACATGGAACGGGCTGTTGAGCAGCCAGCGCTGCAGCTCGTCGATGCCGTCCTGGATCTGGTCGGCGAGGTTGTTGATGTTCTCCATGACCTGCCAGACCACGAACCATCCGACGAGCCCCATGATGACGAAGCCGAGGATCGCGGTGAGCGCGGTGGCGAGGCCGCGCGGAAAACCGTATCTGCGCAGCCGGGCGACCGTGGGCTGCAGCAGGGCGGTGATGAGCAGCGCGGAGACGAAGGCCAGGACGACCAGTTGGACGGCGCTGATGACGCGCATCAGCACCCAGACGGTGCCCGCGAGGACGAGCAGCCGCCAGCCGGCCTCGGCGGCGACCCGCATCCCCCACGGGACGGCGGTGGCGGGATCGGGGCGGACGCGGACGACCGGGCCGTCGGGGGGCGACCCCGGCAGGGACGCGGACGAGGAGTCCGTACCTGCTGCTTCGTCCTTGACGATCTCGTCGATCTCGTCGTCCTTCTCGGCTGCCGCGCGGCGCGCGTCCAGCCGTTCTCCCACTTCGGTGAGTCCGGCACCGATCCGGCCGAACCAACCTGGCACTCGCGACATGAACCGTCCTCTTCCCCCGTTGCTCCCCACCACTCCTCCCTGGAGTCCCTGGAGACGTCGGCATCGACCGTACATGGCAGAAGCCCCTCACCGTAGGACGGTGAAGGGCTCCGCGAGGTTGAGCCGACTGCGGCTCAGTAGTAGTTGTTGGCCTGCCAGAAGTTCCAGGCGGCGCACGGGCTGCCGTAGCGGCCGTCCATGTAGCTCAGGCCCCACTTGATCTGCGTCGCCGGGTTGGTCGCCCAGTCGGCACCGGCCGAGGACATCTTCGAACCCGGCAGGGCCTGCATGAGGCCGTACGCGTCGGAGGTGGGGTTGTCAGCCTGGTAGTTCCAGCTGGACTCGTGGTCGACGATCCGGCTGAAGCACGCGAACTGGTCCGCGGGGACGAGCTGGCGGGCCATCTCCTGGACCTCGGCGGCGGTGTACGACGCCTTGACCGTGAAGCTGGCGGCGTCACGCGTGGCGGAACGGCTGGCGACCTTCTCGGCCTCCTTGCGCTCCTTCGCCTCTTTCTCGGCCTTCTCGGCGGCCTGCTGCTTGGCGACCGCGTCCTTGGCCGCCTGCTTGCGCGCGGCTGCTTCGGCGTCCTTCTTGGCTGTCGCGTCCGCCGCGATGGCCTGGGAGTCGGCCTGCTGAGTCAGAGAGGCGGTCTGCACCTGCGCTTGCGCGCCCGCGGGTATGTCCGCGAGGAGCGTCGCGCCGCTCGCCGTTGCCTCGGCGTCATCGCTCGCCGGTGCGGTGCTGCCCGAGGCAACACCCGTTACAGCGCCGACTGCGGTGACTGCGGTGGCCGAGGCCACTGCGAGCCCACGGACCGAAATCCGGCTCACACGGTTTCCTTCCAGCATCGACCGCTACAGGTGACCCTCGCGGACGCAATCTTGCCCCTGGCACTGGCCTCCCAACTGCGGGGTCACGGGAGGCACGGGCCCGGTGGGCAACTCCCTTGCGGGGAGCGCCGCTTGGTGCGCGGGCGGCATACGACGGCGTTATGGAGTTCTGAGGTTCTTGCTGTGCTGTGCCGCTGGGGGTACAGGTGTGTCGTATGCGGGGCCTGACAGGAGTGAGACTCTGCCGTACCCCGGCGCCGGGTGGCAATTCTGTGCTGGGTGTGAAAGCTCACACCTCGTTTGCCTCAGAAGTTTTCCGGAAACGAGCGCGCACGACGACGCCGCCCGGCTAGGATCTTCGCCTTTGCCGGACGGCGCCAACTACCGCGCATCCCCCACCCGTCGGACAGACCGGGACGGGTGGGGGCAGCCGGGATCAGATCTGTCCGTCCTCCAGCATTTCGGTCACAAGGGCGGCGATCTGGGACCGCTCGGACCGGGTGAGGGTGACGTGCGCGAAGAGCGGATGCCCCTTCAGTTTCTCGACGACGGCCACCACTCCGTCGTACCGACCGACCCTGAGGTTGTCCCGCTGGGCCACGTCATGGGTCAGGATCACCCGTGAATTCGATCCGATTCGGGACAGAACGGTCAACAGGACGTTCCGTTCGAGGGATTGCGCCTCGTCCACGATCACGAACGCGTCGTGGAGCGAGCGGCCCCGGATGTGCGTGAGCGGCAGGACCTCCAGCATGCCGCGCGCGGTGATCTCCTCGATGACCTCGCGGCTGGTGACCGCGGAGAGGGTGTCGAAGACCGCCTGCGCCCAGGGGCCCATCTTCTCGGACTCGGAACCGGGCAGATAGCCCAGCTCCTGCCCGCCGACCGCGTACAGCGGCCGGAAGACCATCACCTTCTGGTGCTGGCGCCGTTCGAGCACGGCCTCCAGGCCCGCGCACAGGGCGAGCGCCGACTTTCCTGTGCCGGCCCGGCCGCCCATCGACACGATCCCGATGTCCGGGTCGAGGAGCAGATCCAGCGCGATGCGCTGCTCCGCGCTGCGGCCCTTGATGCCGAAGGCCTCCCTGTCCCCGCGTACGAGCCGGACGTTGCCCTCGGCCGTCACACGGCCCAGCGCCTTGCCGCGCTCGGACTGGATCATCAGACCCGTGTGGACGGGGAAGTCGGACGCCTCGGGGACGTACAGGCTCTCCTGGTCGAAGAGGAGGTCCACCTGCTCGCCCGAGAGCGTCAGTTCGGACATTCCGGTCCAGCCGGAGGAGCCTGTGATGGCGAGTTCCGCCCGGTACTCCTCGGCGAGGAGCCCGACCGAGGAGGCCTTGATCCGCAGCGGGAGGTCCTTCGACACGACCGTGACGTCGAAACCCTCCGCCTGCAGATTGCGGGCGACCGCGAGGATGCGGGAGTCGTTGTCCCCCAGGCGGTAGCCGCTCGGCAGCACGCTGGGGTCCGAGTGATTGAGCTCGACACGGACCGTCCCGCCCAACTCCCCCGTGGGGATGGGGGCGTCGAGACGGCCATATTTCACCCGGAACTCGTCGAGCAGACGCAGGGCCTGCCGGGCGAAGTAGCCGAGCTCGGGATGGTGCCGCTTGGCCTCCAATTCCGTGACCACGACGATCGGCAGCACTACTTCGTGCTCGTCGAAGCGGTTCATGGCGTGCGGGTCGGCCAGCAGGACGCTGGTGTCGAGAACATAGGTGCGCCGGTCTGGCATACGGCGCTTTGTGCTGGTCACCACGGAAGGACGTACCCCCTCGGATGAGGTCGGGGAGCGACGGAGGAGAGGTGGACCGGTTTCCGGCACCGATGCACGGGCCGTGAACCGGCCCTCCGCCTCGTCCGTACTGACCGCACGGTCGCGCTGGTGCAAAGGGCCTCCCGGGCGGACGGCCCCGTGCCGTCCGCTGAGATCCGACACCCGTGATTCGGGCGTCGACCTGGAGGCTTTATGCCCTCGAACGAGCCATGCCATGCCAGCACACATGACGGCGCCCTGGTGAACTCCTCATTACTTCCACCCCAAAGGACCAATCCCCGGTCCCGCGGCAGCCCCTGGCGGTGGGGCCGCCTCGGTCCCTCATCCGCCGTAGCGCCGGTGGCGGGCCGCGTAGTCGCGCAGGGCGCGCAGGAAGTCGACCTTGCGGAAGGCCGGCCAGAAGACCTCACAGAAGTAGTACTCGGAGTGGGCCGTCTGCCAGAGCATGAATCCGGACAGCCGCTGCTCGCCGCTCGTACGGATCACGAGGTCGGGGTCGGGCTGGTCGCTGGTGTAGAGGTGCTTGCCGATCATGTCGACGCTGACGTCCTCGGCGAGTTTCTCCAACGAGGTGCCCTTGTCGGCGTGGTCGAGGATCATCGAGCGCACGGCGTCGGCGATCTCCTGCCGGCCGCCGTAGCCGATGGCGACGTTGACCAGTATTCCGCCGACGTGCGCGGTGGACTCCTCGGCCTCCTTCAGGACGGTCTGCATCCGCGAGGGCAGGATGTCCGGCGTGCCGACGTGGTGCACGCGCCAGCGGCCGTCGGCGGCGAGGGAACTCACGACGTTCTCGATGATGCCGAGCAGCGGTACGAGTTCTTCCTCCGGGCGGTCGAAGTTGTCCGTGGACAACAGCCAGAGGGTGACGACCTCGACGTCGGTCTCGGAGCACCAGCCGAGGAATTCCTCGATCTTGTGCGCTCCGGCCCGGTGCCCCTGGGCGGCGGTGCTGCCGGCGGCCTTCGCCCAGCGCCGGTTGCCGTCCATGATGACCCCGATGTGCTTGGGCACCTGGTCGTGGTCAAGGTGGCCTTCCACCCTGCGTGCATAGAACCTGACCAGCAAGCGGCGCAGGTTGTCGCGCAGGTTCACGTTTTCGTCAGCCCCTCCGTGCAGATGGCAGTCCCCGAGGGCGACACCCTACCCCCGCCGGAGCGGCTCTCCCCCTAGGGGTGCAAGGGCTCCCGGCCGATGGACGGGCCGTGGCGCGGACCGGAAGTGGACCGGAAGCGGACCGATGGGCGGACCGGGAGCGGGCCCGGAGCGGACCGGTGAGCAGGACGGGAGCGAGGGCGCCCGGTTCGGTACGAGGGCTGCTCCGGGGCGTACGCCCGGCGTGTGTCGGGGCACAAAAAAACGGGCCGGTCCGTGGGGGGGGAGACGGACCGGCCCGAGGGGGGGTTTCCACCATAACCCTTCGTAAGTGATGTCGCGCGCATCGGCGTGCCACAACTACTCTCCGGAGTCGGCCGACACCGTCTGAGTGGGAGTGGAAGCGTTCATTCAGTGGCAGATCATGGCCGATTCCCAGCTAATTCGAAGGAGATCGAGGAGAATTCGAAGAGAACCAGGGGGTTCGCACGAGGATATGGGGTGTCGACCCGTCCGTCTCGGACGTACGCCCCAAGAGTGACGCGGCCGGGTGACGACCGCCCCCGCCCCGGGAATCAAGGGGAGTGGCGGGCACCGCGCAGCCCCCTCCGCAGCGCGGTGCCGTCCCGCGCAGCTTTGCTGACGCGAATTGCCTTGGTCCGAACTTACGGGACCCCGAAGAGCGGAATGAGCCAATCGGCATAACGATGTGGAAACTCTGTGTGCGTTTCAGGGATTTTTGCAGCCACCCCACCCGGCCCCCGGAGGCAGTTGGCGCTATTTGCTCCGTCTTGAGTGTTTACAGCAGATAATTTCCCTCACACATGGGTTGCTCACCATTTGCCCGGATGTGAACGTCGATTCGTGTGGCCGTCGGCCTCAGCGGCCAGGATCCGACCTACTTCCCGCCTAGCGTCGCCGCCATGACATCGAGGATCACGAAGGTCACCTGGGCCGAGGCGAGCGCGCGGCGCTACGGGCGTCAACTGCTGCACCTGCCCGCGCGGTCCGGTACCTCCGTCGCCGCGGTCGCGTCCACGCTGCTCGCCGTGCACGCGCAGGTCCTGTCGGCGGCCGAGCTCTCCCTGGCCCTGCGGCTCGGCGGCGCGACCCGCCAGGACGTGCGCTCCGCGCTGTGGGAGGACCGGAGCCTGGTGAAGACGTACGGCCCGCGGGGCACGATCCATCTCCTCGCCGCCGACGAACTCCCCTTCTGGACCGCCGCCCTGACCGCCGTGCCGGGCGGGACGAGCCCGAACCCGGCGGTGCGCATGACCGCCGAACAGGAGGAACAGGTCGTCGCCGCGGTCGGCGACGCCCTCGACGGACGGCGGCTGACCATCGACGAGCTGTCCGAGGAGGTCGTGGCCCGCACCGGACCGTGGGCCGGGGACCTGGTGATGGAGGCGTTCCAGGGCAAGTGGCCGCGCTGGCGCCAGGTGATGCACCGCACGGGCCAGTCCGGCGCCCTGTGCTTCGCGCCGAACCGGGGCCGCAAGGCGACGTACACCCGCCCGCCGCACTTCGACCCGCTCCCCGCCGACGAGGCCCTCGCCACCCTCGTACGCCATTATCTGCGCGCGTACGGTCCCGCGACGCCGCAGCACTTCGCCAAGTGGGCCGCCGCGCCACGGGGTTGGGCCGCCGCCCTCTTCTCGTCGCTGGCCGCGTCCGGCGGGATCGAGGAGGTCGACTTCGAGGGGACACCGGCCTGGGTGGTGGCGGGCGACAGGGACTTCCCCACCGAGCCCGTACGGGGCGTGCGGCTCCTCCCCTACTTCGACGCGTACGCCGTCGCCGCCCAGCCGCGTGAGCGGATGTTCCCAGGCGCCGCCTACCAGCGGGCCCTGGCCGGCGGACAGGCGGGGAACTTTCCCGTGCTGCTCGTCGACGGGGTGGTCGCGGGGGTCTGGCACCAGCGGCGGCAGGGGAAGCGGACCACGGTGACGGTGGAGCCGCTGGGACGGCTGACCGCCGCGCAGGAGAGGGAACTGGGCGAGCAGGTCGAGCGGGTGGGCGAGATCCTGGAGGCCGTACCGCAACTGGTGGTGGGGAAGGTGACGGCGGGGGCGCACGCCTGACCGGCCCGGGCACGGGGCCCGGGAGCACTTGGTGACCTACTCGCGCCAGGCGCTCTCCCGCAGGAGCCGCAGGCCGTTGAGCCCGACCAGGATCGTGGAGCCCTCGTGGCCGGCGACGCCGAGGGGCAGCGGCAGATGGCCCGCGAGGTCCCAGACGACCAGGACGCCGATGAACGCACCCGCCAGGCACAGGTTCTGCACGACCAGGCGCCGGGCGCGCCGGGAGAGGGCGACCGCCCTGGGGACGGCGGTGAGGTCGTCGTGGACGAGTACGGCGTCCGCGGTCTCCAGGGCCAGGTCCGAGCCCGCCCGGCCCATCGCGATGCCGGTGTGGGCGGCGGCCAGGGCGGGGGCGTCGTTCACCCCGTCGCCGACGAAGAGCACCCGGCCGCCCATTTCCCGTACCGCTTCGGCCTTCTCGTGCGGGAGCAGGCCGGCGCGTACGCCGTCGGAGGGGATGCCGGTCCGCTCGGCGACGGAGTGCGCTGCCCGCGAGCTGTCGCCGGTGAGGAGTGCGGGCGGGGCTGTGGTGAGGCGGTTCAGCGCGGTGACGGCCTCGGGGGCGCCGGGGCGGATCCGGTCGGCGAGGAGCAGCCAGCCCGCGCGGACGCCGTCCACGCGCACCACGACCGCCGTGCCGTCGGTGTCGGGGACCGCCGTCCCCTCACCGAGACGCTCGGGCGAACCGACCGCCACCTCGCGTCCGGCGACGGTCGCGGTGACTCCGCGGCCGGGTGCGGACCGGAAGTCGTACGCCTCCCCGTGCGTCTCGCCGCGCGGGAGGTCGTGCGCGGCGGCCACGATCGCGCGGGCCAGCGGGTGCTCGCTGCGGTGCTCGGCGGCGGCCGCGAGGGAGAGCAGCTCGTTCTCCGCGAAGCCGGGCCCGGGCTCAGGCTCGGGGAGGATCTTGACGAGGTGGGGGGTGCCCTCGGTGAGCGTGCCGGTCTTGTCGTAGGCGATCCGGTCGGTCTGTCCGAGGCGTTCCATCACGACGGCGGACTTGATGAGCACGCCGTGGCGGCCCGCGTTGGCGATGGCCGACAGGAGCGGCGGCATCGTCGCCAGGACCACCGCGCACGGCGAGGCGACGATCATGAAGGTCATGGCGCGCAGGAGCGCCCCGGTGAGGTCGGCGCCGAAGGCCAGCGGGACGGCGAAGACGAGGACGGTCGCGGCCACCATGCCGAGCGCGTAGCGGTGTTCGATCCGCTCGACGAAGAGCTGGGTGGGGGCCTTCGTACGGGACGCCTCCTCGACGAGGGCGACGACCCGCGCGATGACCGTGTCGGAGGGGTCGCGCTCGACGCGGACGCGCAGGGCGCCGGTCCCGTTCAGGGTCCCGGCGAAGACCTCGTCGCCCGCCGCCTTCGGTACGGGCAGGGGTTCGCCGGTGATGGTCGCCTGGTCGATGTCGCTCGCACCGTCGAGGACGCGGCCGTCGGCCGCGACGCGCTCACCGGGGCGTACGAGGATCACGTCGCCGATGGCGAGCGCGGACGCCTCGACGGTCTCCTCCCTCTCCCCCTCGCCCGCTACCTCCTTCTCTTCCGCCGCGCCGCTCGCGGGGTGCAGCCGGGTGGCCGTGGGGGGTGCCAGACCGAGGAGGCCGCGGACGCTGTCCTCGGTGCGGGCGGTGGCCAGGGCCTCCATCGCGCCCGAGGTGGCGAAGATGACGATGAGCAGCGCGCCGTCCATGACCTGGCCGATCGAGGCCGCGCCGAGCGCCGCGACGATCATCAGCAGGTCGACGTCGAGGGTCTTCGCGCGCAGCGCCCTGAGCCCTTCGAGGGCGGGCTCCCAGCCGCCCGCCAGATAGGCGGCGGCGTACAGCGGGCCCCACAGCCAGGCGGTCGCGCCGAGCAGGTGGAGCGGGAGCGCGAGCAGGAAGGCCGCCGTGGAGACGGCGGCCCAGCGGGCTTCGGGCAGGGCGAGGAGACGGGTGTCGGTGGGCTGCACGAGCGCCACCATACAGGAACACATGAATACGTCTTCATCTGTGCCGATGGATTTCTCTGGGCCGGCGCGGACGTCTCGCTACGATGTCGGCATGGGTCATGGAGTGGATGCGAAGAGCAGCATCCGCGATCGTCTGGACGCCGTCGGCGCCGCGGACGTCGCGGCGACGCTCCAGGCCCTGGCCACGCCTTCCCGGCTGCGCATCCTGGCGCGCCTGCGGGAGGGCCCGTGCGCGGTCGGCGAACTCGCCGGAGCGGCCGACCTGGAGCAGTCGGCGTGCTCCCACCAGCTGCGGCTGCTGCGGAACCTGGGGCTCGTCACGGGAGAGCGGCGCGGACGGTCGATCGTGTACGCGCTGTACGACGACCATGTGGCGGAGCTGCTGGAGCAGGCGCTGCACCACGTGGAGCATCTGCGGCTGGGGCTGCGGGACGAGGCGTGACCGTCCTGACGTGACCGTCGCGGTGCGCGGGTCAGGCTTCGGGCCTGCGGGCCTCGATGAGGTGACGGGTGCTGTGGGCCACGAACGGGCCCTCCGCCTCGATCCGCTCGTGCAGGCGCACCAGTTGGGGCCGGTACCGGTCGACGGTGAAGCCGGGCACCATCCACACCACCTTCCGCAGGAAGTGCACGACGGCCCCGATGTCGTGAAACTCCATCCGCAGCCTCGCCGCCTTCAGGTCGACGATCCGCAGCCCTGCCGCCTCGGCGCCGGCGCGCTCGCGGTCGGGGTGGCGGTCGCTCCGCCCGGCTTCGGGCTGCGGGCCGAGGAAGTACTCGATGATCTCGAAGACGCTGCCGGGGCCCACGTGCTGGGCGAAGTACGTGCCGCCCGGTTGGAGCACGCGGGCGATCTCCGTCCAGTGCGGGGTCACCGGGTGCCGGCTCACGACGAGGTCGAAGGCCTGGTCGCCGAAGGGCAGCGGGGCGTCCTCCGGGGCGGCGACGACGACCGCGCCGAGCGGATGGAGCAGGGCGGTGGCCTTGGCGACGTTCGGGGGCCAGCCCTCGGTGGCGACGGTGAGCGTCGGCAGCTTCCGCGCGGAGGCGAGCACTTCGCCGCCGCCGGTCTGGATGTCGAGAGCGGCGTCCGCTCGGGCGAGGCGCTCCGCCATGGCTCGCGCGTATCCCCAGGAGGGGCGTTCCTCGGTGGCCCGCCCCTCGAACCACGAGAAGTCCCACCCCTCGGTCGGGACGGCCTCGGCTTCGGCGACGAGTTCTTGGAAGGACCTCATCGGGCGATGGTGACAGGAGGTGCGGACGGGTCGCGACAGGTTTCCTACCGGGTTACTCCCGTGTCGGGGGCTCGTCGAGTAGGGGTTCCTCGTCGAGTACGAGGAGGGTGTGGACGTCGTCGCCGTGCCGGACCGTGCCCGCCGGGCGGAAGCCGTGCCGTTCCAGGAGGCGGACCGAGGCGGTGTTCCCGGCGAACGGGTCGGCGTAGAGCGGGCGGACACGCTCCTCGCGGAGGAAGAGCGCGAGCGCCACGGTGCCGATGCCTCTGCCCCAGTAGGGCCGCCCGAGCCAGTACCCGACGAAGCGCCGCCGTGTCTCTCCTTCCCCGTCCCACCAGGCGACGATGTGACCGGCCGGGGCGCCGTCCACGTCGACCGTCCGGACGAGCACAGTGTCGTCGCCGAGGATGCGCGTGGCCCAGTGGGTCATGAAGCGCCCGCGCGGCCGGGCGGGAAATCTCGACCGGCGGGTCGCCTCGGGGTCCTGCTCCTGTTCGAAGAACGCCTCCAAGTCGGCTTCCGCCACGGGTCTCAGCCGTACGTCCGCCCGGGTGTGCGCGTGGTCGCTCATACCGAGGGAGTCTGGCAGGAGGCACTGACAGTCGCCGGGCCGTCGCCGTCGCTCAGGGCACGAGGGGGCGTACCTCTTCGGCGGTGAAACGGATGAAACGCTCGGGGTCCGGTTCGTCGGCGGTGGGCTGGAGGACGACCGTGTCGGCGCCCGCCTCCGTGAGGCGCCGCACGGCCTTGGCGACGGCGCCCGCGTCCCCGGCGACGCCGAGGTCCGGGACCGATGCCACGCCCTCGGCCTCCAGTTCGGCGTGGAGCCGGTCGGCGGCGCCGGGGCCGGTGGCGGTGAGGAGGTAGACGACGACGGTGTGCGGGGCGTCGGTACGGGAGGCCGACGCCCGCCCCTCGTCGATGAGTTGCCGGGCCTTGCGTACGCCGTCGGGGGGCGTGCTCGCGGTGAGGATCGTGCCGTCCGCGGCCTCTCCGGAGAGCTTGAGCGAACGGGGGCCGGTGGCTCCGGCGAGGATCGGCACGGGCGCGGGCGGGGGCCAGTCGAGGGCGACGCCGTCGAGCTTCACGTACCGGCCGTCGGTGGTGACGTGCTCACCGGCGAGCAGGGCGCGCAGGGCGGCGAGGTATTCGCGCAGGAGCGTCACGGGCGACTCGGCCCGCGCGCCGACCTGCCCCATCCAGCTCTGCACGCCGTGGCCGACGCCCAGGACGGGCCGGCCCGGGAAGAGCCGGTGCAGGGTGGCGGCCTCCATGGCGGTGACGGCGACGTTGCGCAGGGGCACGGGGAGGAGGCCGACGCCGACGCGGAGCCGTTCGGTCCAGGCGAGGGCGGCCGCCGCGGCGGAGATGCCCCCTTCGAGGAAGCAGTCCTCCCACAGCCAGAGCTCCTCCAGCCCCGCGTCGTCCGCGGCACGGACCAGCTCTCGCAGACGTTCTGGTGGCAGTTGAGGCCGAAAGACAGCACCGAGTGAGGTCATGGCCTGTTCCTACCCGGGGGGTGGGAGGGGCTCAACCCTCCTTCGGGAACGTGACCTCCACCCGGCGGTTCTTTCTACGGCCCTGTTCCGAGGTGTTGTCGGCGATCGGGTAGTCCTCGCTGTAGCCGCGGACCACGAAGGTGACGTTCATTCCGCCGAGGTTCGAGGCCAGTTCCTCGTGGACGACCTCCGCCCGCCGCTTGGAGAGGGTGAGGCCGTGGGCGTACGAGCCGAGGTTGTCCGTGAAGCCGAAGACGCGGACGTTCGTGGCCTTCTGGGACTTGATCTCGTTCGCGATCGCCGCGATGCGGGCGTTCGCCTCCGGGTTGAGCTTCGAGCTGTCCTTGGGGAAGAGGACCTCCGCCTGGAGCGCGAACGTCACGTTCTCGTTCGTGTCCTCGCGCCGCTCCTCCCCGCCGAGGTCCTCGACGACCGACTTGATGTCGAGCACCCGGGCGCCGGCGAGCGTCGCGCCGTCGGCCAGCTTCAGCCCCGGGCTGTTCGCGTCCACCTCCGGTGGCGGGGACGTGCTGACGCTGCCCGGCGGGGAGCTCGGGTCCTCGTCGTCCGCATGGGCCGAGGTCAGCGGCGTCATGAAGACGAGGGTCGTGAGGGCGGTGAGGGTGATCGACGTGGCGCGGGGGGTGAGGGGCATGGTCACTCGCCCTCGGAGATCTCGACGGAGGCCGGGGGCATCGAGCCGACCTGGAAGGAGACCTTGGTGGTGTCTTCGGGTGGGGCGGGGAACTGGGCGAACCACTCCGTGGTCTCGCCCGACCGGACGCCGCCGGTGAACCTGGTGCAGAGGCAGCGTCCCTCCGTGTCGCGCAGCACCAGGTACTTCTTCTTGCCGGTCTGGTCGACCAGGCTGGCCCCCGCGATGGATCCGCCGTTCCCGGCCAGCTCCCGCTCGTCACCCCGCCAGTCCGCCGCCACCCACGACTTTCCGCTGTTGTTGGTCACCGTCCCCTCGACGGTGACGAAGCCGCCGTCGTCCCTGTTCGCCGAGGTGACGGCCAGCGTCAGGCCGCCGCTCTTCACTTCGGCCAGGATCTGCTGCGCGGAGGGCGACTCGGACTTCTCCTTGTCGTCGCCCCCGTCGTTCTTCGCCGGCGAGGAGGACGACGGGTTCTTGTCCGAACCCTCGTCGTCGCCGCCTCCGCCGCAGCCGGCCACCGTGAGGACCAGCCCAGTCGTGATCGCCACGGCGGTCAGTACCGTGCGGCCCTTCGTGGTGCGCCGAATGTTCATCGGTACGGCTTCCTTTCACTCGGCCAGTTGCACAGAGAACAGCACGGACGCGTCGGGAAGGTCGTCCAAATCGAAATCTTCGGGGTCGATTTCCAAAATGTCGCCGTCACAATCCAGTTCGACGACGTCCATCGGATCGTCGGGCACGTCGAAGTCGCAGCGGGGTTTGATGACGGCCGCCGCGTCGGCGGTCGCGTGCATGCCCTCCGTGCCCGGAATGATCGAGTCCCCGACCGTGTAGTTGGTCTCGATCTGCACCTCGAAGCCGGGGAACCCGGCCGCGGCGTAGGGGGCGAACCCCGTCACGCTCGCGTCGTTCTCGGCGGCCAGCTCACCGGCCGCGCCCGCGGCTCCGGCACCGTCGAATCCGTCGCCGTCGAGCCAGTCCAGCCAGTGGTCGTCCACGCCGACGGCGCCCTCCAGGCCCTCCACCAGTTCGTCCCTGGCGTCCTGTGCCGCCGCCAACGCGGCGGCGTCCGCCGCGGACTGCGCTCCGTTCCGGGCGGACGCCGCCTGGGCGAACGCGAAGAAGGCGAACGCGGCGAAGAGCAGAATCCCCGTCAGCCAGATGGAGACCGGGAGGGTCGCCCCCCGGTCACCGAGCAGCCGTGCGGGGGGCGCTGAGGGCGCGGGGGTCAGCCGCCGATGACCTGATTGACGGCGTCCAGGATCGCGCCGGAGATCAGGCCGTCGAGACCGAGGCCGTCGATCAGGGTGAAGATCCCGGCGATCAGGATCATCAGGCCCGCGTACTCCACGAAGCCCGCTCCCGCGTCCCGGTCCCGTCCGCGCATCCGGGAGGCCACGGTCCGGACCCGCCCGCGAAGCGCCCGCTTCAATCCCGTGGACGTCTCCGGCTCCAGGTTGTTGGTCACAGTGATCCCTTCCCTCCCACCCAAAACCACTACCGTCTCGCGCACCGTACGTGAGAATCCGCCTACTGCGGGTGGGTCCAGGGGCCCAACTTCTCCTGGTCGGAGTCATCGGTTCCACCCCCCGTGGGCCGTGCCCAGCCAGCAGGCGATCGCTTCGCTGCGCGAAGAACTGTGCAGCTTCGCGAAGATGCGGTTGATGTGATTCTTCACCGTCTTCTCGCTGATGAAGCACGTGGCGGCGATCTGCTGGTTGCTCATGCCGGCCGCGATGAGATCCATGACCTCCACCTCCCGTGAACTCAGGCCATGATCAAGGCGGTTGTGGCCGCGGCGGTGGAGTCCCGTCGCGTAGGCGGGGCGAGCCTTCCACGACTGTGCCACAACCGATTGCAGCTGCGAAGAGCTTTGGTTCGGTTCGTACGAAACACCGAGCGAATCCGAGACACCGACGGCGGACGAGGTGAAGGTCGCCGTCCCGTCGCCCAGGTCCCGTACCGCCATGATCAGTTCATCCGCGGTGAACTCCCCGTGCACCAGATAGCCGACCGCGCCCCGGCGCAACGCCTCGGCCACCACCTCGGGTTCACGGCTGTACGTCAGCATCATCACCAGCGCCAGCCGGGCCAGCCGGGGAAGCGCCGTCAGGCCGTCGGTGCCGGGCATGCGCACGTCCAGGAGGATCACGTCGGGGCGGTGACAGGTCGCGGCGGCGACCGCCTCCGCGCCGTCGGCCGCCTGGGCCACCACCCGGATGTCGGGGTGGGCGTTCAGCAGGGCCGCGAGACCGGCCCGGACGACCGGATTGTCGTCGGCCACCAGCACGCGCAGGAGCGGGCCGGGAAGTGCCTGGTCAGGCATGTGCGGCCTCCTCTTGGGGAGAGCGTGGGAGGGGTGCGGGGACGGTGGGGGTGCGGGGGAGGGTCAGCGTGACCTCCGTGCCTCCGTGTGCGGTGCTGTGCAGGTGGAGCTCCGCGGCCACCGTCGCCGCGCGCTCCAGCATTCCCAGCAGGCCGAAATGGCCGGTATTCGCCAGGAGTCGTACGTCGTCCAGGGAGACGGCCGTGCCCTCGCCGTCGTCCCGCACCGTCAGGCGCAGGACCGACCGCGAACACTCCAGAGTCACTCGTACGTGCGTCGCGTTCGCGTGGCGGTGGGTGTTCTCCAATGCTTCCGAGGCGATCGCCAGGAGTTGGCGGGGTGCCCCCGGGGCGAGTCCGGGGGCCGGGCCCGGCCGGTGGGGGTCCTGCCGGTGGGCGAAGGTCGCCTCGATCCCCGTACGGGACTCGAAGTCCGCCACCCTCGAAGCCAGTTCCGTCACCATGTCCATCGGCGGGTGGGACATCGCCGTGTGGGCCCGCAGGTCCGTCAGGAGTTCCCTGGACTCCGTCGCCGCCCTGCGTGCCGCTCCCGCCACCGCTGTCGCCTGGGACTTGAGGGCCTGGGGGTTCGACTCGTTGTCCGCGGCGACCGCCAGGGCCTCCGCCGACAGGGCGAGGCCGTGCAGGGTCTTCGCCACCGAGTCGTGCATCTCCCGGGCCAGGCGGGCGCGTTCGGACTCCACCGCCTCCGCCACCGCCAGGCGGGAGTTCGCCTCCGCGAGCGCCTGACTGGCCGCACCGAAGCGGAACATCAGGTTCCGCAGGGTGACGCCGATAACGCCCGCCGCGACGCAGAAGCCCGCGATCAGGAGGGTGCTGGCGCCGGCTCCCGGGCGGTGTTCCCACGCCCTGAACACCGTGAGCAGGACCACGAGCTGCAGTCCCGTGAAGACTCCGGAGCCGCGCCAGCCGTACAGCAGGCCCGAGAGGAGCGGGGTGCAGACCGCCGCGTACGCGAGGGGGGACGCGGGGGACGCCGTGAGCAGGAGTATCGCGCCGAAGAACAGGTCCACCGCCATGAGGGTGGGGTGGGCGAGGAGTTGCGGAGCGCAGCGGTCCCAGTCCCTGAGCATGGCGTACGAGCCCATCACGCCGAGGACCGCGGCGGTGAGGACGGCGTGGCGGGGGAAGCCGTCGGCGGCGTTCGCCGTTGCGAAGGGGGCGCCTATGGCGATGAGGGCGAGGCGGATCGCGAATGCCTGGCGGCAGAGGGCCTGGAGGGCGTTGAGTTGGAGGCGGATGCCGTCCGGCGCCGCCGCGTCGTCCGCGAAGTAGCCTGTGGCCCACTTGGCGGAGCCGCCGGGGAGAAGGGGCGTTCGTCGGCTGCGGGCCGGATGTGGCTGGGCGCGCCCCGCGGCGGAGCCGCCACATGTCACAGCCCCGCGCCCCTTACGGGGCCACCCCTGCTTCCAGCTGCCGGCCGCCATCTCAGCGCCCCAGGATCGAGCCGAAGTTCGTTCCCGAGCCGAGGAACATGCCCGTGGCGATGAGGATCATCGTGGCCGGGAGCATGAAGACCAGCGTGACCATCGTCGCCTTGGGGATCGTCTTCGCCGCCCGGCGGCGGGAGTTCTGGGCGTCGGTGCGGCGCATGTCCGTGGCGAGCTGGATCAGGGTGTCCGCGATCGGGGAGCCCAGCTCCTCTCCCTGCTGGAGCGCCGACACGAACTGGGCGACCTGCTCGGAGGAGTTGCGCCTGCGCAGTTCGTCGAAGGCCTGGCGGCGGCTGACGCCCATGTCCATCTGGCGCAGGGTGATGCGCAGTTCGTCCGCCCACGGGCCCTCGTAGTGGTCCGCGACCCGTTCCAGGGCCTGGCGGAAGCCGAGGCCCGCCGACACCACGACCGCCAGGACGTCCAGGAAGTCGGGGAGGGTGCGGTCGATGACCTCCTTGCGGTCGCGGATCGCCTGCCAGATCAGGGCGTCGGCGGCCAGCAGGCCGAACGCCAGGGCCATCAGGGCGAAGAGGGTCCGGCCGTTGGAGAGGAAGATCAGGAAGAGCAGGGCGCCGAAGACCCCGTACACCGCGCGGCGGGCCGCGTAGCGGTTGAGGGTCAGGCCGCCGGGGTTGCCCGCCATGTCGATGCGGCGGCGTTTGGCGTCGACGCGGCGGGGGCCCATCAGACGCAGGACGAGCGGGGCGAAACGCATGCCGAGGCGGTCGACGGCCGAGTCCGCCTTCGAGACGCGGGTGCCGCCGACCTCCAGCGCGAGGGCCATGTCGCCGGGGAGCTTGGCCTCCGCGCGGTACATGCGGATACCGAGGAGGAAGCCCGCGACGGCCAGTCCCATCAGCGCGGCGAGCAGCAGAGCGATCATCCTGGACCCCTCCTCATACTTCGATCCTGCCGAGGCGGCGGATCACGAAGAAGCCGATCGTGTAGAGGCCCATGGCGATCAGGACCAGGGTCTGGCCCAGGGGGGAGCCGGTCACCTTGGCCAGGGCGCCCTCGTTCGAGGAGTTGATGAGGAGGAGGGAGCCGAGGCCGAGGAGGGGCACGGTGAAGGCCGTCGCGTTGACCTCGGAGAGCATCGTGCGGACCTCGCGGCGGGTCTCCTTGCGGTCCTCCAGGGTCTTGGTGAGGTTGCGCAGGGAGTTGACGACCGTGCCGCCCGCCTTGTTGGACAGGACCAGGGTGGTGACCAGGACGACGAGTTCGCGGGACGGCAGGCGTTCGGCCAGCTCGCCGAGCGCGTCGTCGACCGAGCGGCCGAGGGTCAGCTGGTCGGCGACCCGGGCCAGCTCCTCCCCCGCCGGGGCCTCCAACTCCTCCGCCGCCATCGCGAGGGCGGTGCGCAGGGCGAGGCCGGCCGCCGCCGCGTTGGCCAGCAGGCGTGCCACGTCCGGGAGCTGGTTGATGAAGGCCTCGATGCGCTTCTGGCGCTGCCAGTTGAGGAAGATCGCGGCGCTCCACACGCCGACCAGGCCCGCGATGGGGCCGAAGAACGGGGCCAGGGCCGCCGCCGCGATCAGCCAGAGCGCGACGACCACGGCGGCCACGTACGTGAAGAACTCGCCCGGCGTCACGTCGAGTCCCGTCGCCGACAGGCGCAGCTGGATCGTGCGGCCCAGGCGGGTGCGGCGCAGCCGGCGGTCGACGGCGGCGAAGCGGCGGGCCCGGCCGGCGGCGGTGCGCAGGGGGCCGCCGCCGGAGAGGCGGTCGACGAGGGCCTGGCGCTGGGCGCGGCCGGAGACGTACGTGTGGACGCCCGCGACGGCCAGCGTGCCGCACAGCATGGTGGCGCCGAGGGCGAGGGGGACCGCGTTGTTCACGGCTCGCTCCTCTCGGTCGGGACTGCGCCGACACCGACGACAGCGGCACTGACAGTGACAGCGGCTGCGGCTGCGGCTGCGCCCACAGCGACGACTGCGGCGGATTCAAAGGTTCCGGTGGGTGTCATCCGATCGCCTGCCGGGTGTTGAGGACGTCGATCGCCTCCGCCACCCCGAAGGCGGGCGGCAGCGGCTCGTTGGCGACGTACAGCTTCTCCGCGACCGAGCGGGGCAGCGGGAGGTGTTCGAAGTGGCCGTGGACGACCCGGTCGGGGCCGGTGGGGCGCGGGACGAAGCGGGTGACGGGCACGATGCGGAACTGTTCGCGGCCGTGCGAGACCAGCAGCGCGATCTCGGTGACCTTGCGGGAGCCGTCCGCGTGCCGGGTGAGCTGGACGACGACGTCGACCGCCGAGTTGATCTGGTCCTTGAGCGCCTCGAACGGGATCTGCACCTCGGACATCGAGCCCAGTGTCTGGAGGCGCATCAGCGCGTCCTCCGCGGAGTTCGAGTGGACGGTCGCCAGGGAGCCGTCGTGGCCCGTCGACATGGCCTGGAGCATGTCGAGCGTCTCGCCGCCGCGAACCTCACCGACGATGATGCGGTCGGGGCGCATGCGCAGGGAGTTGCGGACCAGGTCGCGGATGGTGATCTGGCCCTTGCCCTCCACGTTCGGGGGCCGGGATTCGAGGCGGATGACGTGCTCCTGCTGGAGCTGCAGTTCCGCGGAGTCCTCGATGGTGATGATGCGCTCGTGGGACGGGACGAGTCCGGAGAGCGCGTTGAGGAGCGTGGTCTTGCCCGAGCCCGTACCGCCGCTGACGATGACGTTGAAGCGTGCGCGCACGAACGCCGCGAGCAGCATCAGCATCTGCTCGTCGAGCGAGCCGAGGCCGATCAGCTCCGGGAGCGTGTACGCGCGGGGGAAGCGGCGGATCGTGAGGGTGGGGCCGGTGAGGGCGAGCGGCGGGATGATGACGTTGACGCGCTCCCCGGTGGGGAGGCGGGCGTCGACCATCGGGTTCGACTCGTCCACACGGCGGTTGACCGTGGAGACGATGCGCTCGATGGTCTGCATCAGCTGCTCGTTCGAGGCGAAGCGCAGCGGGAGCTGTTCCACGCGTCCGGCGCGCTCCACGAAGATGGAGTCCGGGCCGTTGACCATGATCTCGGTGATCGACGCGTCGGCGAGGAGGGGTTCCAGGACGCCGAGGCCGAGGGCCTCGTCGACGACCCTGCGGATCAGCTGGGAGCGCTCGGCGGTCGACAGGACCGGGCCCTCGCGGCTGATGATGTGCCCGAGGACGCGCTCCAGGCGGATGCGCCGTTCGGCCGCCGCGAGGCTCGACATCTCCGCGAGGTCGATCTCCTCCAGCAGCTTGGCACGGTAGACGGCGACGAGGTGTCCGTCCTCGCGGCCGGCTCCGCCCTCTTCGGGGGCGGCGATACGGGCTCGCAGGCTCATGTCTTCAACTCCTCTCGGTCGTACGGTGACTCGGTCGTGCGGTCAGTCGGTGTCGCGGTCGTGCGGTCGGTCGGCTGTGCGGTCGTGCGGTCAGTCGTCGGTGGGCATCGTGGCCTGGCGTTCCACCGTCACGCTCGGCAGGAGGGGGATGACGGCGGGGACCTGGAGGGTGACGGTCGCGGTGGTGAGGTCGGCGCCCTCGTCGGCCGACACGTCCGGGTTGAGCCAGCCGCTCACCGCCGCCGTCCCCGCCGCTCCCCCGTCGTCGCCCTGCGAGGCGGCCCGTGCCGCGGCCCGCGCCGCCGAACCGGCCTGGTTGATGCCGTAGCCGATCAGGCCGAGCTGGATGGCCGCCATCCCGACGAGCAGCAGGATCGGCAGGAATCCGGCGAACTCCAGCATGGAGACGCCCCGGTCGTCCCGGTCCCGTAACCGCCGCCGCAGGCGCCGCGCGAGACGCTTCATCAGTCGTCCCCCTCCAGTGCGGCCCCGGCCGTGCCCTCGACCGTCCAGCCCGCGTCGAAGCCCGGGAAGAACAGGGGCACCTGAGCGGTCACCGTGGCCTTCATGACCGGGCCCGCGACACCGCAGTCGATCCCTGCGCCGTCCCAGGCACCCGGCAGGTGCTTCCCGCCGGCGGCGCTGCAGGCACCGCCGACGTCCCCGTCGATCGCGTACGCGGCGGTCGCGGCCCGTGCCGCCTCGTCCGCCGCGTTCCCGGCGAGGGAGTACGTGTAGCCGTACAGCGCGCACTGCCACAGGATCGTCATCACGACCAGCAGGATCGGGAACATACCGGCGAATTCGAGGGTGACCGCGCCCCGGTCGCCGCCCTTGCGGCGCAGGGAGAGGGAGCCCCTGTCCTTGTCCGGGGAGGTCTTGCGGCGCCGGCCGCCACCGCCGCCCGCGGGCTGCTCGGCCATCAGGCCCAGCTCGCCCGCCAGCGCCCACAGGGCCTGCTTGACCGTCGAGCGGGTGTCCAGGTCCTGCATACGGCCCGCGTCCACGACGGACTGGAGTTCCTTGAAGGCGGCGGGGACCGTGGTGCGGACGACCTTGGTGCCGGTGACGCGTTCGACCAGGGACGGCTGTATCTCCGTACCTCGGGCGAAGCGGTTGACGACCGTGCGGGTCTCCTCGGCCTTGCGGATCTGGAGGCGGTCCCACATGCGGACCATGCGTTTGGCGGCGCGGACGGCGACGACGTCGGGGGTGACCAGGAGCAGGGCCTGGTCGGCGAGTTCGACGGCGGCGGCGTTCGCGGCGTTCAGCTGGGCGCCGCAGTCGACGACCACGAGGTCGTAGCGGGAGCGCAGGGCGCCCAGGACCTGGCGGGCGACACGGTCGGTGATCTCCTCGCCGCGTTCGCCCTCGGCAGGGGCGAGGAGCAGGCCGAGGCCGGTGTCGTGGGCGTAGACGGCGTCCTGGAGGACGCGCGGGTTGATGTCGCTGATCGCGGCGAGGTCGGCGATGGAGCGGCGGAACTGCACGTCCAGGTACGAGGCCACGTCGCCGGACTGGAGGTCCAGGTCGAGCAGGGCGACCGAGCGGCCGGAGGACTGGGCGGCCAGGGCGAGCTGGACGGCGGTGACGGTCGCGCCGACGCCGCCCTTCGCGCCGGTCACCGTGACGATCGAGCCGCCCGGTCCCGTGTACAGCTCGGGCGTGGCGCTGCCCAGGTGGCGGCGCATGCCGGTGGACCAGGCGGCGGCGGCCTGGACGCGTTCGGCGAGGGCGTCGTAGCCGAGCGGCAGGGCGACGATGCCGCGTGCGCCGCAGTCCATGGCGGCGGTCAGGACGCCGGTGCTGGTGTCGGCGGTGATGAGGACGACGCCGACGGCCGGGAAGCGCATGACCAGGTCGCGGATGACGTCGAGCGCGGGGACCGGGCCGATCCGCTCGTGGACGAGGACGACCTCGGGCAGTTCGTCGAGGGATTCGGTGGCCAGCCGGGCCAGGGTGTCCAGCAGGGCCGTGGTGTCGGGGACCGGCGGGGCGGGTTCGGCGTCGGCGAGCTGGCTCAGGAGGGTGCTGAGGGCGCGGGCCGAGTCGATGTCGCCGACGGCGGGCAGGATGCGGATGGTCATCGGCACGCCCTCGCGAGTGACGGCCCCAAGGGGACTGCGCTCATCACGGCCTCCTACTTGTCCTCGTCGAGGGTGTACGAGCGGTCGCCGGGGGCGACGGTGGCGTCGGCGCCGCCCGCGATCAGGGCGAGGCGGACGTGTTCGGCGAACGACTCGGCGTACGCGACGCGCTGGGCGTCGGCGGTGTCGAGGGCGAACGTGATCGGGACGGCCTCGGTGGCGGTGCGGCGGCGGTCGTTGCTGGACTGGCCGGGTTCGAGCGCGGTCAGTTTGCCGACGTCGATGACGCGGGCGTTCTGCACGATGACCTTCGACTGGTCCTTGCCGTTGTCGGTGTCGTCCTTGAACGTGGCGTAGATGTTGACCCGCGAGCCCGGGTCGATCTTGCCCGCCACCCCGGTCGCCGCGTCGATCAGGATCGCGATCTCCTGCTGGCCGGCCTGCAGGGCGGGCCGGTCGACGATCATGTCCGTCTGGAGCAGCGAGCCCTTCTTCAGCTGCGTGACGGCGATCTTGCCGCGGACCTGGGAGAGGCGGGTGACCGCGGTGGACGACAGCCACCGCTCGGGCATCGAGACCTTCTCGAACTGGTCGGCCGACAGCTCCTTGTAGGGCGCGATGTCGTCCTTCAGGCGGTACGCCGCGACCTCGGGGCCGACCTTCGAGTTCACGTCGCGGATCACCGAGAGCACTCCGGCGAAGGCGCCCACGGCGCACAGGACCGAGAGGACCAGCAGGATGACGCCGCGGCGCTGGCGCGAGTTCACTACATCTCACCTCGTGGGGACAATGCCGAGTTCAAGGGGTATTCACCGGTAACAGGGGGTGCTGCAGGGTATTCACCGTTATTCAGGTGTACGTGCCTGACGTGCGGGGCTCACGTGGCCCCTCGGGGCAGGGCGCGTACCGAAGAGGCTGCCCGCGCGACGGCCGTCGGAAGCTCGTTCGACGAGGGTGGCGGCAACGGCGCCGCACAGAAGCCGCAGCGGTCCCCGATGAGTTCGAGACCGCACCAGTGGCATTCGTCGCGCCGTACGGACGAGACCAGCTGGTACAGCACGGACACGTCGTAGAGGCCCGCGGCGAACTCGGCGACCTTGCCCGTGCCCCACCAGCGGGCCGACTCGGCGGGCAGCGGCACGGTCGCCACCCCCTGTACGTGCCAGGCGGGGGCGAGCGTCCCGGTGAGCCAGTCGGCGGGCAGCTGCCCGGCCGCGACGAGCATCCGGGTCCCGAACTCGGGCCCGGTCAGCTCGTCCTGCCCGACGCGCACCAGCTGGGGCCGCGGCGTGGCCAGTACGGCGAACTGGGCGCCCGGCACCCACGACTTGGCGTGGGACCTGAGCGAGACCGGGATCCGGTCGAGTCTGGCGACCGAGTTCAGCAGGGCGCCCGAGTAGATGTAGTGGGCGAGCAGCCGGGCGGAGGAGGCGAGCACTCCGGGGCTGAAGTCGCAGACGGAGAGCTGGCGCAGCTGCTGGGCGAGCAGGGCGAGGCCGAGCGGCGGCAGGTCGAGGGCGAGCAGCGCGATGCGGTCGCTCTCCAGGACGGAGCGCACGGCGTGCAGCCGCCGGATCACGGCGGTCGGCGCGGAGGACGGACAGAGCGCGATCACATAGCCGTGCTGCTCGATGAGGGCGTGCATGGCCGTGAGGGAGGCTTCGAGGCCGTCGAGGGGCTGGACGGCGGCGGGCGGGGTCTGCCGGTCGTGCGGCGGGAGCACCAGATCGGAACTGGTGACGGCTATCGCGGTCGGCACGCTGCACACCACCCCGTTCACTGGGACGGAGTGGTCAACCGCGTCCCAGATCGCCCCTGTATCGCCTGAATGTTGTCGTGAATGTCGCCATCAATCCCTCACGGACGGACACAACTTGCCACTGTGGCGTCCTTCCGCAACTGCACCTTATCCACGGCATGCGCCGCTCAACACCGGATCCTTGAGATCAATTCACGCAACGTGCGACGTGATCCACACAGAGTGATCCGCATATGCCTCAACTCCGCGCCGCGGCACGTGCGTTGGCCTCGCCAAAGGTCTTGACAACCTGATTGGTCTGGACCAGTTTGGAGAGGCGACGGTGGCCACCGTGTCAGGGCCTGTGCAACAGGACCTGAGTTCCCTCCCGCACCCCCACTTCCCCACTCCCCCACCGGAGGCCCCAGTGGACCGCGTATCAGGCATGCCCAGACGCAGACGGACCTGGGCAGGCGCCCTCGCCGCCGTGCTCGCCGCGTCCGCCCTCTCCCTCGCCGGCGCAGGCCAGGCCTCGGCCGCGGACGTCAACAACACGAAGAACGCCGGCTACGAGTCGGGGCTCACCGGCTGGACCTGTTCGGCGGCCAGCGGCGCCACCGTCTCCTCCCCCGTGCACGGGGGCGCGGCGGCCCTGAAGGCCACCCCCGCCGGGCAGGACAACGCCCGCTGCAGCCAGACCGTGGCCGTGAAGGCCAACTCGACGTACACGCTGAGCGCCTGGGTGCAGGGCGGGTACGCGTATCTCGGCGCGAGCGGCACGGGCACGACCGACGTGTCGACCTGGACCCCGGACTCCTCGTCCTGGAAGCAGCTGACGACGTCCTTCACGACGGGCGCCAACACCACGTCCGTGACGGTCTACACCCACGGCTGGTACGGACAGGCGGCCTACTTCGCCGACGACGTGTCCGTGTTCGGGCCCGACGGGGGCGGCGGCGGTGACCCCGACCCGGTGGTCCCCGCGACCCCCGCCGGCCTGAACGTGGCCTCCACCACCTCCTCCTCCGTCTCCCTGGCCTGGAGCCCGGTGTCGGGCGCGAGCGGCTACAGCGTCTACCGCAGCGGTACGAAGGTCGCGGCGGTGACCGGCACCTCGGCCACCGTCACCGGGCTGGCCGCGTCCACCTCGTACTCCTTCCAGGTCACCGCCACCAACACGGCCGGTGAGTCGGCGAAGTCGACGGCGGTCACCGGGACGACCAAGGCGTCCTCCGGCAACACGGGCAACCTGCCCAAGCACGCCGTGACCGGCTACTGGCAGAACTTCAACAACGGCGCGACCGTCCAGAAGATCTCCGACGTCCCGTCCCAGTACGACATCATCGCGGTGTCCTTCGCCGACGCCACGTCCACGCCGGGCGCCGTGACCTTCAACCTCGACTCGGCCGGGCTCGGCGGCTACACCGTCGACCAGTTCAAGGCCGACGTCCAGGCCAAGAAGGCCGCGGGCAAGAAGGTGATCATCTCGATCGGCGGCGAGCGCGGCACGGTCGCGGTGAACGACGCCGCCTCGGCGACGAACTTCGCGAACTCCGTCTACTCGCTGATGCAGACGTACGGGTTCGACGGCGTCGACATCGACCTGGAGAACGGGCTCAACTCCACCTACATGACGCAGGCGCTGCGATCGCTGTCCTCGAAGGCCGGCTCCTCGCTGATCATCACGATGGCACCGCAGACCATCGACATGCAGTCCACGTCGAACACGTACTTCCAGACGGCCCTGAACATCAAGGACATCCTCACGGTCGTCAACATGCAGTACTACAACAGCGGTTCGATGCTCGGCTGCGACGGCAAGGTGTACTCGCAGGGCTCGGTGGACTTCCTGACCGCCCTCGCCTGCATCCAGCTGGAGGGCGGGCTCGCCCCGTCCCAGGTCGGCCTCGGCGTCCCGGCGTCGACGCGCGGCGCGGGCAGCGGATACGTCTCCCCGACGATCGTGAACAACGCCCTGGACTGCCTCGCCAAGGGCACGAACTGCGGCTCCTTCAAGCCGTCCAGGACCTACCCGGACCTGCGCGGCGCGATGACCTGGTCCACGAACTGGGACGCCACGGCGGGCAACGCGTGGTCGAACGCGGTGGGGCCGCACGTGCACGCGCTGCCGTAGCGGCGGAGGGCTTCATATTTTCGGCGCCGCACCGGTGTTGTACGCACCGGTGCGGCGTCGTGTCGTGCTGCGGCTGCGGGATCAGAAGAAGTCCGCCCACGGCTGGTCCCAGATCTGCTTCACGCACAGGACGACGAAGAGCAGGCCCGCGATCGTCAGCATGGCGTTGCTCAGGAGTCCGTTGCGCCACTCGGGCGGTGTGCGGGAGGAGTTGAGGAGCCAGACCAGGGTGAGGGCCAGGAAGGGGAGGAAGGCCGCGCCCAGGACTCCGTACAGGATGATCAGGCGGAAGGGCTGGCCCTCGAAGAGCAGGATCATCGGCGGGAAGGTCAGCCACAGGAGGTAGGCGCGGAACGGCCAGGACTTCTCGTGGGCGCCTGATGCGACCTCCTCGCCGGAGGCGGGGGCGGGGGCAGGGGCGGGGGTTGTGATGTCCGGGGTGTCCGAGGTGGTGTTCTGCGGGTTCGTGCGTTGTGCGGCTGATGCCGCCCTGTCCTTGCGGAGGCGTTCCACGAAGTCCGCGAACATCAGGCTCACGCCGTGCCAGACGCCGATCAGCGAGGTGAAGGACGTGGCGAAGAAGCCGATCAGGAAGAACTTGGCGGTCGCCGTGCCGTACTCGTCCTCCAGGATGTCCCCCAGCTGGATCAGCCCCTTGTCGCCGCTCGCGATCGCGACGTTGGACGAGTGCAGGATCTCCGCCCCCACGAACAGCATGGCGATGACGAAGATGCCGGTGGTGATGTAGGCGACGCGGTTGTCGAGCCGCATCACCTTCATCCAGCCGGTGTTCGTCCAGCCCTTCGCGTTGACCCAGTAGCCGTACGCGGCGAGCGTGATCGTGCCACCGACTCCACCGATCAGGCCGAGCGTGTTGAGGATCGAGTCCTTCTCGTCGGGGAGCACCGGGAGCAGGCCCGCGAACGCCTCGCCCAGGTTCGGGGTGACGCGGATCGCCAGGTAGACCGTGACGACGAACATGACGCCCACCAGGACCGTCATGACCTTCTCGAAGACCGCGTACTTGTTGAACCAGACGAAGACCAGACCCACCAGGCCGGTCAGGATCGCCCACCACTTGAGGTCCATCACGTCCGGGAACAGCGCTTGCAGGGGCAGGCCCGACGAGGACATGGCCGCCGCGCCGTAGACGAAGCCCCAGATCACGACGTACACGACGAAGAACCACGACGTCCAGCGGCCGAGGCTCGCCCAGCCGTCGAAGAGCGTCCGGCCGGTGGACAGGTGCCAGCGGCCCGCCGCCTCCGCGAGGGAGATCTTGACGAGGCAGCCGATCACGGCGGCCCACAGCAGGGTGTAGCCGAAGTTCGAGCCCGCGATCAGGGTGGCGACGAGGTCGCCCGCGCCCACACCGGTCGCGGCGACCACGATTCCGGGGCCGATGTACTTCCAACTGGATTTACGAGGGGCGGCCACTTCATTTCCCGGTGGCCCTGGTGCCGTTGTTCCTCCCGGGGGTCCCGCCGTACTGCCCGAGCCCCTGGTGTCCGCGTGTCCCGAGGTGTCCGCCATGCCGATCAAGAAAGCGTAAAGAGATCCGCGGCACAAGAGGGCGTGCAGCGATCCCCACCTGATGTGCACAGCGTGAACTGCCTGTTCGAAGGGTGGTCGAGCGGCCGGAGCGGTTCTTTTTCGGCCTGATTCCGGTGTCGGGTTCCGGGCCAAGCTTGACCCGGACATGCCATGGCTCCACGATGAGCGCCACACCGCACAGCCATCCCCCGCTCCAATCCCCACATTTCCGGTGATCCCGGATTCCATGGAGAAAACAGGAGGATCCATGCGTTTTCGTGACAGACGTGGGCGGCGCTCCGCTGCTCTCGCCACGCTCCTCGCGCTGGCCCTCGCGGCGCCCGTCGCCGCCATGACCGACGCGGGAGCCGCCCCCGGCAAGGCTCCCGCCTCCGACACGGACGAGATCCGCCAGTACGAGATCCATGTGCACGGCAGTACGTCCGCCGTCCGTACGGCGATCGCGCGGACCGGCGTCTCCATCGACGAGGCCGACGAAGAAACCGTCGTCGTCTCGGGACGCGCGTCCCAGGCGAAGGAACTGCGGCGGCTGGGGTACGAGGTCACCTCCCTCGGCGCCGCGCCCGACCGGTCCAGCGCCGCCGACGTCGGTGTTCTCGACTTCCCCTCCGCCGACTCGCGCTATCACAACTACGCCGAGATGAACACGGAGATCGACCAGCGGCTGGCCGCCTACCCGAGCATCATGAGCAAGCGCGTGATCGGGAAGTCGTACCAGGGCCGGGACATCGTCGCCATCAAGATCAGCGACAACGTCGCCACCGACGAGTCCGAGCCCGAGGTGCTGTTCACCCACCACCAGCACGCGCGCGAGCACCTCACCGTGGAGATGGCGCTGTATCTCCTGCGGGAGCTGGGCGCGGGGTACGGGTCCGACTCCCGCGTCACCAACATGGTGAACAACCGCGAGATCTGGATCGTGCCGGACCTCAACCCCGACGGCGGCGAGTACGACATCGCCACCGGCGCGTATCGGTCCTGGCGGAAGAATCGGCAGCCCAACAGTGGCAGTTCGGCCGTCGGGACCGATCTGAACCGCAACTGGAACTACCGGTGGGGGTGCTGTGGCGGGTCCTCCGGGTCCACCTCGTCCGAGACCTACCGGGGCGCCTCGGCCGAGTCCGCGCCCGAGGTGAAGGTCGTCGCCGACTTCGTACGCAGCCGGGTCGTCGGCGGCACTCAGCAGATCAAGGCGGGCGTGGACTTCCACACGTACAGCGAGCTGGTGCTGTGGCCCTTCGGGTACACCACCGCGGACACCACGACCGGGATGACGCTGGACGACCGCAACGCGTTCGCCGCGGTCGGGCAGAAGATGGCCGCGAGCAACGGGTACACGGCGGAGCAGGCGAGCGACCTGTACATCACCGACGGGTCGATCGACGACTACCTCTGGGGCAGCCACAAGATCTTCTCGTACACCTTCGAGATGTATCCGTCGTCCAGTGGCGGGGGCGGGTTCTATCCGCCCGACGAGGTCATCGAACGGGAGACCTCGCGGAACCGGGACGCGGTGCTGCAGCTTCTGGAGAACTCCGACTGCATGTATCGGTCCATCGGCAAGGAAGCGCAGTATTGCGGCTGATCCGTGCCTGATCCGTGCCTGACCTGCGGTCGGCTTTGACTTGGCGGGTCGGGGGCGGGTCGTGGGGAACTGGGCGTCCGTTGTGGCTGGGCGCTCAGTTCCCCGCGGGCCTAAGGGGTGGGTTCCGCTGTCTTGGATTCTTCGGGGTCGGCTTCGGGTTCGGCTTCGGTTTCCTCGAAGTAGGTGTCGAGGACCTCGTCCAAGCTCGTTTCCCAGAGTTTGAAGTCCGAGCGTGACTTCGCCTCGATCTCCAAGGGGTACCAGCGGCGGTCCGGCGTGTGCACCGTGATGGTGAAACGCTTCCCGAAGCGCGGGGACTCCGTCTCCACCGCGCCGATCTCGTCCCAGCGGAACTCGGCCTCCTGGTCGTCCAGGGTCAGCCGTACGCCCTTGTGGTCCGCGACGATCTTCGCGCGGCGGTCGGAGGCCTCGAAGACCGGGGCCCCCTCGGGGGCCGGCGTCTCGTCCGGGGCCGGCGTCTCGTCCGGGGCCGAGGTGCCGTCCGGGGTCGGGGCGTCGTCGGACTCGGCTCGCTCGGGCTTGCTGGAGGGTTCCTGTTCCTCCTTCGTCGCCGTGTCGTGGGGCGCCGTCCCGGAGGAGACGGCGTCCACGGCTCCGGCTTCGCGGCTGCGGGCGCGGCGGGGCGCGGGCCCGTGATGCCGGGCACGGCCGCCGGGTCGACCGCGGCACCTTGCAGGGGCTGGATGTTGGGTCCTATGCGCTGCTCCACAGCGGGCAGTATGGTCGACGATCCTGTGTCAGGAACAGTCGGACTCCGGTTCGTCCCGCTACATCGTTATATGAAGACGCTCAGTGCCGCCGCCATCGCGAAGCCCGCCACCGACAGCACCGTCTCCAGGACCGTCCACGACTTGAGGGTGTCGCGTTCGCTGATGCCGAAGTACTTGGCGACGATCCAGAAGCCGCCGTCGTTGACGTGCGAGGCGAAGATCGAACCGGCCGAGATCGCCATGATGATCAGCGCCAGGTGCGCCTGGGACAGGTCCTGGCCCTCCACCAGCGGGACCACGATGCCCGCCGTGGTGACGATCGCCACCGTTGCCGAACCCTGGGCGACGCGCAGGACGACCGAGATCAGGTACGCCAGCACGATGACCGGCAGGCCCACGTCGTTGAACGTGTCCGCGAGCGCGTCCGCGATGCCCGAGCCCTTGAGAACCGCGCCGAAGACCCCGCCCGCGCCCACCACCAGCAGGATGTTGCCCACCGGCTTGAGGGATGACGTGGAGACCGTTTCGAGGGACTTGCGGGACCAGCCGCGCCTGATGCCCAGCAGGTAGTACGCCATCAGCAGCGCGATCGTCAGCGCGACGAAGGGGTGGCCGAAGAACTCGACGACCGAGCGGAAGGTCGAGGGGTCCAGCGCGATCGAGGAGAACGTCGCGGCCAGGATCAGCAGCAGGGGGGTGCCGATGATGAGGAAGACCGTGGGGAGGGAGACCGGTTCTTCCGCGTAGTCGTCGGGGGTCGTGGTGGTGGCGACAGTTCCCGCTTCGCCTGCGGCCGCGTTGTCGGGTGTTCCCGTGGAGCGGGCTGCCGCCCGGCGGGCCGCGCGCTCCTCGGCCACCGCCGCCTTCGCCTCGTCCGCCGCCTCCAGCATGTCCTGCGGTACGGGGACGAAGAGGCGCTTGCCGATCCAGGCCGCGTACGCCCAGGCCGCGAGGACCGCCGGGATGCCCACGACGATGCCCATCAGGATGACCCAGCCGAGGTCCACCTTGAACAGGCCCGCTGCGGCCACCGGGCCGGGGTGCGGGGGCAGGAACGCGTGCGTCATCGACAGGCCCGCGAGCAGCGGCATGCAGTACAGCAGGATCGACTTGCCCGAGCGCTTGGCTGCCGCGTAGACGATCGGCGCCAGGACGAAGATGCCCACGTCGAAGAAGACCGGGATGCCGAAGATCAGGCCGGTCAGGCCCATGGCGAGCGGGGCCCGCTTCTCGCCGAAGAGGTTCAGCAGGCGGGTGGAGAGTGCCTCTGCTCCGCCCGACACCTCCAGGATCGCGCCCAGCATCGTGCCCAGGCCGATGATGATCGCCACGTGGCCGAGGATGCCGCCCATGCCCGACTCGATCATCGAGACGGACGCCGATCGCTGGACCGTGCCGAAGAGTTCCGTGACGGAGAGGCCGGCGGAGAGGCCCACGGCTATGGAGACCGCCAGCAGGGCTACGAACGGCTGGAGTCTGACCTTGATGATCAGGACCAGCAGAAGAACGATGCCCAGGGCCGCGACGGTCAGGAGTCCTGCCGTGCCGTCCAGGAGGAGGAGCAGGCCTCCTGTGTGGGGTGGGGTTTCTGGGGCTGGTGGGGCTGCTGCGAGGAGCGGTGTCATGGGGAGGGCCTCTTCTTCGGGGCAGGGTGTGGGGTGGGGCCGGGGCGGGGGGTGGGGTTTGGGGTGGGGTTTGGGGTGGGGTTTGGAGCATGTTTTTGGGCAGGGGGTATCGCCGTACGTCGTGCGGGGGGGGTGTGGGGGGTGGGGCGGCGTTTTACGCGGTCAGGACCGCCAAGGCGTCGATCTCGATCAGGAGGCCCGCGGGCAGGCCCACGTAGACCGTGGTGCGGGCCGCCGGGGGTACGGTGAGCTTCTGGTCCTCGAAGTACTCGTTGTAGATCGCGTTCATCTCTGCGAAGTGGTCCACGTCCGTGAGGTAGACGCGAATCATCATCGCGTCGTCCCAGGAGGCGCCGCCCTCTTCGAGGATCGCCTTGACGTTGGCGAGCGTCTGGAGCGTCTGCTCGCGCAGGGTCGGTCCCGCGGGGGTCGGCGGCTGGCCCTCCACCGCGGGCAGGAAGCCGACCTGGCCCGCGACCTGGAGGATGTTGCCCTTCCTGACGCCGTGCGAGAACTTCGCGGGCGGGGTGGTGTGGGTCTTGGGGGTGAGGGCGGTCTTGTCGGTCATGAGCTGTGTTCCTTCGTCGGGTTCTTGCCTGAGTACTCGGCGCTGATGGCCTCCGCGGTGCGGCGGACCAGGGGGAGCAGTGTGAGGAGTTCGTCCGCCGTGACCACTACGTTCGGGGCCGAGACGGACATCGCTGCCACTACGCGTCCGTCGGTGCCCCGGATGGGGGCGGCCACGCAGTTGATGGACTCCTCGTGGCCTCCGAGGTCGGTGGCCCAGCCCTGTTCTCCGACCTTGTCCAGTTCCCGCAGGAAGGCGGGGGCGCTGGGGGTCGAACGGGCCGTGTACATGGGGTAGTCGAGCTTCTCCGCGAAGGCGCGGCGCTCGGGGTCGGGGAGGTCCGCGAGGAGGAGCTTCGCCACGGCGGCCACGGTGATCGCTACCGGTTTGCCGATGCGGGAGTACATGCGGACCGGGTAGCGGCTGTCGACCTTGTCGATGTAGAGGACCTCGCCGTCCTCGTGGACCGCCAGGTGGACCGTGTGGCCGATATTTTCGTTGAGGCGTACGAGGTGGGGGTGGGCGATCTCGCGGACGTCCAGGTTCTCCACGGCTTCCTGCGCGAGCGCGAAGAGGCGGGCGCCCAGGCGGTAGCGCTGATCGGACTGGCGGTAGACCAGGCCGTGTTCGTGGAGGGTGCGCAGGAGCCGGAGGGCGGTGGACTTGTGGACGTCCAGGCGGTCGGCGACCTGTCCTAGGTCGGCGGGGCCCTCGGCGAGCAGCGGCAGGATGCTCAGCGCTCGGTCGACTGTCTGGCTCATGGGGTCGGTACCTCCTCCTGGGCCCGGTCTGCGGTGTTCGTCCAGCCAGGGGCGAGTCGAAGTCTCCCCCACTCCGTGTCGTCCAGGGCGGCGAGGCGGTCGGCGTGGGCGCGGGAGGGGGGTGCGGCCAGGTCTCCGGAGGTGGTGAGGGCTGCCGCGGCCATGAGGTGGCCGTGGCGGAGGCGGTGCTTCGGGGGGAGGCCGCGGAGGGTCGCCGAGAGGAAGCCTGCCGCGAAGGCGTCTCCTGCTCCCACTGTGGCCACTACGTCCACCTTGAGGGCGTTGGCCTCTGTCACTGTGTCGCCCTCGCGTGGGGGGCGGGGCGGGGGCGTACCGGGGGGTGTCCGTCCTCGGTCCGGTGCGGAAGAGGGGGCTTTGGAGGGGAGGGCGGTGGACGCACCGGCGCCTGCGGGCGAACACCCCCCGGTACGCCCCCTCGCGTCCGTGGGCGCGTGCGGGTGCGTGGAGGGGGTCGACTCGAAGACCGTGGCGCCTTGGCTGCCGTTCTTGATCACCAGGGTTCGGGGTTCCGGGAGTGCCTCTCGGATGGCTGTGGGGCCGCCTGTGATGCCCCAGGCCTCCTCTGCCTCGTCCTCGCCCACGAAGACCAGGTCCGCGCCTCGGGCCAGGGCGAGGAGGGTGTCGCCCGCCGTGGTGGCGTCCGGCCAGAGACCCTGTCGGTAGTTCACGTCGAAGGAGATCAACGGGCGGGTGGGGTGGCTTGGGCGGGTGGGGTGGGCCGTTAGGGATTTCAGGAGGCTCAGGCAGGTGGTGGAGAGGGCTGCCGTGATGCCGGAGAGGTGGAGGATGTCCGTCGCTTGGAGGGTCTTGAGGTCGACCGTGGTGGGGGACATGGCTGAAGCCGCGGAGCCTGCGCGGTAGTACGCCACTTCGTGGGCGTCTGTCGCTCTGTCGCCGGCCGTGCGGAAGTAGATGCCTGTGGGGCGGGTGGGGTCGCGTTCCACGGCGGAGGTGTCCACGCCGTAGGACCCGATCGTCTCCAGGAGGTGGTCGCCGAAGCCGTCCGCGCCGACCCTGCTGACCCACTTGGTGGTGTGGCCTGCGGCTGCCAGGACGCACGCCACGTTGGATTCCGCGCCGCCGATCGCGCGCTCGAACGTCGGTACGTCGGCGAGGCGGCCCGGGCGGGAGGGGAGGAACGTGACCATGGACTCGCCGAGGGTGACGACCTCCGCCGCGGCCGGAGGGCGCTGGGTGTCGTCGCGTTCGGACGGTCCGGTGGCGGTCACGGTGGTGGGGGCTCCTGTCTCTGCCGTGGGTCTGGGCGGCTCCGTTGACCCGGCGTTGGCCGAGATGTTAGACAGCAGTAAGCGTGATACGCAATGGCCGTTGCGGAGAATGCAATGGCCTCTATGAAGGAGGCTCGCACTATGGCCGCCGACTCCGTCTCTGCTCGTGGCAGGGAAGGTCTTGCCTCGCTCGCCGATGAGACTGTCGACCATCGGTTCAAGGGCCTGCCGCCCGACGCCGAGGGGCTGACCGTCGGCGAGCTGGCCCGTGAGCGCCGCAATCTGTTCAGCGGTGGGTTCACCACGCCGTTGCTCGCCCTGTCCGCCGAGCGGCTTGAGCACAATCTGCGGCTGATGGAGACGTACGCGGAGCGGCACGGTCTTGTTTTCGCTCCGCACGGCAAGACGTCCATGGCTCCCCAGCTTTTTTGGCGGCAGATCGAGCACGGGGCCTGGGGCATCACGCTCGCCGTGCCGCATCAGGTGCGGGTGGCCCGCGCCTTCGGTGTCCAGCGGGTCTTTCTGGCCAATGAGTTGGTCGATGCGGCCGCGCTTGAGTGGCTTGCCGCCCAGCTGACTGCCGATCCCTCGTTCCGGTTCGTCTGTTACGTCGACTCCGTGCGGGGGGTCGAGTTGATGGATGCCGCGCTGCGGGGGCTCTCCTCACGGCCCGTTGACGTCGTCGTCGAGCTTGCGGCCGGTGAGGGCGCCCGGACCGGCGTGCGGACCGAGGCCGAGTGCCGGGTCGTCGCCGATGCCGTGGCCGGTGTGGACACGCTTCGGCTGGTGGGGGTCGCGGGGTACGAGGGTGAGGTGCCGGACGCCGACCCCGAGCGGGTACGGGCCTGGCTGCGGCGGCTCACCGGCCTGGTCGTGGACTTCGACATGGCGGGGCGCTTTGCGGGGGCGGGGCTTGACGAGATCGTGGTGAGTGCGGGTGGCAGCGCCTGGTTCGATGCTGTGGCCGATGTATTTGCCGAGGTGCCTGAGCTGTCGCTGCCTGCGCTGAAGGTGCTGCGATCGGGTGCCTATGTCTCGCACGATGACGGGCATTACCGGGAAGTGACGCCCTTTGTGCGGGTTCCTGAGGAGGGTGCTCTGCTGCCCGCTTTCCGGCTCTGGGCTCAGGTCGTCTCCCGGCCCTCGGCCGAGCAGGCCTTCGCCAACGCCGGCAAGCGCGATGCCGCCTACGACCTGGATCTGCCCGTCGTGCAGGTCGTGCGGGGGGAGGGGGGTGAGCGGCCGGCCGATGGTGTTCGTGTTGTCTCTCTGTCCGATCAGCACGCGTGGATCCGGACCGACGAGGGCGCTGCGTTGGAGGTCGGTGAGTGGGTGGGGATGGGGCTCTCGCATCCCTGTACCTCGTTCGACAAGTGGCAGTTGATCCCTGTGGTGGAGCAGGACGGCACCGTCGTCGACTACGTCCGCACCTATTTCTAGGAGTTCGCCATGCTGGATCTCGTCATCCGTGACGTGGACGTCGTCGACGGCAGCGGAGGCCCCTCCTTCCGGGCCGACGTGGGGATCGAGGGCGGCAGGATCACGACCGTGGTGCAGGAGGCGGCTGCTGCCGGGTGTCTGAGGCCCGTTGCCCGTCGGGTGGTGGATGCCGAGGGGCTGGTGTTGGCTCCCGGGTTCATCGACATGCACGCCCACAGCGATCTGGCCCTGCTGCGGGATCCCGATCACAGCGCGAAGGTGGCCCAGGGGGTCACCCTGGAGGTCATCGGGCAGGACGGGCTGTCGTACGCCCCCGTGGACGACCGCACGCTCGCCGAGGTGCGCCGCGCGATCACCGGCTGGAACGGCAGCGGCGACGACATCGACTTCAGCTGGCGCTCGGTGGGGGGATACCTCGACCGCCTGGACCATGGGTTCGGTGGTGAGGGGATCGCTGTCAACGCCGCCTATCTGATTCCTCAGGGTGCTGTGCGGATGCTCGCCGTCGGCTGGGACGACCGGGAGGCGACGCCCGAAGAGTTGCGGCGGATGCGGCAGTTGGTCGCCGACGGGATGCGTGAGGGCGCGGTCGGCATGTCGTCGGGGCTCACGTACACCCCCGGCATGTACGCCAAGGACGCCGAGCTGACCGAGCTGTGCCGGGTCGTCGCCGAGTACGGCGGCTACTACTGCCCGCACCATCGGTCGTACGGCGCCGGCGCCCTGGACGCCTACCGGGAGATGGTGGAGCTGACACGCGAGGCCGGGTGCTCACTCCATCTCGCACACGCCACCATGAACTTCGGCGTCAATAAGGGAAGGGGGCCTGAACTGTTGGCGCTGCTTGACGAGGCTTTGGACGGTGGGGCGGACATCAGTCTTGATACGTATCCGTACACGCCTGGTTGTACGACTCTTGTGGCGATGCTGCCCAGTTGGGCGAGTGAGGGTGGGCCGGAGGCCATTCTGGGCCGGTTGAGGGATGAGGGGGCGGGCGGGGCGGCCGAGCGGATTCGGCACCATATGGAGGTGGTGGGGGCTGACGGGTGTCATGGTGTGCCCATCGAGTGGAACACCATTGAGATTTCGGGTGTCGCCGATCCGGCACTCGGGTCCTATGTGGGGCGGACCGTTCAGGAGTCCGCGGACGCGCGGGGCGAGGCGCCGTGGACGACCGCGCGTCGGCTGTTGCTCGACGACAATCTCGGGTCGACGATCCTTCAGCACGTGGGGCACGAGGAGAACGTGCGGACGATCATGCGGCACCGCGTGCACACCGGCGGCTCGGACGGCATTCTCCGCGGTGACAAGCCGCATCCGCGGGCGTACGGCACCTTCCCGCAGTACCTCGGGAAATATGTGCGGGAGTTGGGTGTGCTGAGCCTGGAGGAGTGTGTCGCCCATCTGACCTCGCGTCCGGCGGCGCGGCTGCGACTGCCCGACCGCGGGCTCGTGCGGGAGGGGTACCGGGCGGATCTGGTGCTCTTCGACCCGGAGACGGTCGCCGCGGGGTCCACGTTCGACGCGCCTCGTACGCTGCCGACCGGCATCCCGCATGTCCTGATCGACGGGCGGTTCGTGATCGAGGACGGGCGGCGGACGGATGTGCTCGCGGGGCGGGCGGTCCGCCGTACCACTGGCTGACCGCCCGCCCTGTCGGCCGACCGGTTACGGCTTGGGCAGGGTGCAGCCGCTGGCATTCAGGTCGAGTTTGCTGTCCAGGCCGAAGCAGGCGGGTATCTGGTAGGTCTCCTGGCCGTAGTTGATGCCCGCGCGGACGGTGACGGTGCCGTTCTCGTCCACCTCGCACGGGTTGTTGTCCGTGCAGCGACCGCCGTCCTCGTTGCCGGTGTTGTTGACGGCGACGACGTTGCCGGTGGCGTTGTCGATCACGGGTGAGCCCGAGGTGCCGCCGATGGTCTGGCAGGCGGAGGTGTAGCGGACCGAGTCCTTCCAGGTCCAGACACCTTCCTTGAGGCGGTAGGCGAAGCCGTCGACGTTGCAGGCGTACGTGCGCTTCCAGTAGCCGGAGACCACCGTGATGGCGGTGCCGGCGACCGGGTGCGTGTCGTTGAGGGTCAGTGGGCTGATGCCGTACGAGGTCTTGATCGCCCCATAGGTGGTGGTGAGCTGGTAGAGCGAGACGTCCGTGTCGGTCATGGTGGCGTACGTGATCTTGCTGGCGCGCAGGGTGGCGACGCGGGTGCCGGCGGAGTTCAGCAGGCCGAAGGTGCGGGTGGAGGCCTGGTCGACGATGACCTCGCCGGCCGCGGGGAAACCGGTCTCCAGGCAGTGGCCGTTCGACATCACCAGCGCCGGGTCGTCGTCCTCGGAGTCGGGGAAGCGCACGACGGAGCCGGAGCAGTTGCTGAGCGAGACGGTGCCGGCGAAGGTGACGGCCTGGATGGCCGCGGGTGCGGTGGTGGCGGTGTCCGTCTCCGTGGCGGCCACCGCCGGTGCTGCCAGGCCGGTCCCTGTGATCATCAGGGCGCCGAGCGCGGCAAGGAGAGGCTTTTTCATGTGGGGGTCCCCTCTTGTGACGTGAGCGGCCGAAGATCTTCCGACCACTTCCCGTTTTTGTCATGCGCATTCTGATGACCCGCCCTCACCCCGACAAGAACCCATTTCCAGCCGCCGGGGGTGTGGGGGCCGCGTGGGGGTGACCCGCGTGTGTCGTCTGCGGGTGGGTGGGGGCTGGCCGCGCAGTTCCCCGCGCGCCCTAAAGGCGCACCCCGACAGGGGCGCGGGGAACTGCGCGGGCGACCCCCACCCACCCGCAGGCGAAACCCGACCGACGCCCCCACCCCCCAAGGGGCGCGGGGAACTGCGCGACAAGCCCCCACCGACCCGCACCCACCCCACAGCCGCCAGCCGGCACCCGCACCCGCACACACCCGCCCCAAGACGGACGTCTCACGTGGTGGAAAACACGGCGCGACACCCCCTACCCGCCCGTAAGCTCACGAACATGCAGGTGATCCAGTCGACCAAGCTCGCCAACGTCTGTTACGAGATCCGGGGCCCGGTCCTTGAGGAGGCGATGCGGCTGGAAGCAGCAGGCCACCGCATCCTCAAGCTGAACACCGGAAACCCCGCGGCGTTCGGCTTCGAGTGCCCCCCGGAGATCCTGGAGGACATCCTCCGCAACGTCTCGTCGGCGCACGGCTACGGAGATGCGAAGGGCCTGCTCGCGGCCCGCCGCGCCGTGGTGATGCACAACCAGACCCTCGGCATAGAGACGGACGTCGAGCACGTCTTCATCGGCAACGGCGTGTCCGAGCTGATCGTGATGGCGATGCAGGGCCTGCTGGACGACGGCGACGAGGTCCTCGTACCCGCGCCGGACTACCCCCTGTGGACCGCCGCCGTCTCCCTCTCCGGCGGCACCGCGGTCCACTACCGCTGCGACGAGCAGTCCGACTGGATGCCCGATCTCGCCGACGTGGAGCGGAAGGTCACCGACCGCACCAAGGCGATCGTGATCATCAACCCGAACAACCCGACGGGCGCGGTCTACGACGAGGCGATGCTGCGGGGCCTCACCGACATCGCCCGCCGCCACAACCTGCTGGTCTGCTCGGACGAGATCTACGACAAGATCCTGTACGACGAGGCCGTGCACACCCCGACCGCCAAGGTGGCCCCCGACCTGCTCACCCTCACCTTCAACGGGATGTCGAAGGCGTACCGCGTGGCCGGGTACCGGGTGGGGTGGATGGCCATCTCCGGGCCGCGCGCGCACGCCGACTCGTACATCGAGGGGCTGACGATCCTCGCCAACATGCGGCTCTGTGCGAACATGCCCGGTCAGCACGGTGTCGTCGCCGCTCTGAGCGGTCGGCAGACCATCAACGATCTCGTCCTGCCCGGTGGGCGGCTGCGCGAGCAGCGGGACGTGGCGCACAAGCTGCTGACCCAGATCCCGGGCGTGACCTGCGTGAAGCCCAAGGGTGCGCTCTATCTCTTCCCGCGTCTCGATCCGAAGGTCTACAAGATCAAGGACGACCGGCGGATGGTGCTGGACCTGCTGCGCACGGAGAAGATCATGGTCGTGCAGGGGACGGGCTTCAACTGGCCGGAACCCGACCACTTCCGGGTCGTCACCCTGCCGACCGCCCGGGACCTGACGGACGCGGTGACCCGGATCGGGAACTTCCTGGACGGGTACGGACAGAACTGACGCCTGGTCACCCTGCGTGGTTGGGTGGCTGCGTTTTCGGAGTTTGCTCAACTTTAGACGAAATCTAAGCTAGGATGGCTTCCTGTCAGAGCACAGGAGGCCATCTCCCATGTACGAACCGATTCGCACCAAGTCGGTCCACACGATGGCCGGCACCGCCGACTTTCCCCATCGGTCGCGCGAGGAGGAGCTGGACATCCAGCTCGCCGGTCATCTGGCGGCACTGCTCGCGGTCACGGACGAGCTCCGCGGGCTCGAACCGTCCGCCTCCGCCGAGCTCGATGTCGCCGCGGAACGGCTGGCCGAGCAGGTGACGCGGCTGCGTGGGGGGCGTGCGCCCGTTCGCGCGGCGGTCGTCGGCGGCGGCCGCGGGGCGACGTCCGCCGGGTTGCATCAGCGGGCGCATGCCCTGGCGGGGCGTGCGCTTGTCGTCGCCGCGTCGCGGGCGGATACGGCGGGGGCGATCCTGGCCGCGCAGCGCATGGATGTGCATGCGGCTGCCGTCGCCACTCCCGTCGCGGAACCGGCGCTCACGGTCGGCTGAGCCGCCGGCTCCCCCGATCGGCCCCGGTCCGCACGCACCCGCAGCGACGTGCGGACCGGGAGCCATGCGTGCGGTGAAGGGTCGCGCCCTGGGGCGCGACCCTTTTTCGCACTGCGTGCGAGCGTTTCCTGTCACCTGCGGCCAGGTGGGGGCTGATCGCGCAGTTCCCCGCGCCCCTAAGAGGCAGGGCTGCGCCCTGCAATCCTCCAGCCCAGGCGGCCTTCACCCCGTCTGTGCGGTGGCCTTTCAGCTCGTCTGTCCTGGGGAACCGTTCAGCCCGTCCGGGGATCATTCAGCCCGTCCGGCGATTGAGGACCGGGGGTTCGGGGGCTGGCCCCCGAGTCCTTGACCCGCGGGGAGACCGGACTCGCACGCCCCCTGACGTCTTTCAACCCGTCCGGTCGGCGCTTGGGGGCTGGGGGTCCGGGGGTTCTTTCAGCCCGTCCGGCGATTGAGGACCGGGGGTTCGGGGGCTGGGCCCCGAGTTCTTGGGCCGGCGGTCGGAAGCCGGGACCTCCTTCAGCCCGTCCGGCGTTTGAGGACCAGGGGGGATGAGGGCGCGAGCCTCAAGGGGAAGGCTGGCGTCCGGTTGCGTACTGGGATGCGGTCGTCACCCCGTGTTCATGCGATGCGACGAGGAACGTTGAGTTCCGGGAGCACGCTCCGGATGTGAGACGAATCATCGCCATCGTCCTGGCGGTATTCCTGATCGGCGGAGTGGCAGCAGCCGTCGTAGCGGGCCGCGAAGACCAGGACAGCAGCACGGCAACGAAGACCGTGCAGGGAGTGATCGGGTCGGAGAAGGCGGAGTTCTTCGCCGACCCGGATGTGGTGAAGGCCCTCGCTGCCAGGGGCTACACCGTGGAGACGGAGACCTCCGGGTCCTGGGCCATGGAGGGACTCGACCTCAAGGGGTACGACTTCGCGTTCCCCTCCAGCCAGGCGCCCGCCGGGGAACTGGCCTCGAAGTACCACGTACGGCAGCCCCTGCCGCGCCCCTTCTACTCGCCCCTCGTGGTCGTGGCGCACCGCAGCGCCGCCGAGGTACTGGCCGCCAACGGTCTCGCGGCCCTGGGCGAGAAGGGCAACGGCACTCTGAACATGGGTGCCTACCTCAAGGCCGCCGAGGCCGACCGGACCTGGCAGCAGCTGAAGGGGAGCGAGAAGCACGGCGAGTTGAGCGGCACGCTGTTCATCTCCTCCACCGATCCGACCAGTTCGAACTCCGGCGCCCTGTACCTCGCCGCAGCCTCCTACGTGGCCGACGGCGGCCGGGTCGCCGACGGTGCCGCCGCCGTCGGCCGCACCGCGCCCCTCATGCGCAAGCTGATCAGTGTCCAGGGCTCCCAGCAGACCAGCACGGACGCGGCCTTCCGCGACTTCGTCAGCGGCGTCGGCAACCCGCTGGTCCTCGTGTACGAGTCCCAGGTCGCCGCCCTCCTCGCCGACGGCCAGGGCGTCGACGACCTGGTCGTTCTCTACCCGGACACCACCGCCAACAGCGACCACACGGTCGTCCCCCTCACGCCGGAGGGACGCGCCCTCGGTGAACTGCTGGGGACGGACAAGGAGTTGCGCAGGCTCGCGGTACGGCACGGGTTCCGGCCGCAGGGCGCCGCCGCCGAGTTCACGGCGGCCACCGACGCCCACACCACCTACCTCAACCAGACGCTGACCGGCGTCCGGCAGGTGCCCGTGCCCGCCTCCAAGGTGCTGCACGAGATGGCACGCCGGGCCCGGGACTAGGGGGAACAGCACGTGAGCGACAACGCGAACACGAACGACGACACCTTCACTCTCACTCCTCCCGAGGCCGTCGCCGCCGTGCCGAAGGAGAAGGCCGGCGGGCTCGTACCGGTCGACGAGTCCGTGCGTACGGACATGGCGCGCAAGGCCGCCGAGTACGTCGACGGGCTCGCCGTGCTCGACGCCCGCTCCCCCGCGTTCGCCGGGAAGATCGGCGAGATCGTCGCACTCGGCTCCGGTGAGATGCGCGGCGCCGCCGCCCAGTCGAACCGCATGCTGGAGCGCACGATCCGCGCCCTGCCCGCGAACGGCGAGGACGCCCAGTCCCGTGTCTCGTCCTCCCTCGTCGAACTCCGGCGCACCGTCGAGGACCTGGACCCGCGCGAACTGCCCGGCGGCAAGGCCCGCAAGCTGCTGTCCCGGCTGCCCGGCGGCAACAAGCTCCGGGACCATGTGGCCAAGTACGCCTCCGCGCAGGGCACGTTGAACAGAATCGTGGGCTCGTTGCGCGGCGGCCAGGACGAACTGCGGCGCGACAACGCCGCCCTGCAGACCGAACGCGTCCGCCTCTGGGACTCGATGGGCAAGCTCCAGGAGTACGTCGTCCTGACCGAGGCACTGGACACGGCGGTCGAGGCCCACATCGGCGGGGTGGAGGCGCAGGATCCCGCCCAGGCGGACACGCTGCGCGCCGACGTCCTGTTTCCCGTACGGCAGAAGCACCAGGACCTGCTCACCCAGCTCGCGGTGTGCGCCCAGGGCTATCTGGCGATGGACGTGGTCCGGCGCAACAACGAGGAGCTGATCAAGGGCGTCGACCGCGCGGCCACCACCACGGTCTCCGCGCTGCGCATCTCGGTGATGCTCGCCTCGGCCCTCGACAACCAGCGCAAGGTCGTCGAGCAGGTCAACGCGCTGCGCGGCACGACGGAGGACCTCATCCGCGGCAACGCGGAGATGCTCGCCACCCAGAGCGGCGAGATCCAGCGCATCGCCGCCGACCCGGCCGTGGGAGCGGAAACGCTCCGCTCGGCCTTCCAGCAGATCTACCAGACCCTCGACACCATCGACACGTACAAGGCCCAGGCCACGGAGACGATGGCGGCGACGGTGGAGTCCCTCACCTCGGAACTCCAGCACGCCACGGCGTACTTGGAACGCAGCCGCGCACAGGGCGCCCTGGACGGAGGCCACCTCACATGAGAGACCCTCGCACTCCTGCACCCCGCGGGCCCGCGGCCAGGCGTCCGCACCCGTCCCCACCCAGGTGGTCCGCGGACACGCACCCGTCCCCGTGGTCTGTGGGCAGGCGTTCCGCAGGGCGGAACGGGTGGGCACGGACCACCCACCGGGCCGCGGCCGCCATCGCGCTGGTATTGGTGACGGCCGGATGCACAGCCGCAGAGGGGGCCGACCCTGCCAAGGAACAGGCCCCAGGAACCCTCCGCATACTCGCATCAAGCGAACTCATCGACATGAAGCCCGTCCTGGACCAGGTCCACAAAGACACCGGCATCAAGGTCGAGCCCACCTACATCGGCACGCTCGACGCCGTCGACCTCCTGGCGAAGGGCAGGGCGAAGGGCGCGTACGACGCCGTCTGGCTGTCCTCGAACGACTACCTCCGCCTCACCCCCGCCGCCGCACGGCAGGTCGTGTCCCAGACCCCGGTGATGTCCAGCCCGCTGGCCATCGGCGTGAAGGCCGCCACCGTACGGAAGCTGGAGTGGAAGCCCGAGGACGTCACCTGGGCCGACATCGAGAAGGCGGTGCACGACGGCGGCCTGACCTACGGCATGACCGACCCGTCCCGCTCGAACTCGGGCTTCTCCACCCTCGTGTCCGTGGCCTCGGGCCTGTCCGACGCCCAGTCCGCGCTGACGGACGCCGACGTGCAGGAGGCCACGCCCCGGCTGGCGGAGTTCTTCAAGGGGCAGAAGCTGACGTCCGGGTCGTCGGGCTGGCTGGCGCAGGCGTACGACCGGCGCGGTGACGTGGACGCGCTGCTCAACTACGAGTCGGTGCTGAAGTCGAGGAAGGACCTGACGGTGATCCGGCCGCGGGACGGCGTCGTCACCGCCGACTATCCGCTCTCCTCGCTCACGAACACGGGTCAGGAGGTCCGGGAGGACGTCAGGCGGCTCACCGAGGCCCTGCGTACCCCGGCGACCCAGCGGCTGATCACCGAGCGGACGCTGCGCCGACCCGTCGTGCCCTCCGTGCGGCCCGCCGCGGGGCTCGACACCACCCGGCGGCGCGAACTGCCGTTCCCGGGCAGCCGTTCCGTCGCCGACGGGCTCCTCGACTCGTACGAGAACAAGCTGCGCCGGCCCTCGCGGACCGTGTACGTGCTGGACACCTCGGGCTCGATGGGTGAGGACGGGCGGCTCGGGCGGCTGAAGAAGGCGCTCACCGACCTCACCGGCGACTTCCGCGAACGCGAGGAGGTGACGCTGATGCCGTTCGGCTCGGCCGTCAAGAGCGTACGCACGCATGTGGTGCGGCCCGAGGACCCGCGCGCGGGGCTCGACGGCATCCGCCGTGACACGCGGGCGCTCACCGCGGAGGGCGACACCGCGATCTATACGTCGCTGCAGAAGGCGTACGAGCAGTTGGGGGCCGACGGTGACACGTTCACGTCGGTCGTGCTGATGACGGACGGCGAGAACACGAAGGGCGCGAGCCCGGCGGAGTTCGACGCGTTCTACGGGCGGCTGTCCGCGGACGAGCGGCGGATTCCCGTCTTCCCGATCCTGTTCGGCGACTCCGACCGCGGCGAGCTGGAACACATCGCCGAGCTGACCGGCGGCCGTCTCTTCGACGCGCAGCAGGGCTCCCTGGACGGCGCCTTCAAGGAGATCCGTGGCTACCAATAAGGCTGACAGGGCCCATAAGGCCAACAGGATCCTCGGCTATCTGGAGTCCCGTAAGAACCTCACCGGGAGCGCCTGCGGGATCGCCGGTCTCGGGCTGACCTTCGCGGGGGTCGCGGGGGCGTACTGGCCCGTCGTCGTCGTGGGTCTGTACGGGGCGGGCGCGCTGATCGCCCCGCCGGAGCGGCCGCCGCTGCCGGACTTCCCCGATCCGTCCGCGCAGTTGGACGAGATCCGGGCCGACTTCGGGAAGCTGCGGGCCTACCTCGCGGACGTCGAGCTGCCGCCCGCCGCCGCCGGGCGGCTCACCGAGCTGACCGAGCTGCTGGCGGCGCTGCTCGATCCCGGGTGGGTCGCGGAGATCCTCACGCAGGACCCGGAGGGGGTGCACGCCCTGTCGCGGGCCGTGCGGACGGATGTGCCGGAGGCCGTCGACACGTTCGTACGGACGCGGTGGTGGGTGCGGCTGGCGCCCGGTACGGAGGCGCCCGAGCGGCATCTTGAGCGACAGCTCACGCTGCTGCACGAGGAGGCGGAGGCCCTGGCCGCCGGTCTGCGCGAGACGGAGGCCCGGCGGCAGGAGTCCCACACCCGTTATCTGGAGGACCGGGCGTAGTCGGGAGAAGGGGGCTCAGTCGGGGCCGAACTCCGTGAGCGCCCGGTCCACGATCGCCTGCAGCTGCTCGTGGTGTGCGCCCCGCCAGTACGCCCGCCCGCACCCCGCGCACTTCGCGAACACGTCGTACGACCGTCGCGTGCCGCCTCGGAGTTGCTCGGCGACCTCGTCCTTCGAGGCCTCCGTGAGCAGTCCGTTGCACGCGGTGCAGCGGGTCCAGGGGTGCAGGTCGGGGGCGAAACGGCCGAGGACGTCCCGTAGTTGTTCGTCCGGTCGGGTGCTGTAGACGAACGCCCCCGCCCACAGCTCGCGGCGGCGCAGCAGGCCCCGGTCCCGGCTGAGCATCACTCGTCGTTCGGCCGCGGATCTCGCCGCGAGCGCGGGGTCGCCGATGTCCAGCGACTCGTACGCCGCGTCGACGCCGAGCAGTCGCAGCCTGCGCGCCAGCGTGCCCAGGTGGACGTCGAGCAGGAATCGCAGCGGGGCCCCCGGCACCGGCTGGGGGCGCTCGACCGCACGCACCTCGACGGAGTCGGCCGGCACGGGCAGATGGGAGACGGTCACCGGGCGGCCGTTCACCACGAGTTCCCCGACCTCGGTCAGCGGGACGCCGAGCGACTCGACGACATGGCCCAGCGTGGAGGAGCCGTCGGTGGCGACGGACGTGGCCCCCGACCGGCGTCCGTGCGGGACGAACACCCGCAGTCCGGGGGCGAATTCGACGTGGATCTCCGGTCCGTTCACCGGGTCAGGATGACATGCGGGGCGGGGCCGTGGCCTCAGGGTTTTCCCGGAGCGAGCCCTTGTTCCAGGATGTCCAGGGCCCGGTCGACGAGGGCGCCGAGGTCGTCCTCGTGCCCGTGCTCGGCCCAGTACAGGGACGCCTCCGTCAGAGCGCCCACCAGGGACATCGCGGCGACGCGCACCTCGAAGCCGTCCGGTGCCCGGCCGGTGCGCTCGCCGATGACCTGGCAGAGCAGCCGACCGGTGCCGGCCATGTTCTCCGTCATCCGGGTGCGCACGGCGGGCACCTCGACCATCAGCCTGGTGCGCAGCCGGGTCGCCTCCTCCTCTTCCGCTGCCTCCGATTCTTCCGAGGCAGGGGCTCCGAGGGCGAGGCCTGTCCTGCACACGTGCCGGAGGGAGTCGAGCCACGGTTCGTCGGCCGGGCGGGCGCGCAGCTCCGCCACCAGGAGCGGGGCGTACTCGTCCGTGAGGACGATGTCCTCCTTGGCCGGAAAGTAGCGAAGGACCGTGGACGGCGACACCTCGGCCCGCTCGGCGATCTGCTCGATCGTCGTCGCGTCGTACCCCTGCTCGCGGATCAGGTCGTACGTCGCGGCACGGATGGCCGTGCGTGTCCTGATCTTCTTGCGCTCACGGAGTCCTGGCCCGGGTCGGGCGGCGGTGGCGGTGGCGGGAGGCGGAGTACGTGCGGCCGTCATGGCGGTCATTGTCGGGCATCGGCTCGGGCCCGTGCCATGTCCGGAGCCGGTGCCGTGTCCTGGCCGGGAGGGCCGCCGCCGGGGAGAGCCTCCGTGGCTATCCGTACTGGTAGGCCACCATCGAGATACCGATGTAGTGCGCGATGAACGCCGCGAGCGTGAACGAGTGGAAGACCTCGTGGAAGCCGAACCAGCGCGGTGACGGGTTGGGGCGCTTGAGTGCGTAGATCACTCCGCCGGCGCTGTAGAGGAGCCCGCCCACGATCACCAGGACCAGGACGGCGATGCCGCCGGCCCGCATGAAGTCGGGGAGGAAGAAGACGGCGGCCCAGCCCATCGCGATGTAACAGGGGGTGTAGAGCCAGCGTGGGGCGCCGATCCAGAAGACCCGGAAGGCGATGCCCGCGAGCGCCGCGATCCAGATGCCCCACAGGAGCCATTTCCCCTTGCTCTCCGGGAGCAGCAGCATCGTCAGCGGTGTGTACGAGCCCGCGATGATCAGGAAGATGTTCGCGTGGTCGAGTCTGCGCAGCACGCCGTCCATGCGCGGGCTCCAGGTGCCGCGGTGGTAGATCGCGCTGACCCCGAACAGCAGGCAGGCCGTCAGGACGAAGATCGCGCAGGCCGCACGGGCCCGGGTCGAGCCGGCGAGGGTCGTCAGGACCAGTCCGGAGACGAGGACCGCCGGGAACATTCCGGCGTGCAGCCAGCCGCGCAGTCTTGGTTTGACGGGGTGCGGCAGGGAGAGCGCTTCGGCGACACGGTCGACGACCGGCGATTCCGCTGAGGCGTCGGGGCTGGGCGCAGTCATGCGATCCATCGTACCTACGGAACCGTAAGTTACGTATCAGCCGACCGTCAGAAGTGCGCCAAGTGGCCAGCGTCTCACGCGGGTGTCCGGCGGCGAGTGGTGATGCTCACGCTGCTCAGGTGTGAGGCCCTCTGGACATATGCGCGGACCCGTCGGATGATCAAATGAGTGCGGTCGGCACCGGATGAGCGCCAGGAAGATCGATATCCACCGAAAAGATCGATAAGGGTCGGTAAAAATCCGTGACGATCGGTCACGATCAGTGAGTATCGGTTACGTGAAGCATCCGGGTCGCAGCCCCCACGGGGCACAAAAAACAAAAACCCCTCATCTAGGAGCGATCGTGGCGCGCGACATCGCGGCTCCCTCTTCTTCCGACACCGTCCCCACCCACCATCAGGAACTGATCTCGTGGGTCAACGAGATCGCCGAACTGACGCAGCCGGACAGTGTGGTCTGGTGTGACGGCTCAGAGGCCGAATACGAGCGACTGAGCGAGGAGCTCGTCCGCAAGGGCACCTTCAAGAAGCTCGACCCGATCAAGCGCCCGAACTCCTACTACGCCGCCTCCGACCCGACCGATGTCGCCCGGGTCGAGGACCGGACGTACATCTGCTCCGAGGACGAGGCGGACGCCGGCCCGACCAACCACTGGAAGGACCCCGCCGAGATGCGGGAGGTCTTCCAGGGCAAGGAGGGCAACGGGGGGATCTTCCGCGGCTCGATGCGCGGCCGGACGATGTACGTGGTGCCGTTCTGCATGGGCCCGCTCGGTTCCGACCTCTCCGCCATCGGCGTCGAGATCACCGACTCGGCGTACGTCGCCGTGTCCATGCGCACCATGACCCGGATGGGCCAGCCGGTCCTGGACGAGCTCGGCTCCGACGGTTTCTTCGTGCGTGCTGTGCACACGCTCGGGGCGCCGCTGGAGGAGGGCGAGGCGGACGTCGCGTGGCCGTGCAACTCCACGAAGTACATCTCCCACTTCCCGGAGACCCGCGAGATCTGGTCGTACGGCTCCGGGTACGGCGGCAACGCGCTGCTCGGCAAGAAGTGCTACGCGCTGCGTATCGCCTCCGTCATGGCCCGGGACGAGGGCTGGCTCGCCGAGCACATGCTCATCCTGAAACTCACGCCGCCGCAGGGGGAGTCGAAGTACGTCGCCGCCGCGTTCCCGAGCGCCTGCGGCAAGACGAACCTCGCGATGCTGGAGCCGACGGTCCGCGGCTGGACCGTCGAGACCATCGGCGACGACATCGCGTGGATGCGCTTCGGCGAGGACGGGCGGCTGTACGCGATCAACCCCGAGGCCGGTTTCTTCGGTGTCGCGCCCGGCACCGGTGAGCACACCAACGCCAACGCGATGAAGACGCTCTGGGGCAACTCCGTCTTCACCAACGTCGCCCTGACCGACGACAACGACATCTGGTGGGAGGGCATGACGGAGGAGACTCCGGCCCACCTCACGGACTGGAAGGGCAACGACTGGACGCCCGAGTCCGGCGTCCCGGCCGCCCACCCGAACGCCCGGTTCACCGTGCCCGCCGCGCAGTGCCCGATCATCGCGCCCGAGTGGGAGGACCCGCGGGGCGTGCCGATCTCGGCGATCCTCTTCGGTGGCCGCCGGGCCACGGCCGTGCCGCTGGTCACCGAGTCCTTCGACTGGAACCACGGTGTCTTCCTCGGGGCGAACGTGGCCTCCGAGAAGACCGCCGCCGCCGAGGGCAAGGTCGGTGAGCTGCGCCGCGACCCGTTCGCGATGCTGCCGTTCTGCGGCTACAACATGGGCGACTACATGGGCCACTGGGTCGATGTCGCCAAGGGCAAGGACCAGGCGAAGCTCCCGAAGATCTACTACGTCAACTGGTTCCGCAAGAACGACGCGGGCAAGTTCGTGTGGCCCGGCTTCGGCGAGAACAGCCGGGTCCTGAAGTGGATCGTGGACCGGCTCGACGGGCGGGCCGAGGGCGTCGAGACGCCGATCGGTGTGTTGCCGGCGAAGGGCGCGCTCGACACGGAGGGTCTCGAACTCTCCGAGTCCGACCTCGACTTCCTGCTCACGGTCGACAAGGAGGTCTGGCGTGAGGAGGCGGCGCTGGTGCCGGAGCATCTGAACACGTTCGGTGAGCACACGCCGGTTGAACTGTGGGACGAGTACCGGGCGCTGGTGAAGCGGCTGGGCTGAGGCCCGTCGTTCGTCCTTTGTCCTCAAGCGCCGGACGGGCTGCAAGATCAGCCCGTCCGGCGTCTTTTAGGGGCGCGGGGAACTGCGCGCCCAGCCACGACGCACCCGCACTCTCACTCGCACATCAGCGTCTGACGTCTCCCTTTCCGCACGCCACGCCGTCCCCGTTACGGTCCAGGCGCAGGGGATCGTCCTTGCCGTTGATCTTCAAGGGGCCGTAGTCGTTGGACTTCAGCCAGGCGCAGCGGGCCGCCGTCGTCTTCTTGACCGCGTCCGGGAAGACCGTCGGGACGCAGACGTTGGCCGAGCCGTAGTGGCGGTCGCAGCCCGCGATGGTCGGGCTGACCTTCGCGGCGGCACGCTTCTTGCCGGGCTTCACGACCTTCCCCTCCAGCGAGTCCGCGAAGGAGTGGACGTGGCCCGAGGCGGCCTCCCCCGAGGCGGCGGCCAGGGCGGACGGGCCCTGGAGGTGGACCCACTTCGCCACCGACGGCACCCCGTTCGCGTCGACCGCGAAGAGCATGTACCAGCCGGGCGGGGCGATGTTCGGGTTGCTCGTGACGTTCAGGTCGACGTTGTTGCCGTCGACGGAGAGCGGCAGGTCCACGAAACGCTGGTTCGGGTCGGAGGAGTGGGTCACCGCGGCCGGGCGGATCAGTTCGGCCCGGGCGATGGGCCGGTCGACCGTGATGCGTTGCGTGTCGCCGTACGTCCATTCGTTGTCGATGACCGAGGTGATCGCCGGACGCGGGCCCTTGAGCAGGTAGGGCGGGGTGTAGACGGACACGTTGTGGTTCCAGCTGCCGTTGCCGGGGTTGTCGCCGGTGGCCATCACGCGGCCGTCGGGGAGCAGGAACGCCGACGAGTGGTAGCCGCGGGCCTCGGGGTCGGCGGCCACCGGGTCGAAGGTGTTCGTCGCCGGGTCGTACAGCGACGACTCGTACACCGGGTCGGCGCGATTGTGCAGGGCGCCGCCGGTCTCCAGGACCTTCCCGTCGGGCAGCAGCACGGCGGAGACGTACATCTTGCCCTGGGCGCCGGTCTGCGGGACCTTGCCGTTGCCGAGGTCGACGGTGCCCTGCGGGAGCGGCGGTCCGGCGACGTACGCCGGGTCGGCGGACTTGAGGTCGATGACGTCGGTCAGCCGGTTCGCGTCGGGGTTCGAGTCGATGTTGCCGCCGCCGATGGTGAGGACCTTCTGGTCCTGGGCCGGGGGCAGCAGCACACTGGCCGACTGGTCGCGTTCGTCCTTGCGTTGCAGGCCGGGCACCTGGGTGGTGGTGTTGGCGTCGTAGTCGTAGATCGCCGAGCCCGTGCCGGGGATGTTGTTGCCGAAGGTGTGGCTGCCCGTGTAGAAGAGGCGGCCGTCCTGCATCAGGACCATCGTCGGGTACAGACCCCAGTACGACCAGGTCTGGTTGACCTGCCACAGCGGCAGCCACTTGTTCTCGGCGTCCGACCAGCGCTCGGCCGTGACGGAGCCGGTCGAGTCCTCCTTCAGCCCGCCGAAGGAGAGCACGTCGCCGTTGCCGAGGATCGTCGCCGACGGATACCAGTGCCCGTCGTTCATGTCGTTGGTCTTGTTGTACGTCTCGGTGACGGGGTCGAAGAGGTACGAGTCCTTGTAGCCCTGGTAGCCGATCGTGCCGTCGGCGGACGGATAGCCCTTGTTGCCGCTCATGACGAGGACACGGCCGTCGTCGAGCTGCACATGGCCCGCGCAGAACATGTCCTTGGGCGTGGGGATCTGCTTGTACGTGCCGTTCACCGGGTTGTAGACCGCGCTGGTGAACGTGCCCGCCTCGAACATCTCCTCGCTGTTGCCGGAGCCCGCGATGAGCAGCACCTTGCCGTTGTTGAGGACGACGGAGTGCATGGAGCGGACCGGGTTCTGCGTGGGCAGCACGTCCCAGCGGCCGTTGGCGCACTGCTCGGCCGTGCCGGTGCACACCGGGTCGGGGATCGGGTCGGCGACCTGGTCCATCGTGTAGTCGTCGGTGGTCACGGAGCCGGTGCCGTAGACGGAGACACCCCAGCTGATGCGGTCGGTGCCCGTGGGGACCTCGGGGGTGCGGACCGTCGCCTCGGACCAGTTGGCGCTGATCGGGAGCGTCTTGAGGTCGGTCCAGTACTGCCAGCCGGCGGTCGTGTCGTGCCGGAAGAGCGTGAGGGAGGTGTCCGGGGTGGTCGACCTGTACCAGAGCCCGAGGTCGTACTGCTTCCCGACGCTCACCACCGGCGCGCATTCGGCGGACTCGGTGATCAGCGCCTTGCGGTCGCCCTCGGTACGGCGGGTCAGCTCGACCTTCATGGCCTTGGAGCCGGTGTGGGCGCCGCCGACGGTGGAGAAGGTGAAGTCGTTGTCGCCCCAGCCGGACTTCTCCCAGCAGTACGGCATGCCGTCGCCGCCCGTGCCCGCGGTCTCGAAGCCCGGGTTCTTCACGAGGTTGGCGGCGGAGGCCGGCTGCGGGACGGAGAGGAGCAGCCCCGAGGTGAGGGCTCCGACGGCGAGCAGGGTGGTGGTACGGCGTCTGTGCCGTACGGGTCGTCCGAACATCAGCTGGGTCTCCTTGCTGTGCGGCTCCTTGCGCGGCGGCTCTTCCCGTCCGCCGCTCCTCCTGTGCGCCCTCCCTTGCGTGGCAGATAGACCAGGGCCTCCGTGCCGGCGAACCGCAGGACGAAGGTCGTCACCAGGGCGAGTGCCGTGGCGGTGAGCGCGCCCAGGCCGAACCGGCCCACGAGCAGCGCGATCAGCGGGATGCGCAGTACGAGGTCGGCGTTGGCGAGGAGCGCGAACCGGCCCGCCCTGTCCCACCAGTGCCGGTGCCGCCGCCGGTCCCGGAAGCAGAGATGCTCGATGAGCAGGAAGTTCCAGGCGACGCCGAACTGGTTGGCGACGATCTCGGCGGGCAGGTAGTGCATCCCGGCGGCCGTCAGCGCCCACAGGCCGAGGAGGTTGGGCAGGAAGCCCGTCGCGCCGATCAGCCCGAAGACCACCATCCGGGCCACCGGCGAGGCCGTGCGCAGTCCGGCGAGGTGCCGCAGGAAGCGGATGCCCTCCCGCGCGGTCGACTTGGACTCCCCCGCGAACCGGTCCTGGAAGACGAACGGCACCTCGGTGACCTGGCGGGGCCGGGCCCGTACCGCCATTTCGAGCAGGATCTTGTAGCCGAGGGGCTTCAGCACGTCCGCGGTGACCGCGCTGCGGCGGATCGCGAAGAAGCCGCTCATCGGGTCGCTGATGCCGCGCAGCCGGTGCGGGAACAGTGTCTTCGTCAGCCAGGTGGCGCCGCGTGAGACGGCGACGCGGTAGCCGCCCGCGAGTCCCTCGCGGCTGCCGCCCTTGATGTAGCGGGAGGCGACGACGAGTCCGGCGGGGGCGCGTTCGCCCGCGGCCACCAACTCGGGTACGAGGGAGGGTGGATGCTGCAGGTCGCCGTCCATGACGACGATCCAGTCGGAGGTCGCCGCCCGGATGCCCTCGACGACGGCCCCGCCGAGCCCGCCGACGGGCTGTTCGCGATGCAGCACTGTCACCGGGTACGGGCAGTCGCGGGCGGCCTCGCGGATCACCTCGGGGGTGTCGTCGGTGGAGTCGTCCACGAAGACGACCTCGCAGGGCAGCCGCGCGGGCACGGAGGCGGTGATCTGCCGCAGCAGCTCGCGGATGTTGGCGGACTCGTTGAAGGTCGGCACGACGACGGTGACCGCGCCCGGCTCGGGGAGCGGGGAGGCCGAGCGCAGTGCCGGGTCGCTCAACTCCCCCGGCAGCTCCCCCGGGACGATGGACCCGTCGATGGACTCGTACGTCATCGGTCGCCGCCTTCCGTGACCGTCGCGCCCGTGGAGCCGGCCGCGTCCGCGGAGCCGGCCGCGTCCGTGGAGCCCGCCGTACTCTCCCTGCTCGCCCGGCTCTCCTCGCCGCCGTTCTCGATCCTTCGGATCTCGATGCGGTCCGGGCCCTCGCCGAAGGTGGCGACGGGTGTCGAGTGCTTCATCGCCTGCTTGACGTTGGGCAGGTCGACGGCGTCGCGCCGTACGGTCGGGGAGGCGACGACGTAGTCGAGGTCGCGCCAGCCGCGCGGCATCGTCTTCGTCACCGCGGGGTCGAGGTCGGCCTTGTAGAACCAGATGACGCCGAGGCCGGGCTGGTAGCCGGCGTGCACGAGGTCGAGCCAGAGCGCGTCGTCGACCAGGACGCGGGTGTCCCGGGGGTCGTCGACCTCGGTGGCCAGCCACTTCGAGGCGGCCCGGTAGGGGGCGTTGGCGTCGGTGGTGGCGGCGGTGCGGGCGCCGTCGTACCAGCGCGGCACGACGTACACGGCCGAGACCGCGACGAGCAGCGCCGCTAGCGCGTACCGGCCGCGGGTGACGTACGGGCTCTCGTCGGCGGTACGCCGTCTGCGCAGCACGCCGTGGGCGACGCTCGCCGCGCCTCCGGCGAGGACCAGTGCGAGGAACGGCAGGGCCTGGATGACGTACATCGCGGGCAGGTAGCCGTTCGGGCGCAGGGCGACCAGGGCGAGGACGGCGACGGTCAGGGCGGGTCCGGCGAGCGCCCGCGCGGTGACCGACCAGCGCCAGGTGACCAGGAGGAGCAGTGCTCCGGCCAGGCCGCCCAGCGGCAGGATGCGGTCGTAGTAGAGCCAGGACCGCAGGACCTCGTACGAGCCGGAGCCCGTGTCGAGGATGAAGCCCGAACCGGGCCTGGTCAGCTGGTATTCGAGGCCGTCCCAGAGCGAGACGTGTCCGGCGCCGGGGAACAGCTCGCCCTTGAGGAGGGCGAAGAGCGGGTACGACATGCCGATCAGGACGCAGGCCGTGACGGCGCCGGTGAGGGCGAACTTGCGGGTGTCGCGGTGGCTGTGGCGCCACATGGTGACGAGCACGGCGGGCAGGACGAAGATCATGGTCTCTTTGGTGAGGACCGCCGCCGCCGCGGCGAGTCCCGCGCCGAAGTGGTGCCAGAGATGGCGGCTCGGGGAGGCGGCGAGGCAGAACGCGAGCAGCGTCCACATCACCGCGATGTTGTCGAGGAAGATCTCGCGCTGGAGGACGACGGACAGCGGCGAGAGCCCGAACAGCAGCAGCGCGAGCGCGGCGGCCCAGCGGGGCAGGGACAGACGGCGGGCCAGTACGTAGACGAGGACCGCGCTCACCGCGCTGACCAGGAGCATCACGATCCGCATCGAGCCGACCGTCATCGACTCGGGGCTGAGCAGGGCCGGGATCCAGGTCAGTACGGCTATCTGTATCCAGCCCAGGGGCGGGTGGTCGTACCAGTACGTGTAGTGGGCGAGGCCGTCGCCCTGCTGCACGGACCAGGCCTGGGCGAGGTAGGTGCCCTCGTCGTCGCTGAGGGTCGGGTAGTCGGCGATGTTCCAGCCCTGCACGGCCATGACGGCCACGAGGAGGACGCCGCACAGGATCAGGTCGGCCTTCGAACGGCGCAGCCGGGGCGGGGCCGTTCGAGGTGTCGAACCGGTTTTGGGGACAGGTGTGCGCTGCGCGGGGACCTCGGTAGCGGTCGCCGCGGGGAGGGTGGAGGTCACGCAGGGACGTCCTCTCGGGACCCGCGGGTCACGGCCGCGGCTTCGGTGGCGGCAGCGGTGTCGGCGCCGGGTGCGGTGGCGGTGACCTCGATGGCGGTGGCGATGTCGGCGCCCTTGCCGAGGTCGTCGCCGAAGTCGTGGCCGCGCTCATGGCCGGTGTCGGTGAGGTGCGCTCCGACGTGGCTGGTCAGCTCCCAGTCGTTGCGGCCCCGCTGCTCGCGCCAGACGGCCCGGACGGCCGCTCCGGCGAGGAGCACCTGGTAGAAGGGGCCGCCGACGACGAGCTTGAGGTAGTGGACGAAGCGGACGCGCAGCCCGTACTGCTTGCCGAAGTCGTGCAGTCCGACGAGTTCGAAGACGAAGGTGACGAACGCGGTGACGGCCGGCAGGAAGGTGATGAAGGCGATGCCGACGGGGACGTCGAGGAAGAGCGCGACGGCCACGTTGAGCGGGATGATCACGCCGGAGATCGCCTGGAGGTACGGGGTCATCAGGGTGTAGCGGGCGAGCAGGCGCTGGCCGAAGCCGGGCAGCTGTTTCCAGTCCTTCTTGCGGTAGACCTGGAGGAATCCCTGGTTCCACCGGGTGCGCTGCTTGAGGAGCGACATCAGGCTGCCGGGTGTCTCCTCCTTGGTCACCATGTCGGAGTCGTACGCGACGACGACCTTCTTGCCGACGCTGGAGAGCCGTACTCCCAGGTCGCAGTCCTCGGCGAGGCAGTCGGGGTCCCAGCCGTCGGCCTCCCACAGGACGTCCGTGCGGACGAAGACGGTGTTGCCGCCCAGCGGGATGAAACCTTTCTGCGCATGGAGGTGGAGCCGCGAGCGGAACCAGAAGAAGTACTCCAGGCAGTTGCGCAGGCTGTACCAGCTGGAGTGGAAGTTGATGAGCTGGACGCCGCCCTGGACGACGTCCGCGCCGGTGGTGCGGAAGGCGTGGTCGACGTGCGCGAGCAGCTCCGGGTGGACCTGGTCCTCGGCGTCGAAGACTCCGACGACGTCGCCGCGGCAGTGCGGCAGCGCCGTGTTCATGGCCTTCGGCTTGTTCTTCTTCTCGTGGGTGTCGACGACCACGCGCACCCGCGGGTCACGGGCCTCGGCGCGCCGGGCCACCTCGGTGGTGTCCGGGTCGTCGTGGCCGACGATCACGATGATCTCGAAGTCGGTGTGGCTGGATTCCAGCAGGCGCTGGATCGTGTGGTCGAGGACGGCCTGTTCGTGTCGCGCGGGCAGCAGCAGCGAGAAGGACACGTGCTCGCCCCCGTCCGGACTGCTGAACCGGGTGGAGGCGAGCACCTCGGGCGTGCGCCACGCGTGCATCTGCCACCACAGGGTGAAAGCAGCCATCCAGAAAAGGGCGAGCGAAACGACAGCGATGAAGACGGACGCCAGCAAAAGATCCCCCCAGATCCCCAGAACCCCCTGTCACGACAGCGCGTTACTCCTGTCGTGTCCGGGACAGAGACTATGGGGATTCTGTGAAGTCCGGGAGGTGTTCTGATAAATAGCGTGTTTCGGAATGCTCGGTGGACTAGTAGGACGTATCCGAACACCTGCGCACATCAACCCTCGGCGTGGCGGGTGTCTCCCCTGCTCAGCGCCCCAGTGCCGCCCGGAGGCGGTCGACGTCGGTCGTCGGGGCGTCACAGGTGAAGTTACGGCAGACATACGCCGTCGGTTCATTGTCGACAAGTGACCGGTGTGCGAGGAGGGGCAGTTCGTCACTGTCCGCAGTGCCCACGGCGACGACCGCGCCGGGTGCGGTGGCGAGCAGGGCGGCGCGGTGCAGTTCCCGGGTGGCCGGATCGTCACCCGGTCCGACGACGGCGACCTCGCGCGGCCCGTCCAACTGGGCCTCGGCGGTGGCCAGTCCCCAGCCGATGAACCGCGGGGCGCGCGGCCCGAGCGCCTTGACCACGCCCAACGCCCGCTCGGCGGCGGTCCGGTGGGGCTCCGAGCCGGTCTGGGCCGCGTAGCTCAGCAGGGCGCCGGCCGCCGCGCTCCAGCCGGAGGGCGTGGCGTTGTCGGTCGGGTCCTGCGGGCGCCGGATGAGCTTCTCGGCGTCGGCCGCCGTGTCGTACAGGGCTCCTGACTTGTCGTCGGTGAACTGCACGAGGACGTGGTCGAGCAGGAAACCGGCGAATTCGAGCCAGACGCCCTCGCCGGTGACCGAGGCCAGCGCGAGGAACCCCTCCGCGACGTCCGCGTAGTCCTCCAGCACCCCCGCGTGCGCGCCGACGCGCCCGTCCTTGCTGGTACGGGCGAGCCGCGCGTGCTCGTCCAGATGGAGCCGTACGAGCAGGTCGGCCGCCGCGAGCGCCGCGTCGACGAGGTCGGGCCTCTCGAAGTACGCGCCGGTCTCGGCCAGCGCGGCGATCGCGAGCCCGTTCCACGCGGCGACGACCTTGTCGTCGCGGCCGGGGGCGGGACGGCCGTCGCGCGCCTCCTTCAGGCGGGCCTTGACGGACTCGATCCGTGCGGCGTCGAACACGCCCTCGCTCTGCGGCAGTTGCAGGACGGAGGCGCCCTCCTCGAAGGTGCCCTCCTCCGTCACGCCGAAGTGGACGGCGGCCAGGCGCGCGTCCTCGTCGCCCAGCACGTCACGCAACTGCTGCGGCGTCCACGCGTAGTACGCGCCCTCGACGTGCTTCCCCGTGCCGTCGTCGCTGTCGGCGTCGAGCGCGGACGCGAACCCGCCCTCGTTCGTGCGCAGTTCGCGGACCATGAAGTCGGCGGTCTCCAGGGCGACCCGGCGGGCCAGGTCCGACCCGGTGGTCCGCCACAGATGCGCGTACACGCGGCACAGCAGCGCGTTGTCGTACAGCATCTTCTCGAAATGGGGCACGACCCACGCCCGGTCGACGGAGTAGCGGGCGAAGCCGCCGCCGAGCTGGTCGTAGATGCCGCCGCGGGCCATGTGCTCGCAGGTGTCGGCGGCCATCTGGAGCGCGCCCTCGGACCCGGTGCGGGCGTGGTGGCGCAGCAGGAACTCGACCGCCATGGACGGCGGGAACTTGGGCGCCCCGCCGAAACCGCCGTGGGTGGCGTCGTACTCGCGGGTGAGCCCGAGCAGCGCCTGCGCGAGCTCGCCCTCGCCGGGCAGTTGCGCGTCGCCGAAGCCGATCTCGCGGCCGGCGAGATCGCGCACGATCTTCCGGGCGACCTCGTCGACCTCGTCCCGCCGTTCGGTCCACGCGCCGCGCACCCCTTCGAGGACCTGCCGGAAGGAGGGGCTGCCGTGGCGGGGCTCGGGCGGGAAGTAGGTGCCGAAGTAGAACGGCTCGGCGTCGGGCGTCAGGAAGACGGTCATGGGCCAGCCGCCCTGGCCGGTCGCGGCCTGCACGGCCTCCATGTACACGGCGTCGACGTCGGGGCGCTCCTCGCGGTCGACCTTGACGTTCACGAAGTGCGTGTTGAGGTAGTCGGCGGTCCGCTCGTCCTCGAACGACTCGTGCGCCATGACATGACACCAGTGGCAACTGCTGTAACCGACGCTCAGCAGTACCGGTTTCCCCGTCCGACGCGCCTCCTCGAAGGCCTCGCCCGACCAGGGCCACCAGTCGACGGGATTGTCGGCATGCTGCAGAAGATAGGGGGACGTCTCGTGGGCCAGTCGGTTCGCCATGGGGTCCATCCTGCCGCAGGGGGTGGGGGGCGGCGGGGATCGGAGGGGGCGCGCGGCGGGCGCGGTGGTGCCGGGGGGGCGGCGGGCGCGACGCGAGCACGCCGGACGCCACAGGCGCCCCGCAGGGGCGCGGGGAACTGCGCGACCAGCCCCCACCGCGCCGCAGCCACACCGCAACCCGCGGATCATCCGGTTGCTCCGGGGGTAGGTACTGGGTTCGGCCTGCCCGGATGGGCGTGCGCATGCCAGGGAACACGTCAGTGGGTCCCTCGCCTTCCCCGCTCATCCGCAGGACACTTGACCAGGAAAGCCGTTGTCGGCGGAGGGGGACGCGAAATGCGGGACAGCCATCGGGCGGAGGCCGAACGGCTGTTGGTGCGGGCCGTGGAGGAGGAGGTCCGGCGCTCCGGCGGGCGGGTCGACGGGAGCGTACTGCTGTCACGGGCGCGCGGCTCGCTGGACACGATGGCTCAGTCGGCCACCGAGGAGTACGAGGCCTACACGAAGGCGACGGACGAGGCCGAGGCGGGCCGGCTGACCTTCGGACAGCGCTACGCGCGCGAGGGCGCCGGAACTCCCCTGCTGGTGGCGGCCGTCGCGGCGCTCACGGCCGTGGTCGCGGACCTGGCGCTGGGCGCCGGCACGGGCACAGCGGTCGGCGCGGGCGCGGTCGTCGGCGTCGTGGGCGCCGCGACCACGGTGGCGAAGGTGACGGCCTCCCATCTGCCGGCCGCGAGCCGCCGGGCGGGCGCCCTCGGCCAGCCCGGCGGCCCCGAACAGCTGCGGCTGACCTGGCTGACCGCCCTGGAGGTCCGCGGAATCCGGCCCTTCTTCGACCAGCAGCGCGTGTTCAACGCCGCCACCGGGGCGAAGAAGGGCGCGCCCCAGCTACGGCGTACGGACAAGAGCGCGGCGGCACGGCGGCGCAACGTCCTGGAGCAGTCGTTCGGGCAACTCCCCGAGCCGGTCGGGCCGTTCGCGGGCCGCCGCCAGGAGCTGCTGCGGATCGCGCAGTGGGTGCACGCGGCCCGCGCGAGCACCGAGACCCGGCCGACGGTGGTCGTCCTGCACGGCGCGCCGGGTTCCGGCCGCAGCACCCTCGCGGTCCGCGCGGCGCACGAGCTGAAGGACCAGTTCCGCGGCGCGTGCGTGGTGGACCTGCGGGGCGACAGCGCGGAGGAGTCGCCGCTGAGCACCCGCGACGCGCTGCTGCACCTGCTGAACCGGCTGGGCGCGCCCCGTGAACAGCTCCTGTTCCGTGAGCGTTCCTCGCAGGACCAGCAGGTCAGACGGCTCGCCGAGCTGTACCACCAGCATCTGACCGGCCTGCCGGTGACGATCGTGCTGAACGACGCCAGCGATCTGGAGCAGGTGCGCACGCTCGTGCCGGAGCGCTCCGACAGCCTGGTCGTCGTCACCGCCCGCAAGCCCCTGGACCTGCCCGCCGACCTGCCGGCCTGGGTGCACCAGCTCGCGGTGGAACCACTGGCCGCGCCGGGCGCCGAGGAACTTCTGAAGGCGTCCGCCCAGGACGCCTCGGCCCCGTACGACGCCGAAGCCGCCGACGAGATCAGGGAGTTGTGCGGCGGGCTGCCCCTGGCGCTGCACATCGCCGGCTCGTCCCTCGGCCCGCGCACACCCCGCCGGCTCGCCACCGACCTGGCGGCGTACGGCCCGGTCGAGCCGGTCGAACGCGTGCTGTGGCTGCGCTACACGGACCAGCCGGACCCGGCGCGGCGGCTGCTGCGGCGGCTCGCCCTGGCGGGCCGCGCCTCGCTGGGGGCCGCCGCCGCGGCAGCCCTGCTCGCGACGGACGAGGCGGAGGCGACCCGCCATCTGGAGGCCCTGTCCCGCGCGGGTCTGATCGACCACGTCCGCGGCAGCCGTTACCGCCTGCACGATCTCGTACGGGCCTTCGCGCAGGCCCGCCTCCTCGACGAGGAGGAACCGGCCGAGCGCACGGCCGCGCAGGAACGTCTCATCGTGAACTACGGCGAGCTGGCCGACTCGGTGATCCGCCTGGTCGACGGCAAGACGTCCACGCGCGCCGACCAGTTCGGGCCGCACGGGTTCACCTCGCTGGACGCCGCCCTGCGCTGGCTGGACGACGAGTCGAGCTTCATCACGGCGGCGCTGCGGCACGCGGAGGGCGTGAACCAGGCGGCGGTGCTCAACCTTCTGGGCGCGCTGTGCGACTACTGCCTGCTGCGCGGCGACCTCTACCGGCTGGGCGAGATCAGCGAGTTGACGCAGGCCGTCGACCAGGGACTGCTGGTGCGCTCGGTCCAGTGGCGCACGGGCATCGCGGCCCGTCAGCTCGGCGAGCTCGACAAGGCCCGTACGACCCTGACGTCGGTGGTCGACCTCTACTTCGAGGCCCATCACGACGCGGGCGCGGCACGGGCGTTGTGTTCGCTCGGGATCACCCTCCACCACCAGGGCAATCTCACCGAGGCCGCGCTGAAGCTCCAGGAGGCCCTGGACCTGCAGGCCTCCCCCGCCCTCGCGGCGGACCGCGCCTGGACGATGCACGCGCTGGCGGCCGTGGAGCGCGACCGGGCGAGGCTGCGCGAGGCGCTCGACCTGCTCACGCGGGCCCTGGACCTGCACCGCGAGGGCGAGTCCGTGCACGGCGAGGCCTGGGCGCACTACCAGCTCGGCCAACTGGGCCTGCGCATGGGCGACGTACCGCGCGCCGAGTCCGAACTGCGCGACGCCCTCGACCTGTACGGCCGTACGCGCGACGCCCGCGGCGAGGCCTGGGCGCTGACCCAGCTGGCCCGGGCCCGGCTGGTCGACGGCGACCCGTCCCCCGCCGTGGACGGTCTGCGCCAGGCGGCCTCCCGCCACCGCGAGAACGAGGACGCCCGGGGCGAGGCCTGGACGGTGTACTACCTCGGCCAGTCGCTGGAGGAGACGGGCAACCTCGACCAGGCCGTGCGCGAGCTGGAACGGTCCCGCACGATGTTCTCGCGCATCCGCGACGTCTACGGTCTGGCCTGCGCCCGCCACCACTCGGCACGGGTGACCCGCGACCAGCGCGCCGCGCAGACCGGCTCGCTGCGCAACTCCGGCTTCGCCCGCCAGCTCCTGGTGGACGCGCGCGCCGACTTCCAGCGGATCGGCGTCGCCCACGGGGAGGCGTGGACGTGCCTGGAACTGGCGGTGGTCGACGCGGGCAACGCCCGTACGCAGTCGGCGCTGGCCCTGTGCGACGAGGCGACCGCGCTCTTCGCCTCCTACGGCGACCGCCGCGGCGAGGACTGGGCCCGCTTCCTGCGCTGCACGCTCCTGCCGTACGCCTCACCCGGCGGAGTCGAGGTGGGCACGGCCGTCGCCCAGGAGGAGCTGTCCCAGCTCTCCCGCACCGGCCACCCGTCCCGCGACGGAAAACTGGACGACTACATCGAGGCGTACCAGCTCCTCCTGGAACGGGGAGCCGACCTGGAGTCCGGCTGGCAGGCCTGGCGCCTGGGCATGGTCCCGAACCGGCACGCGCGGGAGGTCATGGGGGTGGTGGTGTCGGCGGAGCGGGCGTGACAGCGCCGTGCACCGCGGCGACCCACGGATGTGGCTGATCCGGCGATGCCTCCCGGGCATCACCGGATCAGGACGCCGACGCGGTCACGGTCGCGGTCGTGATGGCGGTCGCGGTCGCGTCCGGGGCTCAGCCCTTCGCGGGCGAAGCCGTCCCCCCGGAACCCGAACCGCTGCCGGAGCCGGTGGAGCCGGACGTCGCCTTCCCGGAGGGTTCCGCCTTCGGGTCGGCGTCCTCCTTGAAGTCGACCCTCGTCAGCTGCCGGTTCATGCTCTTCATCAGGCCCCATACCGCCAGGGCCATCACCGCGAAGACGATGAAGCCGAGGACACCGGGGGTGACCTTGTTCTCGTCGACCTCCTTGGCGAGGGGGACGAGGTGCGTCAGTGCCAGGCTTGCGCTCATATCAGGCATTGTCGCGGATGCCCGCGAAGAGGTCGTCCTCGGGGAGGGATGTGTCGACGAGGGACTTCGCCAGCTCGTACTCCTCTGTCGGCCAGACCTCCTTCTGGAGCTCCATCGGGACGCGGAACCAGCCGCCCTCGGGGTCGATCTGCGTGGCGTGCGCGATGAGGGCCTTGTCGCGGATCTCGTAGAAGTCCGCGCACGGCACGTGCGTCGTCAGCGTGCGCTCGGCGCGCTCGAACTCGTCCCACCGCTTGAGCCAGTCCGCGTACGGCGACTCCAGGCCGCGGTCCAGCATGGCGTGGTGCAGCGCTTCGGTGCGCGGGCGGTTGAAGCCCTGGTTGTAGTAGAGCTTCTGCGACTGGAACGCCGGGCCGAACTCGGACTCCGGGTACTTCTCGGTGTCGGCCGCGCCCTCGAACGCCACCATCGAGATCTTGTGGGTCATGATGTGGTCGGGGTGCGGGTAGCCGCCGTTCTCGTCGTAGGTGGTGATCACCTGCGGACGGAACGAGCGGATCTTGCGGACCAGCTCGCCGGCGGCCTTGTCGACGTCCTCCAGGGCGAAGCACCCCTCGGGCAGCGGCGGCAGCGGGTCGCCCTCGGGCAGACCCGAGTCCACGAAGCCCAGCCATTCCTGCTTGACGCCGAGGATCTCGCGGGCCTCGTCCATCTCCTTCTTGCGCACCTCGTGGATGTGCTCCTCGACGTACTTGTCGCCCTGCAGCTTGGGGTTGAGAATGGAGCCGCGCTCCCCGCCCGTGCAGGTCACGACCAGCACGTCCACCCCCTCGGACACGTACTTCGCCATGGTGGCCGCGCCCTTCGACGACTCGTCGTCGGGGTGGGCGTGCACGGCCATCAGTCGCAGCTGGTCAGTCAAGACTCAATCCTCAGTAAGTCGGCGCCCCAGTGTGAAACGGCGCGATCGGCCCTCCTATAGTGACCGAACCGGCGGGCGAAAAATTCCGGGCCCCGGACCGGCGGACCCGCCCCGGAAAGGACGATCATGAGTACGGTGCAGCTGCCCGAGGGCCGTTACGGCCGCTCCGCGGACGAGCGCGCCGACCGCAAACTCAAGGTCATCGGTTCCGTGCTCGGAGTGGCACTGCTCGCACTGATCGGCTATTTCGCCTTCCACTACGTGGCCGGCAACAAGATCAGCGCCGAGGTCATCAGTTTCGACGCCTCGGAATCCGCCGTGAAGGTGCATCTTGAGGTCCGCAAGGACTCGGGTGTGACGGGCTACTGCACGATCCGCTCCCAGGCCGAGGACGGCGCCGAGGTCGGCCGCGCGGACTTCCGGTTCGACCAGGACGCGACCCGCGTCGACAAGGTCCTCACGCTGCGCACGACGGCCCCCGGAACCACCGCGGAACTCCTCGGCTGCCACGCGGACTGAGCCGCGGGACGCGTTCACCGCGGGCACTGCCGCACCGTGCGCGCCGTACGGCTCCGTGGCCACACCGGACCACACGCGACACTGACGGATGTCACTCCCGGCACCTCCGCACTGACCTGCGTGGACGTAATTCTGATGGCTTATGTCCTCCCCCTTCGGCCCGTGAATTGTTAGGCTCGTGGTTTCGCCCACCCGAGAAGGAACATTCTTCTGGGTAGGGCGATGCTTTGTATTCCCAGTACCTACGAGGAGCACCTGTGACCCAGACCAGCGAGAACGTCACCTGGCTGACCCAGGAGGCGTACAACCAGCTCAAGGCCGAGCTGGAGCACCTGTCTGGTCCTGCGCGCGCGGAGATCACGGCCAAGATCGCGGCCGCGCGCGAGGAGGGCGATCTGCGTGAGAACGGCGGGTACCACGCGGCCAAGGAGGAGCAGGGCAAGCAGGAGCTCCGGGTGCGCCAGCTGACCCAGCTCCTGGAGAACGCCAAGGTGGGCGAGGCTCCGTCGGCCGGTGGTGCGGTCGCGCCCGGCATGGTCGTCACCATCGCCTTCGACGGCGACGAGGACGACACGCTCACCTTCCTGCTCGCCTCGCGCGAATACGCGAGCTCCGAGATCGAGACGTACTCGCCGCAGTCCCCGCTGGGCTCCGGTGTGAACGGCAAGAAGATCGGCGAGGACGCCCAGTACGAGCTGCCCAACGGCAAGCTCGCCTCGGTGAAGGTCCTCGAAGCCAAGCCGTACGCGGCATAACCCCATCCACGGCGTCGCCCTGGCGAGCCCCCGGTGCCTGCGCGCCGGGGGCTTCTCCGTGCCCGGGCACCGGGGGGCCCGGGCACCGGGGCTCCCCCGCGCCTGCCCGACCGGGGCCGGTCAGCCGTCCGCCTTGCGGTACTTGCGTACCGACAGGGTGCGGAAGACGACGATGATCAGTACGGACCAGATCACCGAGGCCCAGACCGGATGCTGCATGGGCCAGGCGCCGGACTCCACCACGCCCGGGTTGCCGAACAGCACACGGCAGGCCTGCACCGTGGCACTGAACGGGTTCCACTCGGCGATGTGCCGCAGCCAGGGGGTCATCTGGCTGGAGTCCACGAAGGCGTTCGAGATGAACGTCACCGGGAACAGCCAGATGATCCCGCCCGAGGTCGCCGCCTCGGGCGTACGGACGGACAGGCCGATCAGTGCGCCGATCCAGGTGAAGGCGTATCCCAGGAGGAGCAGCAGGGCGAAGGCGGCCGCGACCCTGGCCGCGTTGGTCGGCTCCGCGGAACCGGTGCGCCAGCCGACGAGCAGCGCGACGACCGCGAGGACGAGCAGGGTGATGGACGTCTGCACGAGGTCGGCGACGGTCCGGCCGGTCAGCACCGCGCCGCGGGCCATCGGCAGGGAGCGGAAGCGGTCGACGAGCCCCTTCTGCATGTCGTCCGCGATACCGGCGGCCGATCCCGCGGTGGCGAACGTGACGGTCTGCGCGAAGATGCCTGCCATCAGGAAGTTCTTGTAGACGTCCGGGTCGGTGGTGCTCCCGATCTGCATCGAGCCGCCGAAGACGTACGTGAACATGACCACGAACATCACCGGCTGGATGATCCCGAACAGGATCATCTCGGGGATCCTGGTCATGCGGATCAGGTTGCGCTTGGCGACGACCAGGGAGTCCCGGACGGACTGCCCGAGGGAGCCTCCCGGGGCCACGGTCCGCACGGCGTCGGTGACGGCACTCACTTCGCGGCCTCCTTCTTGCGCTTGGATCCCCTGGACCCCTTGGGTCCCTCGGTGTCGGCGCTCTCGCCGTTCTCCGTGTCCTTCTGCTCGGCGAGGTGGCCGGTCAGGGACAGGAACACGTCGTCGAGCGTGGGGCGGCGCAGACCGATGTCGTCGATCTCGATGCCGCGGGCGTCCAGCTCACGGATGACCTCCGCGAGGAGCTTCGCGCCGCCGGAGACGGGCACGGTGAGCCGGCGGGTGTGGTCCTCGACGGTGGTCTCGCCCTTGCCGAAGCCCCGCAGGACCTCGGTGGCGGTCGCGATGTGCTCGCGGTCGTGCACCACGACCTCCACGCGCTCGCCGCCGGTACGGGCCTTGAGCTGGTCGGAGGTGCCGCGGGCGATGACCTTGCCGTGGTCGACGACGCAGATGTCGTGCGCGAGGTGGTCGGCCTCTTCGAGGTACTGGGTGGTCAGCAGCAGCGTCGTACCACCGGAGACCAGTTGTTTGATGACCTCCCACAGCTGCTGGCGGTTGCGCGGGTCGAGGCCGGTCGTCGGTTCGTCCATGAACATGACCGGCGGCGAGACGACGAGCGCCGCCGCGAGGTCGAGCCGGCGGCGCATACCGCCGGAGTAGGTCTTCGCCGTCCGGTCGGCGGCCTCGGTGAGATTGAACTGCTCCAGCAGCTCGACCGCGCGGACCTTCGCCTGCTTGGACCTCATCTGGTAGAGCTGGCCGACCATGTGGAGGTTCTCACGGCCCGTCAGATACTCGTCGACCGCGGCGAACTGGCCGGACAGGCCGATCGAGCGCCGTACCTCGTTCGGGTGCTTCAGTACGTCGATGCCCGCGACGACCGCTTTGCCGCTGTCGGGCCGGAGCAGGGTGGTGAGACAGCGGACGGCGGTGGTCTTGCCCGCGCCGTTCGGCCCGAGCAGGCCGAGGACCGTGCCCTCCGGGACATCGAGATCGACGCCGTCCAGAGCCCTTACGTCGCCGAAGGTCTTCACCAGGCCTTCGGCATAGATGGCGCCTGGCATGTGAGTCTCCCAAGTGGTTGGGGATCCAGTGAAAAGTGATGGGTGAGCGACTATTTTCGCCCGCTTTGCGCCTTCGGGCGAGTGAATATCGCACCTCACCCCCGGCAGCCTGTGACGAGAGACACACCATAACGCGATGTATCGCGTTTGCTCAAGTGGTTTTCCCAGCCCGGTTCTCCGCGCGTCCCTCCGGGCGCCTTACGTGCGTCCTTCCGCGCGTCCCCCGCCGCGCGCCTCCCCGTCCGACCTCAGTCGATGACCGTGTAGCCCGCCCGCCGCAGCGCCGAGTTCACCTCGGCACAGTGCTCAGGCCCCTTCGTCTCCAGGTGCAGCTCGACCTCCACCTCCGTGAGCCCGAGCCGCGGATCGGTCCGTACGTGACTCACATCGAGGACGTTAGCGTCGACCACTGACAACACCCCGAGAAGCGTGGCCAGGGCCCCGGGCCGGTCCGTCAGCCGCAGCGTGACCGCGAGGTAGCGGCCGTTCGCGGCCATGCCGTGCCGCAGGATGCGCTGCATCAGCAGCGGATCGACGTTCCCGCCGGACAGCAGCGCGACGACCGGGCCCTCGAAGGCGTCCGGTTCGCTCATGATCGCCGCGACCGGGCTCGCGCCGGCCGGCTCGACGACCAGTTTGGCCCGCTCCAGACAGAGCAGCAGCGCGCTGGACAGCGCGTCCTCGGACACCGTACGGATCTCGTCCACCAGGTCGCCGATGATCCGGAACGGCACATCGCCCGGCCGTCCGACCTTGATCCCGTCGGCCATGGTCGCCGGATTCTCGACCGACACCGGGCGCCCGGCCGCCAGCGAGGGCGGGTACGCGGCCGCGCCCGCCGCCTGCACCCCCACGATCCGCACGTCCGGCCGCAGCGCCTTCACCGCGACCGCGACACCCGCGGCGAGCCCGCCACCGCCGATCCCCACGACGATCGTGCGCACCTCGGGGCACTGCTCCAGGATCTCCAGGCCCACCGTGCCCTGCCCGGCGATGATGTCGGGGTGGTCGAAGGGATGGATGAGGACGGCGCCCGTCTCGGCCGCGTACTCCTGCGCGGCGGCCAGCGTCTCGTCCACCACCGTGCCGTGCGTACGCACCTCGGCGCCGTAGTGCATGGTCGCCGCGACCTTCGGCAGCGGGGCGCCCGACGGCATGAACACCGTGGAACGCACCCCGAGCAGCGAGGAGGCCAGGGCGACGCCTTGCGCGTGGTTGCCCGCGCTGGCCGCGACCACTCCGGCCGCCCGCTCCTCGGGGAGGAGCCCGGCGATCCGCACGTACGCGCCGCGCAGTTTGAACGAACCGGTGCGCTGGAGGTTCTCGCACTTCAGGTGGACCGGCGCGCCCACCAGGCCGGACAGGTGCCTGCTGCCCTCCATGGCGGTCATCCGTGCCACACCGGAGAGCATCTTCTGGGCGCCGCGCACATCGTCGAGTGTCACCGGCGGCAAAGGGTCGGCCGTGCGATAGCTCATGGCCGCCAGTCTCGCAGTTCACACCGCGCCCCACCGTTCGTGACCAACGTCCGAGACCGGTTTGCCCAGCGCCCGTACGGCCCGCCCCCCGTCCGCGTACTCTGTCCCCCAACCCAAGCCAGCCCCACGCATGAATAGAGCCCCCGGCCATGCCCACAACACCTGGAATGTCGATGGACATGACGACCGTCGGTGACACCGGTCTTCTCGAAACGCTGCAGCACGAGGTCGCGGTGTTCGCCCGCCGTGCCGAACAGACCCGGCTCGGCGGGGTCGGCCAGGTGCGCAACTCCATGGACCGCGCCGCCTACCTGCTGCTCAACCGCCTCGACAAGGAGGGGCCGATGGGCGTCAAGGCACTCGCCGCGAGCATGGGCATCGACTCGTCGACGGTCACCCGGCAGGTGGCCCCCCTGGTCGACACCGGCCTCGTCAAGCGCACCTCCCACCCGGAGGACGGGCGTGCCGTGGTGCTCCAGCTGTCGCCGCGCGGACTCTCCCGTCTGGACGAAGTCCGTTCCTCCAGGCGCCAGTTGATGGCGGAACTGACCCAGGAGTGGTCGCCCGAGGAGCGCGAGGCCTTCTGCACGCTCCTCACCCGCTTCAACGTCGCGCTCTCCACCCGCATGGCCGCGTCGCCGTCCGCGGAGGCACCGGCGACCTCCTGACCGCCCGCACGCCGCCCGCCACCCGCCACCGCGCCGGGTCGCGCCGTGCCGCACCGGACCGATCCGGGCGTACCGTCTCGTGCCGGCCTCTTGACCAGGGGCCCGCGCCTGGCCTCATATGAAGTCGGGTCCCGGCGTACGCGGCCGTTCACGGCGTACGTCTCCAGGGCCCGGTTGCCCACGGGGAGGCGCGGTGCGAAAGCGGCAGGCGTCCCGGAACGCCCGCCGTGCCCGGGAGTTCGAGGCGTTCGTCGCGGGCGCGGCAGGGCGGTTGCTGCATGCCGCCACCCTGCTCACCGCGGAGCCCCCGGACGACAACCCGCGCGCGCGGCGGCTGCTCACCGCGGCGCTGGCCCACACGTACGCCGTCTGGGACCGTCTGCACGGCGAGGACCCGTACGACCGGACCCGGCAGTATCTGGCCGTGCGCTTCGCGCGCGGGGCCTGGCACCAGTACGGCGGCCTCGGCCGGCCGTACCCCCGTGGCCGCACCGCCCCCGACAGCGCCCTGCGCCACCTCACCCCTCAGGAACGGCTGATCCTCGTGCTGCGCATGTACGAGGGCGTCGCCGAGGAACAGGCCGCCGCGCTGCTGGGGCTGCCCACGGAACGCGTACGGGCGATCTGTGCCCGTGCCATGGCCACGCTGCTGCATCCGCCCCGGGAGGCCGCCCCGCCGGTCCCGAAAGTGGTGCCTTCATGAGCCCCGTCAACCGCAGGGAGGCCGATGTCCGGCGCATCCTGGAGGAACCGCAGCCGTCCGTACCGCCGGAGCTGTACACGGAGGCCGTCCGCAGGGGCGGGCGCATGCTGCGCCGCCGGACGCTCGCCCGGCGGCTGATGTGGCTGGTGCTGTTCGCGGCGACCGTGGCCCTCGTGGTGTGGCTGTCGGTCGCCCAGCCATGGGTGGAGCCGCCGTCGGAGACGACTCCACCGCTGACCGGCTGGTGAGAGGGCCGGCGGCAGCCTCTGCGGAAGCCGCGGCCCTTGGAAGGGGCGCTCAGGACGGCGACCGAACCGCGGTCGGGCTATCCGAGGGCCTGCTTGAGGTCCTCAAGGAGGTCGTCGACGTTCTCGATGCCCACGGAGAGGCGTACGAGATCGGCGGGGACCTCCAGGAGGGAGCCGGCCACGGACGCGTGCGTCATCCGCCCGGGGTGCTCGATCAGGGACTCGACGCCGCCCAGGGACTCGCCCAGGGTGAACACCTTGGCGCGGTTGCAGACCTCGACGGCCGCCTCCTCGCCGCCCTCGACCTGGAAGGAGACCATGCCGCCGAAGGACCGCATCTGCTTGGCGGCGGTCTCGTGACCGGGGTGCTCCGGAAGGCCCGGGTACAGGACGCGCGTCACGCGCGCGTGCCGGGTGAGCATCTCGGCGACCTTGACGGCGTTCTCGCTGTGCCGGTCCATCCGGACGGCGAGCGTCTTGATGCCGCGCAGCACCAGCCAGGCGTCCATGGGGCCGGCGACCGCGCCCATCGCGTTCTGGTGGTAGGCGAGCTCCTCGCCGAGCGCCTGGTCGGCGACCACGAGGGCACCGCCGACGACGTCGGAGTGGCCGCCCATGTACTTGGTCAGCGAGTGCACGACGACGTCCGCGCCGAGCGCGAGCGGCTGCTGGAGGTAGGGGCTGGCGAAGGTGTTGTCGACGACCAGCTTCGCGCCGGCCTCCCGCGCGACGTGCGAGAGCGCGGCGATGTCGGTGATGCCCAGCAGCGGGTTGGAGGGGGTCTCCACCCAGACCGCCTTGGTCTTCGGCGTGATGGCGGCCCGTACGGCCGCGGGGTCGCTGGTGTCGGCGACCGACCACTCCACCCCCCACCGCGAGACGACCTTCGCGAAGAGGCGGAACGTACCGCCGTACGCGTCATTGGGGATGACCACGTGGTCGCCGGGAGCGAGCAGCGTACGCAGCAGGCAGTCCTCGGCCGCCAGTCCGGACGCGAACGCGAGCCCGCGGCGGCCGCCCTCCAGGGCCGCGAGGTTCTCCTCAAGCGCGGTCCTGGTCGGGTTGGCGCTGCGGCTGTACTCGTAGCCGCCGCGCAGACCGCCGACGCCGTCCTGCTTGTAGGTCGAGACCTGGTAGATCGGCGGGACGACCGCGCCGGTGAGGGGATCGGCGGTGTTGCCCGCGTGGATCGCCACGGTTTCGAAGTGCTGACTGATGTGCCTGTCGCTCATGGGCACCGAGGGTAGTGCGCCCGCGGGCATGGTGACGGCGAACGTCCGCCTCCTGGTCCGAGCCCGTCGCCGGGGTTTCCGGTGGAACCGCCCCCTCCGGCCTCCCTCCGCCCTTTCTCCGGCCTTTCTCCGGCCTTCGGCGAAGGTTTTCCACAGGAGCCGCCGCCCTGGTTGGCCAATTGTCGGACGCGTCTGGTTCGCTTGTGGCATGGAAATTCTCTGGGTCCTGATGGCGCTGCTCATGATCGGGTTCGCCGTCGGGCCGATCGTGAACCGCAGGCGTGCCGGTATCCAGCAGGTCGCCCCCGGCGACCCGGACGCGGCCGACCCGGCGAACTACGGTTTCCTGCGCCAGGAGGAGCTGGACATCCGCATGCCCGGCCCCGACCAGGACCTGCTGGAGGTCCTGGACCTGGTGCAGCGCACCCAGGACCACCGCGCCGCGTCACAGCTCCTCGCCGGTACGGAGGCGGAGGGCGAGCGGCGCTGGCAGCGCGTCCAGGCCTTCGCGGGCGCCGCGTCGCTGGAGCTGCAGCAGCGCCCCGGCGGGGTGAGCGACAACCCCGGCGGGCAGTGGCTGCGGGTGTGGCGGGCCGAGCAGCCCAAGGACGCGGGCGGCGCGGCGGTGCACGCGGAGTTCCTGGTGCAGCAGGCGTGGCGTACGTCGTCACCGGGGACGGACGAGTTCCGGATCATCATGGAGGAGGCGCGGGCGGCCTGCGGTGACGCGGCGCTGCTGGCTCCGGGCGACCCGATCCCGTACATCATCGAGCTCTCCGTGGCCCGCGGGCTCGCCTACTCGCAGCCGGAGTTCGAGAAGCTCTGGCTGAAGATCCTGGACCGGGATCCCGCGCACATGGGGGCGCATCTGGCGGCGCTGCACTACTGGTGCGAGAAGTGGCACGGCTCGCGGGAGACGGCGTACTCGTTCGCGGAGGCGGCCGCGGCGCGCGCTCCGCGGGGTTCCCTGCTCGCCGCCATGCCGCTCTTCGCGGTCTTCGAGCACCTCCCCGAGGTGAATCTCGTCAGCGGCTTCTACCAGAGCGAGGTCGTGACCAAGGCGGTCCACGGCGCGCTCTTCGCGGTCCACGCGGCCCGCCCGGACGACCCGATGCTCGCCCACGTCCGCCATCTGCTGGTCTTCTTCCTGGTACGCGGCGAGCGCTGGGCGGAGTCGATGAACCAGCTGGTGCACGTCGACGGCCACGTGGGCGCCCTGCCCTGGACCCTGACCCCCGACCCGGCGGCGGACTACGCGGTGTACCGGGCCCTGTCGGTGGCGGGCTACGAGGCGAACGGAGGAAACCCGGCGACGCTCCCGCACTGAGCACGGCTCCGGCCCGCCCTCCGGAACTCTTCGGAATGCCGGAGGGGTCCGGAAGGTGCCCTCATCACCGAAGCGTCCTGCCAGAGCCTTCATCACGGCGAAGACATGCGGAGGGTGCGTTTCGGGTCCCAGGACAGCGCCGGCGGTCAGCGGTTCGTACGCGCACATCATGTCGTCAGTGGTCCACTCCGCCATGGATGTCCGTACTCACGAGGCGGCACCGTAACAATGCCAAGACGGGCGGGCAGCCGAGTTCGTCAGTCAGCCGGCCAGAAAGAGCTGGTTCCGCCGTGCAGTACATAGCGCCCGCAATGCGGGGCCGGCACCCGATTCGGTCGCGGTGGGAGCGGGCTGCGCAAGCGCGAGGGGCCGGGGCCCCTTTGAGGCCGGTCTTTCGAGGCGAGCATCATGGTCGCGTGATGAAGTCCACGAGGGAGACGCCTCCGGCCGAGCTCTCCGGGCATGAGCCGGAACTCTCGGACTACCAGCGAGCGATGCGGGACCGGCTTCTCGCGGCCCCGGCAGTACCCGCGCCCGAACCCTGGCGGCCCGTCTTCGCCAACGAGTACGGCGTTCCTGTCGGCGGACTTCTCGGGGTCGGCTTCGCGTCGCATCCTGAAAACGGCCATGACCTTGTCATGGTCGTCTCGCACGACGGCCACGGTCTCTTCGACGCTGTCACCGGGGAGAAGATCGCCAGGGATCGCGACCCCGATCCCGAGGACAACACCCCTGATGCGGTCGCCGACCTGACGAGCCCCGGTCTGGGGCCGATCACCGGAAGCCGCGTGCGCATTGCCGGGCTCTTCGGCGGCGGGCTGCACACCACCACTGAAGACGGCTGGACCCTGGAAGTCGTCATCCCGGCCTGGCCGAACGAACGGATCCTGCTGTCGATCGACGGCGGACTCCCCCACGCGGGTCCTCACGGAGAGAAGTGGTGGCACATCTTCCACTCGAACTACTCCACATTCCGCGCAGCCGGCTTCTCCCCCTCCGGCCGAACGATCGCCGTGGCGACGAGCAGTGACCTCACCTTGTGGACCCGATGCACGGACGACCGTCATACCGACAGCTGAGAGAAGCCCGGCCTCGCATGGAAGGGCAGAAGGAGGCGGAGTTGAGCGCTACAGGTGCATGGATTGTCGGCGCGGTGCCTGAACAGACGGTACGGACTGTGCTGAGTGCTTCGGTTCAGCACTCGTCACCGGCACAGATGCACGGTGACGTGAGTGTGGAGCTGGCTTGGTGGCGAAGCAAGGCGCAGGCGTCCATGTTCACTCCGTCGACGAGCTCTCCCGGCGATTGGAGCGCCGACGAGGACGCCCTCCGGCTGAGCGCGTTCTTCGACGCCTGCCACGACGACTCCGACCAGGCGGAGGAGTTGCGTGACACTGTGATGGCCCTGGTTCCCTCCGATGCCGAGGAGGGCTTGTTCGTGGCTACGGCGCGCAAGGCCGACCCGTTCTCCGCCCTGGCTTACGCGCTGGGTCCCGATGGGACGCTTCGGCTGCCGGGCCGGTTCGGGGACTTCCTTCTCGATGCCGGGCAAGTTCGCGCTCAACTGCCCTCAGTCGAGGAGACCCTCGCCCTGACCGGGATCCCACGTCATGACGCGATCGAGCGAATCCACGCGTGGATGACCGGCTTGGGCGACGACCCCGCGCACAACGCGGACGAACTTCTCGACGGCCCGCTCCGCGTCCTCCGCCATGCCGCCCGTACGGGCCAGGGAGTAGCCGGTCAAGTCCGCTGGTACTGACGTGACCGAACACCGCGCGTACCGGGACCCCGAGCGCGACCTATCCGGTCGACTGCCTTTGCGCGACGGCCATCACCGCAAGCGGCCGTCGGTACCGACGAGCGACTCGCACGCGTCGCAGAGCGTCAGCTCGATCCGCCGGGTCTCGCGCAGCGTCCCGGCGGCGCCGCAGCGCTCGCAGACGTGCTCGCTGGCGGCCGTGAACTCAGCCACCAGTGCGTCGAGCCTGTCCATCTCCTCGGACGTCCAGTTCCCGCCCCGCTTCCGTAGCCGGGGAAACGCCTGGAAGGCCAGAACAGCCCACTTCTGTTTGACGGCCACAAGCTCGTACTCTGGGAACTCCGCGACGACCGCCTCGTGGCAGCGCAGCACCAATGGCCACCACCCGGGCCCCACTCCGAGTGGGTGAGCAGGGTCCCTCAGGTGCTCCTTGAGAGGCTGCAGTTCAGCGGCAGGCACATCCGTGGGACGACCACTCATCTTGCTGATTCCGTCATGTCGATCGTGTATACCCATCCGGCATGCATACCGCATCGAGGCCCGCCGTCTGCCGATGCACCGTCGCCTCTGAGCGATCCTCAAGCTGCCGAGGCCGCCCCGATGGCTCACCGGTCGAGTCAGGCACCACGATCAGCAGCGATTGTGCGCACAGCCCGTGCACATGCCGCCCACCGAGCTCCGTCTCTGCTCCGCACCACCTTGACCGGCGGCTCCGAGCAGCGATTGCCGTGCCAAGTGCACCGCGCCTCCCGAAAGGACACGCTCCGCGGGTCAAGCCCATCGGGAAAGTCCGGCCATTCGTCAACCGACGTCATACCGTGAGGTTAGTCATCACCAGCGCGGCCCACGACTGTTTCCCGCGAGCACCGCTAGACGTACGCGGGCATGTCGTCAGCGTCGTCCAGGCCGGGCGTTCGACGCTCCCCTTTCAGCGGGCCAACCGGGAGGAGCGGCACGAGACGGCCTTCCGGTGCAACGAGCTGGTGGAGACGGGCACCGACAGCGAGGTCGTCCGGCAGTACCTCGTGACCGCCGGCGAACCGACGCGCGTCGACTTGGCCGAGTTCGCCTTGCGCCCCGAGCTCTGCACCCCCGTGATGAGTGCGGAGTAGCTGCTGATGGCCGACTTCGCGGAGGGCTGGACCCATCTCGGCGATCTGGGAGTGGCGGTCATGCCCACCACCGGGTTGCACGCCCACGGCGCTCGCAAGGGGTGGCGCTGGGCCACCGACGAGATCACCGACGGCGTCGCGGCTACGGAACAGGACATCGTCGACCTCGGTGACGCTCCGGTCGCGGCCTATCTGCTGGGCCATGTCGTCGACGGGGACGGTTCGCGGGAGCAGGCTGTAGTGGTCGGTGAGATCACGCACACCCGCAGCGGCGGCATCCACTGGGAAGGTGACCTACCGCGGGAGTGCGTGGGCGCACCGGTCTTCATAAGTGTCCGTCTCGGCGGACGCGGTCACCGCTTCAAGCTGGTCCGTGTCGGGGTGGCCGTCCACGCCGATGGTCGTCCCCTTCGACCGCATCCGCGCCGCCCTGGGCGCCCTGACCGACCCCGACCTGCTCTCGGCCCGGCGGGTCGGCGCACCGAAGCGGCGCTGGTGGCGGCGTCGCCGCTGATTCTGACCCGAATAGGGAACCCCGCGCATCCGAGCAGGTGACGGCCCGGGAGCGCCGTGTTCGTCCGTCTCCGCAGGCACCTGCGCCACCGCGAAGAAGAGGGGCCCGTCGGCCACACGTGGTGTGGTCGGCGGCCCCTCTGGCGTTCACTCCACCCGTGGCCGACAGGGCTCCTTTCGCGGTCAGCCCTCCGTGCGGGCCGGAAGGCGCCAGCCCGGGCGGGGGAAGTGGCAGGTGTAGCCGTCCGGGTAGCGCAGCAGGTAGTCCTGGTGCTCGGGCTCGGCCTCCCAGAAGGGGCCGACCGGCTCCACCTCGGTGACGACCTCGCCCGGCCACAGTCCGGAGGCGTTCACATCCGCGATCGTGTCCTCGGCGATCCGCTTCTGCTCGTCGTCCACGTAGTAGATCGCCGAGCGGTAGCTGAGGCCGAGGTCGTTGCCCTGGCGGTTCTTGGTGCTCGGGTCGTGGATCTGGAAGAAGAACTCCAGGATCGTACGGAAGTCGGTCCCCGCGGGGTCGAAGAGGATCTCGATGGCCTCCGCGTGCGTGCCGTGGTTGCGGTACGTCGCGTTCGGCACGTCGCCCCCGGTGTATCCGACCCGGGTCGCCGTCACGCCGGGGAGTCGGCGGATCAGGTCCTCCATCCCCCAGAAGCATCCGCCCGCCAGCACGGCCCTCTGTGTCTGCGCAGCCATTGCGGCCCCTCCAAATGTCAGTCAGCTCGGTCACTCGGGCCGCTCGGCTCGCTCACCACCTGCGTCCATGCCCACTCCCCTCAACGCACGAAGGTTCCGGGCGATTCCGTACCCGTACGAACGAGGGCAGGAACCCCCGGTGTCGTCCGGGAGTCCCTGCCCCTGTTCCGCTCTTCGTTCCGCTCTGACTCGGTCCGTCAGCTCTGCCTCAGCCCGTCACTCGGACGGCTTGTAGAAGGTGTACGTGGCGGAGTACGGGACGCCGATCTGCTCGGTGCCGGTGCAGGCGGTGGTGGGGGCGACGCCGCCGTCGGTGTCGAGGCGCTGGATGTAGGAGACGTCGGCGAAGACCCCGGTGCCGCGGGTGGCGGTGGACTTGAGCAGGAGCTCGGGGATGGTGCCGGTCTTGGGCGAGGTGGCGACGGCGGCGGCGTTCACGGCGCTGCCGTCCACCGTGGACACCCAGACGGGTCCGCGGGAGTGCAGGGCGACCGGGCGGTGGTGCCGGTCGCTCTTCACCGAGAGCGTGGCGGCGGGCTCCAGCAGCTTCCAGGCACCGTCGGTGCAGGTGTACGTCTGGACGCCGGTGGCGGCGAAGACACCGGTGAGCCGGTTGCCGTCCGGGACCTTCAGCGCGTCGGGAACGTCGACGCCGACCCGTACGGGCTGTGAGACCGCGGCCTGGTCGGCCGCCGCGCCGGAGAGCGTGCCGGCGGTCACGGCGGCGAGTGCCGCGGTGGTGAGGAAGAGTCGCTTGGCGAGCTTCATCGGATGCGTCTCCAGAGATCCAGAAATGATGTCTGTACGAGGTCACGAGCGCGGCACGGGCGTGGGTGTGGGCACGGGCGCGGAAGTCGATGCGGGCGCGAACGCGGGCACCGTTCCGCCGTGCGGGAACCGTTGCCAGGACGGCGGACCGGGATGACGACCCGAGCCGCCGGGCTGAGCGCGCGGCACGTGACGGAGAGCAAGGAGTATCACCGGCCCGTTCCGCCTTGGCGAGGGCCTGAGGGGCATACGGCCGGTCACGCCACCGCGGCCCCCGAGGACACCCCTCATGCCCCATCACCTCCTCAAGGGACCTTGGGAATGGCGGAGTTGGGGTCGACTCCCGCGAACGCGAGACCGATGACGAAGCCCGCGACCTCCTCCAGCTGACGGACACGCTCCAGCGACCCCAGGGTCGCCGGGGCTCCGCCGACGTCCCTCACCAGCTCGCCGACGATCCGCAGGGCCGCCGGATCGTCGCCGCACATCGCCACGGTCGCCCGCGGCCGGCCGTCGTCGGCGGCGGGGCTCGTCCACTGTCCGGCGGGGAAGAGGTGGAACGCCTTCACCACATGGGCGCCCGGTGCGAGCCCAGCGATCCGCGTAGCCATCGACTCGCCGCGTTCGGTGAGCAGGTCGCCGACTCCGTGCGCGACGGCGTTCGTGGGGTCGATCAGGGGCGTGCCCGCGAGGACGCCGTCGGCCGCGCCCGCCCGTCCCAGCATGTCCGCGACGCCGTCCCACGACACGGCGAGCAGCACCGCGTCGCGGCCCGTGACCGCCTCCCGCGGGGTGACGGCGAACGCCCCCTGCCCCGGTCGCCCCGGTCGCCCTGGTCGGCCCACGCGTCCCGGTCGACCCGGTCGACCCACGCTTCCCAGTCGTTCGGCGAGCCTGTCCGCCTTGTCCTGCGAGCGTCCGCCGATCCACACCTCGTGTCCCGCACGGATCCAGCCCTCGCCCAGGGCCGCCGCCAGTGTTCCCGTTCCCAGGATCCCGATACGCATCGTCGCCCCCTCCACCTCTCGAACCGTCGTCGTCCGCTGCCGGTCGGGTAGCCACGGTAGGGAGCGCGTCGCGCACCGATCGGTGCGCGACCGACGCGCGATGATGGCGGAACGGGCTGACGCGGAGGCGGGGGAAGCGGACATGACCGATGACGACGCGCACTGCTACGAGCTGGTCGCCGACTGCCGGCTGCGTGCCGCCGCCGAGCTGTTCGCCCACACCTGGGACCCCGTCGTCCTGGCGGCCGTGCGCGCGGGACCGCGCCGGCGCCGTGATCTGCGGGCCGCGATCGGCGGCATCAGCGACAAGGTGCTGACCGACACGGTGCGGCGCCTCCTCGCCAACGGCCTGGTGGACCGGCGGGCCCATGCCGAGGCGCCGCCGCGCGTGGAGTACGCCCTGACCGCGTTGGGGCGGAGCCTGGTCGAGGGCCCCATGGTGGCGCTCGGCCGCTGGGTGACCGAGCACGGCGACGAACTCCTCGAAGCACAGGAGGCCCGAGAGACCTACTAGGCCCATGAAGCCCGTCCATCGGGTCCGGGTCCGGACCCGGACCCGATGGACGGGCTACTCCACCTCTATGCCGTGATCCTGGACCAGCTCCATCAAACCGCCGGTGTACCCCTTGCCACCGAGGACGAAGTCCCAGTCGCCGCCCGCCCGTCGGCGGAAGGAGCCGAGCACCAGCGCGGTCTCGCGAGGTCTCCCGTCGGAGACCTCCAGCTGTCCCAGTTCGGTCATCTCCGGGTCGAGCAGCCGGATCCGGGCGTCGGTGAACCCGGAGAGGTCGGCGTCCGGGTTGACCTCGGGGTCGACCGCGGCCACGAGGACGAACCGGTCCGCCCGCTCCGGCAGCCCGTCGAAGGACACGCAGATCGCGGCCTTGTCGGACCCGGTGGCGGGCAGGGTACGTACCGAACCGTCCGGGGTCTGCGGGTTGTTGAAGAACACGAAGTGCTCGTCGCTGAGGACGCGGTTGCCGGCGCAGACGAGCGCGCACACGTCCAGGGCGACGCTTCCGGTCCAGGACATGCCGAGGACGTTGTAGTCGTCGGGCAGCCGGTCGCCGGTGTCCGGCCGCGCCGCTCCCGCCGACCCCGCCGACCCCGTCACCCCCGCCGCTCCCGCAGCCCGCGCGCCGCCACCACCCGCCCGCTCGCCCTCCCCCAACCGCCCCCGCAGCCCGTGCCGGTGCAGCAGGTCGACGAGCTGGGGGCCGGAGACGAGTTCCAGCGGTTTGCCGTTGGCGAAGGTGTGCGAGCCGGGGCCGAAGCCCGAAGTCGTCACCAGGACGCCCTTGTTGGCCCCGGCGTCCTGCACGGTCCCGTACAAGTCGCGTACGGCGGTGGGCGGGACGGTGTTGCGGTACCGCTTGACCTGTACGACGATCTTGCCGCCCCGGATCGGCGCCGGGTCCAGCGCGTCGACGTCCACGCCGCCGTCGCCGGAGCGCTGGGTCGTCACCGCCTGCATCCCCATGGCCCGGAACAACTCGGCGACGAGGTTCTCGAAGGCGATCGGGTCCATGGCGTACAGGTCGGGTTCCTCGTCACCGCCGTGGGCGACGACACGGTTCCCGACGTCCTGCGGCCGCCGACCGGTCCGTACCGGAGTGAGCTGGTCCGGCCGGGCCGAGAGCTGTCCGCGCAGCGCGTCGGACAGGCAGCTGCCCGCCTCCACCTGCGCGAGGTGCAGCTCGCGGAACGACGAGCGGGCGGCCATGACGGTCGCGAGGAAGATCTGGCCCGGCCGGCCCGTCGTCGGATCATGTCCGTCCACGAAACCGTTCAGGGTCACCGCTTCGAGTGCGCCCAGTTCGTCCGCGGCGAAGAGTTCGTGCAGGACGAGCAGCATGCACTGCGCGAGGACGTCCCGGTACAGCGCCCGCCGCTGACTCACGGGCCGCGGGCTCTCCTTGTCCTGGTCGGTCCCGGCCACGTACCGGACGGACTTGACCTCGGGGACGATGTCGAAGCCGGGCAGCTCCCAGTCCAGCACCAGTTCCCGGGCCGCCGGGTCGTAGGCCGCCGCGACCTGGCGCGGCAGATCCTCCGGCCATGCCGTGGAGGCGTAGAGAGCGGCGGAGAAGTACTCGATCACCGCGTCGGGATCCAGCCGCCGGACGCCCTCGGTCACCTCGGCGACGCCCGCGTTGTGGCGGCGTACGTCGGCAAGCTGAACGTCGGCCCACTGCTGGTACTGCCGCTGGTAGGCGGCCAGTTGCTGCTGCCGGTGCGCCTCCGCGGCCTGGGCGGCGTGCCAGTCGTGCTCGAAGCGCGCCCGGGCCTCGGCCTGTGCCTGGGCCCGGCGGTTGGCGGTCCAGCCGCTCTGCACCTGGTACTGGCCGGCGTCCGGCATGCGTACCGGCTGGGCCAGCGGCCCCGGGGCGAAGGGTTCGACCTCCTCGGGCCGCAGGAGCGAGGACGCCCGGAAGGGGGGAGTCCGGCAGCCCGCGGCGAGCAGGCCCTGCAACGCGGCGACCTGCGCGTCCAGTTCGTCGGTACGGCGTTGCGCCTCGGCCTGCCGGTACTGGCGGTGGCTCTGGGCCGCTCGCCGCTGGTAGGCGAGCGTCTGCTGTTCCGCCCGCCTCCGCTGCCTGGCTTCCGCTTCCAGTTGGCGCTGCTGCTGCCGTTGCACTTCGGCCCACACGCCGACGAAACCAGTAGAGCGACGAGACATGTGCCGCAGGCCCTCCCCAGGACAATGGCAGCCTAAAAGCACATAGTAGGCGTGCCGACCGCCTCATCTACCCCCGCATCCCGCTTCCGTAGGGCCGGGTGAGGATCTCCAGGCTGTGGCCGTTCGGGTCCTCGAAGTACGTGCCGCGACCGCCGTCGTTCGTGTTGATCTCGCTGACGCGGTGGTGGTGCGGGTCCGCCCAGTAGGTGAGTCCGGCGTCCTGGACGCGGGCGAAGATCGTGTCGAAGTCGTCCTCCGAGACCAGGAACGCGTAGTGCTGGGGCGGGATGGACCCGACGGCGTCCATGTAGTCGAGGGTCACCCCGTTCGGGATCCGGACGGGGATGAAGGGGCCGTACGCGGGGCTCACCTCCAGGCCCAGGATGTCGGCGAGAAAGCGGGCGGACGTCTTCTTGTCATGGGCGGCGACGATCGTGTGGTTCAGCTCGACGGTCATCGTGCGGACCTCCTCGGTTCGCCGGTTCGGCAGTTCGGCAGTTTCCGTGTTGCCGTACACATTCACGCTAGGCGACCGCCCGGCGGGACGGCAGCCCCCTGCGGCATACACGGATCAGACAGGTAAGGTAAGCCTTGCCTTAGGCGGCACTCGGTCGCCGGTGATCCAGGCAAACGACATACCGGAGCAAGTTGTGCGCACGTCGGTGGTGAAGACCGTCCTGGCCGTGTCCGTGGTCGGCGGACTGATGGCCGGGTGCTCGGCCTCCGGGGGTTCCGGGGACTCGGGAGCCTCCGGCAGCGGCGGAAGCGGGAGCGGGAGCGGTAAGAACGGCGGCGACCGCAACCTCGTCGCCGGTGCCTCCGAGGGCCCCTCCGCCGCCCCCAGCGCCCTCGCCGACGGCATGGGTACGAAGGCGGCCGACGGCGAGTTCCCCCGTACCGTCGGCCATTTCGAGGGCCGGACCGAGATCGGGAGCGCGCCGAAGCGGATCGCCGCGCTCAGCACCGGGCAGCTCGACGACCTCCTCACCCTCGGAGTCGTACCGGCCGCCACCACCCGCGCCGACAACGCGGGCCTCGTACCCGACTACCTCGCCAGAGCCTTCCCGCAGTACAAGAAGGCTCTGGCGAGGACGACCGACGCGGGGACGCGGACCGCGCCCAACCTGGAGACGCTGGCCGCCGCGAAGCCGGACCTCATCCTCGCCAACGACTCGCTCGGCGACCTCTACCCCAAGCTGTCGAAGATCGCCCCCACCGTGATCACCGCGGGCAACGGCGTCAACTGGAAGCGGGACCTGCTGCTCGTCGGCGACGCCGTCGGCAAGGGCGAGCAGGCTCGGAAGCTCCTCGACGAGCACGCCGAGGACGCCGCCGCGGCGGGCGCGAAGACCGGCGGGGCGGACACCTCGGTCTCCATGGTGCGGTTCACCCCCGACCGGACCCGGATGTTCGGCGTCTCCTCCTTCACCGGCTCGATCGCCGTCGACATGGGGCTGGGCCGGCCCGAGTCCCAGCGGTTCAAGGCCATTTCGCAGGACATCGGAGCCGAGAGCATCGATGTCGCCGACGGCGACTGGATCTTCTACTCCGTGCAGGGCGACGAGGGGAGGACCGACGCGGGCAGCGTGCTCGCGGGACCGCTGTGGAAGTCGATGAAGGCGGTCGGGGCCGGGCACACCGTCAAGGTCGACGACGACCCCTGGTACCTGAACGCGGGCCCCACGGCGGCACGCCTGGTCGTACGACAGCTCACCGACTCCCTCGGCAAGTAGCGGCGGACGGCGAACGGCAGACGAGCAGAGGCGCGAGAGACCACCCGTGAGAGACCGTCCGACCGTACGCGTCGCCTGGCTGGCCACCGCCCTCCTCCTCGCCCTCGCCACGGTCGCCCTGAGCCTCGCCGTCGGCACCCGCCAGGTGCCGCTGTCCGCCGTGCTCGACGCGCTGGTGCACGGCGGCGGCTCACGGGACGCGCTGGTCGTACGGTCGCTGCGGCTGCCCCGTACCGAGGTCGGGCTCGCCGCCGGGGCCGCGCTCGGCCTCTCCGGGGCGGCACTTCAGGCCGTCACCCGCAACCCGCTGGCCGACCCGGGGATCCTCGGGCTGAGCCAGGGGGCTGCGGCCGGGGTGGTGTTCGCGATCGCGGGCGGCCTCGCGAACGGCTTCGGCGGCTACGTCTGGTACGCCTTCACGGGCGCCGTGGTGGCCGCGTTCCTGGTGTACGCGGTGGCCTCACGCGGCCGGGGCGGCGCCTCCCCGGTGAAACTCGCGCTCGCCGGTACCGCGCTGTCCGCGATGGTGGCCGGCGCCACCACCGTGGTCCTGACGTCGAGTTCGGCGACGCTCGACCAGTTCCGGTTCTGGCAGGTGGGCGCGTTGAGCGGACGCGACGCGGGGACGGTCGGCAGGATGCTGCCCTTCCTCGCGGCGGGCACGCTGCTGGTGCTCGTCTGCGCCCGCGGCCTGGACGCCCTCGCGCTCGGCGACGACACCGCCCGCGCCCTGGGCCACAGGGTCCAGCTCGTACGGGGTGGTGCGGCGCTCGGGGCGACGGTCCTGACCGCGGCCGCGGTGGCCGCCGCCGGCCCGATCGCCTTCATCGGCCTCGCCGTCCCGCACCTGGCCCGCCGGCTGGTCGGGGGCGGCCACCGCTGGGCACTCCCTCTGTCCGCCCTGCTCGGGGCGGCGCTGCTGCTCGCGGCGGACGTCGCGGGCCGGGTCGTACGGGCCCCCGCGGAGGTACCGGCGGGCGTGATGACGGCACTCGTCGGGGTGCCGGTACTGGTGGTCCTGGTACGCCGGAAAGCGGTGGCGGTATGACGACGGCACCCCGGGAACGCCCCCGCGACCCCGACCAGGCCCGCAACCCCGACCACGCCCGCTACCCCGACTCGGCGGGCCTCGTCGCGATCCGCCGAGGCTCCCTCTCCCTGCTCCTCCACCGCCGCTCGGCAGCGGTCGTGGCCGTGCTCGTCGTCCTCCTCGCGGGGGTGATGCTGCTCGCGGCCTGCGTCGGCCAGACGTACGTTCCACCGGGCGAGGTGTGGCGGGTCCTGCGCGGCCACCCGGGCCCGTACGACCTGGTCGTCGGTGAGCTGCGAGTACCGCGGATCGTGCTCGGGGCGCTGGTGGGTGCCGCGCTGGGCATGTCCGGGGCCCTTGTGCAGACCGTCACGCGCAACCCGCTGGCCAGCCCGGACGTCATCGGCGTCGGGCACGGGGCGGCGGCCGCGACGGTCCTGGCGCTGGCCACCGGTACGGTCGCCTCGCCGGGCGCGCTCCCGGCCGTCTCCGTCGCGGGCGGTCTCGCGGCGGCCGCGCTCGTGTACGTGCTGGCCTGGCGGCACGGTATGCAGCCCAGCCGTTTCGTACTGACCGGGGTGGGCATCGGCGTGGCCCTTTCCGCGGTCGTCCAGCTCTACCTCACCGAGAGCGAACTGGCGGCGGCCGAGCAGGTCAAACTGTGGCTGACCGGCAGCCTCAACGGACGCGGCTGGGACCAGGCGGTCCCCCTGACCTGGGTCCTGCTCCTGACCCTGCCCGCGCTGGTGTGGGCGAGCCGGGCGCTGCGCCCGCTGGGCCTGGACCCCGACACGGCCGCGGCGCTCGGCGTCCGCGTGCACCGCACGCAGCTCGCGCTGACGGTCCTGGGCGTGATCCTCGCGGCGACCGCCACGGGGGCGGCGGGCCCGATCGGCTTCATCGCCCTCACGGCCCCCCAGCTCTCCCGCCGCCTGACCCGCTCGCCCCAGCTCCCCCTCACGACGTCGGCCCTGACAGGCGCGCTGATCCTGGTAACCGCGGACCTGACCGCCCGCACGCTGATGCCCCCACTGGAAATCCCGGTGGGGGCACTGACAGCACTGGTGGGCGGCCCGTACCTGCTCTGGCTACTGACCGCTCCGAAGAGTTGAAAGGCAGGGGCGCAGCCCCGCCCTTCAGAGGCGCGGGGAACTGCGCGACCAGCCACAGCGGACCCGCAGAGAACAACGCACCCGAGCGGAGCTAAATCGTGGCCGCGTCGATCACGAACCGGTACCGCACATCACTGCCGAGCACCCGCTCATACGCAGCATTGATCTCACTCGCACTGATCAGCTCGATCTCCGCCCCGAACCCGTGCGCGGCACAGAAGTCCAACATCTCCTGCGTCTCGCGAATCCCCCCGATCCCCGACCCGGCAAGGGTCTTGCGCCCCCCGATCACGGAGAACAGGTTCAGGGACACCGGCTCCTCGGGCGCCCCCACGTTCACGAACGCGCCATCGGTCCGAAGCAGGGACAGGAACTTGTCCAGGTCCAGCGGAGCGGAAACGGTCGAGAGGATCAGGTCGAACGACCCCCGCAGTTCCTCGAAGGTCTTGGGGTCACTGGTCGCGTAGTAGTGGTCGGCGCCGAGCTTCAGCCCGTCGTCCTTCTTCCGGAGCGACTGCGAGAGCACGGTCACCTCCGCACCGAGCGCGTGCGCGATCTTGACGCCCATGTGCCCGAGGCCGCCCATGCCGAGGATCGCGACCTTCTTGCCGGGCCCGGCGTTCCAGTGCTTGAGCGGGGAGTACGTGGTGATGCCGGCGCACAGCAGCGGCGCGGCCTCGTCGAGGGCCAGGCCCTCGGGGATACCGACGGTGAAGGCCTCGTCGACCACGATGTGGGTCGAGTAGCCGCCGTAGGTGTTCTCGCCGCTGCGGTCGACGGCGTTGTACGTGCCGGTGTTGCCCTCGACGCAGTACTGCTCAAGGCCAGCCTTGCAGTTCTCGCACTCGCGGCAGGAGTCGACCATGCAGCCGACGCCGACGCGGTCGCCGACGGCGAACTTGGTGACACCGGAGCCGACCTCGGTGACGATGCCGGCGATCTCGTGGCCGGGGACCATCGGGAAGATGGCCTCGCCCCAGCCTTCACGGGCCTGGTGGATGTCGGAGTGACAGATACCGGCGAACTTGATCTCGATGAGGACGTCCTGCTCGCCGACCGGGCGACGCTCGATGGTGGTGCGCTCCAGCGGAGCCTTGGCGGCGGGGGCGGCGTATGCGGCGACAGTGGTCATGCGGAGGGTTCTCCTAAGGAGTGGATCTGCGCCCGGCCTGCCTTCCGGCCGGGTACGGCGTCCAGCCTGCTCCGCCTGCCTGTTTTCACCCAGACCACGGTGTTTCGTACGTCCACTGGTCCTACTACTGGCGGGGGCAGGCTCGCAGGCGTACGACCGTGTAGCAGCGTGAATACTGGACGTATGGACGAACAGCCCTCTCAGGAGCCCACCGGCGGGACCGGCCAGGAACCGGGACGGCGGCTGGACCGGCGCGCCGAGCTCAGCGAGTTCCTGCGCACCCGCCGGGCCCGGCTGAAGCCGGAGGACGTCGGGCTGCCGGACTTCGGGCGGCACCGCCGGGTGCCGGGGCTGCGCCGCGAGGAGCTGGCGCAGCTGGCCGGGGTGTCCGTGGCGTACTACACCCGCCTTGAGCAGGGCAACGGACGGAACGTGTCGGCGGAGGTGCTCGACGCGATCGCCCGCGCCCTGCGGCTGACCGGCGCGGAGCACGCGCATCTGACGCATCTCGCGAAGCCCAAGCAGCACAAGAAGAAGGTGTCGGCCCGGCCGCAGCAGGTGCGGGTCGCCATGCGGCAGCTGATCGACTCCTTCGACAGTGTGCCCGCGTACGTCGTGGGGCGGCGCTCGGACATCCTCGTGTGGAACCGGATGGCGGCGGCCGTCTTCGGGGACTGGTCCCAGACACCGGCGCAGGAGCGGAACTGGGCGCGGATGGTGTTTCTGCGGCCCGAGTACCGCGAGCTGTTCGTGGAGTGGGAGCAGAAGGCGTCCGACATGGTGAGTTTTCTGCGGATGGACGCGGGCTGTCATCCGGACGATCCGCGGTTGTCGGCGCTCGTCGGGGAGCTGTCGGTGAAGAGCGAGGAGTTCCGGCGGTTGTGGGCGACGCATGACGTCAAGGAGAAGAGTCATGGGGTGAAGCGGCTGCATCATCCTCTGGTGGGTGAGCTGACGCTTTCCTTCGAGACGTTCAAGCTCGTCGACGACGAGGAGTTGTCGATGGTGACGTATCACCCGGAGCCGGGGTCCGCCTCTGCCGAGGCGCTCCGTCTGCTGGCCAGCTGGGGCACGGACGCGGTCCAGGCGGGCACGTCGGCGCCGAGGCAATAGCTTTTTTTCCCTCGCCCCCGCCGCCCCTACCCATTCCCGTAACCACCTCAGGGGCTCCGCCCCCGAACCCCCGCTCCTCAAACGCCGGAGGGGCTGAAATGAAATCCCCGGCGGGGCTGCAAGCCGAAAGACAGGGGCGCAGCCCCGTCTCAAGGGGCGCGGGGAACTGCGCGACCAGCCCCCACCGGCCCGCAGACGAACACAGCCCGGGGCCGGGGCGCAGCCCCGCCTTTCAGGGGCGCGGGGAACTGCGCGACCAGCCCCCACCGGACCCGCCGCCGGAATCGTCTCAGGCCCCGCCCTCCCGGTACGGCGGAGCCGAACCCCACGACCATTGCGGAACCGGCTGCTCGGCCGGCGGCGTCGCGTCCGGGCCCGAGAAGTACACGGCCAACCGCGTCCCCCACTCCGCGTAAGCGAGAAACGCGGACCGGAACTCCGCGTCGGAAGGCAGCCCCGCGTCGTCCGCCGCGTCCTGCAACAGGTTCACCCACCGCCGCCGCTGCACCTCGGTGATGCCCTTCCCCAGGTGCTTGGCGACCATGTGCCCGTGCCCTCCTTGCGTCTCGGAGTAGACCGGCGGCCCCCCGAAGACCTCCCCGAACCAGGACGCCACATGCGCCGCGTGCTCGGCGGCGAGCCCTTCGAAGACGGGGGCCAGGACGTCGTCCTTGAGGACCTTGTCGTAGAACACCTCGGTGAGGCGGCCGAAGGCCTCGGCGCCCCCGGCCCAGGCGTACAGCGTGGGCACGGCCGCCCCCGTCCCCCGTACCGTCGTCGGCTTGTAGTGGCGGGTCTCCTCCACGAACCGGGAGAAGGGGCCGATCTCGGCGACGAAGTCGGTGAACAGCTCGGACTCGCGGAACCCCTCGACATGGTCCTCGGTGGACGTCCAGGTGATCCGGAGCACGTAGTGCTGGAAGTCGTCCTCGCAGCGGGCCAGCTCGTAGTCGACGCACTGCGGGGCGGCCGCGAGGTGCGCGGCGGCCCGGGAGTACGCGGCGAGGAACAGCGCCGACTGCTCCTCGGGGATGAGGTAGCGGATGTATTCAACGGTGTGCGCGGTCATACCCCCCGCATACCCGGACGGCCCGCCGGCAGCTCTGCTTCCGGCGGGCCGTTCTTACGCGTCAGCGGTCAGTGGGCGACCCTTCGGTCACTTCCCGTAGTACGCGTTGTAGATCGAGATCGTCGACTTGTTCCCCTTCTTGTCGGCGATCTTGGCGTGGAACGAGATCCCCTTGCCCTTGGCCGGGTTGGTGATCGCGATCTTGCCGTTCTTGACCGTGACCTTCTTCCAGGTCTGGCCGTAGTCGTACGACACGTACACCGACAGGGACTTCAGGTTCGAGCCCGCCGCCGAGCCCTGGACGGTCACCGGGACGGAGACCTTCTTGTCCGCCGGGGCCCTGCTGTCCAGGCCGACGGCCGCGTCGAAGCGGATCGAGGACGCGGGCAGCTTGGCCAGGTCGGCCTTCTTGGAGCGGAAGGTCCAGCTGGCGTCGACGCGGGTGGAGGCCGCGGCGACCTTGACGGTCCGCTTGACCGAGGTCGTCAGCTTGTACGCGGCGTCACCGGCCGGGACCTTGAAGGTGCCGTCCCCGACCAGCGGGTCGCTGTTCGAGCCGACCTTGGCGCCGTTGCGGTAGAGGGTCGTGGTGACCGACGAGTAGAGCGAGGAACCGGAGTGGGTCTTGCCGTCGGCGAACAGCGGCAGGTAGCCGTAGATGCCGTTGCCCTCGCGGTACAGGCCGAAGGTGGAGCTCAGGCGCGGGCCGAAGACCGCCGTGTTGAAGGTCTTCTCGTAGCTCTTGCCGGCCGCCCACGTCTGCGGGGTGCCGAGCGTGTAGAAGGCCTCGACGATCGGCCAGCCCCATTCGTCGACTCCGCCGTGCTGCTCGAATTCGAGGTTCCACCTGACCCCGCCCGCGGTGGACACGTGCACGGTCCGCGTGCCGGGCAGCGTCTGCTGGACGCTGATCGCGGAGGAGCCGGAGCTGCCGGGCAGCGAGCCCCAGGCGGTGAGCGCGCCCTTCTTGCCGCTCGCCGAGGCGCCCAGGCCGGTCTTCACCGTGGCCAGCTCGCTCGCCTTGTAGTGCTTGGTGTAACCGGTGGCGACCTGCTTGACCTTGGCGCCGGCGGTGGTGTCGTACTCCTCGGCGGGCTTGGTCCAGTGGCCGTCCCACTGCTGGTACAGCGAGCCGTCCGTGATCTGCGGACCGGCGTGCGCGGAACGGAAGTTGGCGTACGTGTCCAGCCACCAGCCGAACGAGTAGCTGCTGTTGCCGACGTCCAGCGTGTAGTCCGCGGAGGCGAACTCCGACGTGGCCGCCGCGTCGGGCACGGTGATGTCGACCGGCTTGGCGGTCCGCGCGTCCACCGTGATCGTGGCGCTCTTGGTGACGCTCAGCTTCGGCTGGGCCACCCAGTCGGCGCCCTTGGCGAAGTCCTCCGGGTCGACGAAGAACGCCGAGTCGAGGATGTAACCGCCCTTGGGGACACGGACCTTGACGGTGCCGGACGCGTCGTAGGGCGAGTACCACTTCTCCTTGGAGAGCCCGGAGACCCCGGAGAGGTTGGCGTTGTAGTACTTGGCCGCGTTGCCGTCGCGGTCGATGAACTTGAGCGTGAGGTCGTACGACTCCACCTCGCGTTGCACCGCCGCCGCCGTGCGTACGCTCTGGCCGCCGCCGGTCGCCGTCACGTACGCGGAGTAGGCGCCGTCGACCGTGCCGCCCAGCTTGCTGTTGGCCGTGAGGTCGGCGGAGGCCGTGCCGCCCGCCGGGACGGTCAGCGTCTTGGCGCCGAGCGTGAAGAAACCGGCCGGAGCGGCCTGCCCCTTCGGGTCGGTGGCCGCCACCGCGAGGTTCAGCGTGACGTCGGTCTTGCCGAGGTTGCGGTAGGTGACCTTCTTGGTGACCGGGGTGTCGTCGGTGTGCGGCCACTGCTGGACGCCGAAACTCACCGACGAGGGGTCGGCGACGACGGTCTGCTTGATGGCCTTGTCGACCTGGATGCGGCCCGAACCCTGCTGGAACGGCGTGTACGTGCCGCCCTTGGCGGAGCCCGTCAGCGCGCCCTTGAGCTCGGCGTACGTCCAGTCGGGGTGCTGCTGCTTGAGGATCGCCGCGGCGCCCGCGACATGCGGGGTGGCCATCGACGTACCCGAGATGGTCACGTAGCCGGCCGGCTTCTCGCCGACCTCCTGGGCGATGACGCTGCCCGGGGCGGAGGCGGCCGTGATGTCCACGCCGGGCGCGGTCACGTCGGGCTTGATCTGCCCGTCGAGGCCGGGGCCCCGGCTGGAGAACGAGGCCAGCTTGTCCTTGTCGTCGACGGCGCCCACGGTGAGCGCGGCCTCCGCGCTGCCCGGGGAGCCGATCGTCTGCTCGCCGAAGTCGCCCTCGTTGCCCGCGGCGATGGCGAAGAGGATGCCCTTCTCCTTGGACAACTTGTTGACCTGCGCTTCGAGCGGGTCGATGTCGGGGGTGTCCCCGCCGCCGAGGCTGAGGTTCACGACGTCGGCGCCCTGTTCGGCCGCCCAGTCCATCCCGGCGAGGATGCCGGAGTCGTCGCCGTAGCCGGTGTCGTCGAGCACCTTGCCGTTGAGCAGCCGAGCACCGGGCGCGACGCCCTTGTACTTCCCGGCCGACTTGGCGCCCGTACCGGCCACGATGGACGCGACGTGCGTGCCGTGGCCGTACTTGTCGGTCGCGTCGGGGGCGGCGGAGAAGTTCTTCTCGGCGACGACCTGGTTCTTGAGGTCGTCGTGGGTCGCGTCGACACCGGTGTCGAGGACGGCGACCTTGATGCCCTTGCCGTCGAAGCCAGCGGCCCACGCCTTGTCGGCGCCGATCTGCGGAACGGACTTGTCTAGGCTGGCCTTGCGGACCCCGTCGAGCCATACGTGGGCGATGCCGGAGGCGGTGCTCGCGCCGCCGAACCGGGTGTCGGTGACCGCGGCCCACAGGTCGGGCGCGTCGCCCTTGGGCGTCAGCACCGCGTCCGCGTTCAGCGACGTGAGGGTCCTGCGGACCTTGGTGTCACCGGCGTCACGGACGTCCGCCTTGGCCGCCGCGGCGGTGCCGCGGTAGCCGACGATCAGCTTGAGGCCCTGCTTCTGCGCCTTGCGGCCGGCCGCGGTGCTCAGCTCGGTGACGTCGAAGAGCCGCCGGTCGAGCTTGCCGTCGGCTATCAGCCGTGCCGCGTCGGCCGGCACGACGAGGGTGTGCCCGTCGGCCTTGCGTATCTGGACGGGTATCCCCTCGCGGCCCTTGGCCCGCTCCAGGCCGAGGACACGGCCCTTGGCGTCGACGACGACACGGTCGCCGGTGATCAGGGTGACGCGGTGCTTGGGCGTGGCCCGTACGGCCTGGTCGGCGGCCGTACGCTCGGGCTGTGCCGACGCCGGGCTGGTCATGCCCGCCGCCAGGGCCACGGCTGACGCCGCGGCGATCGTGGCCACGCACGCTCTTTTCACTTGTCTGCGCAAGTCTCCCCCTGGAGATCAGGTCCGGGATGAACCCCCGTTCACCCGGCCGGGGGGCATTCCGTACGCATGCTCGCGCGTAACCCCCCGGAATACTCAGTATGCCGGGGGGTGAACGGGTGCTCAATAGCGAGACGACCGTCAGGAGTTCGCGTTTTCCTTGACGGTGATCTTCCCCTTCCGGATCGTGGCGACCCTGGGGGCCTTTTTCGCGAGCGCGGAATCGTGCGTGACCATGATGAAAGTGAGCCCGTGCTCCTTCCACATGGTGTCGAGTACGTCCATGATCTCGTCGCGCATCGACTCGTCGAGGTTGCCGGTCGGTTCGTCGGCGAGCAGCACCTTCGGCTGCTTGACCAGGGCACGGGCGATGGCGACGCGCTGCTGCTGACCGCCGGAGAGTTCGGCGGGCAGATGTCCGGCCCGCTCGGCGAGCCCGACGGACTCCAGTGCGGCGGCCGCCCTTTCCCGCCGTTCCCGCACCTTCACCTTCAGCGGTACGAGGGCGGTCTCCACGTTCTCCTGGGCGGTGAGCGTGGGAATGAGATTGAAGCTCTGGAATACGAATCCGATGTTCTCGCTGCGCACTTTGGTCAGTTTGGTCTCGGACAATCTGGCGAGATCTGTTCCGTCCAGCTCGATGCTTCCGCCGGTGGGGCGGTCGAGGCCGCCGAGCATCTGGAGGAGGGTGGATTTTCCGCCGCCGGTGGGGCCCTGGATGACCAGGCGGTCGCCGTCCGCGATGGTCAGGTCGACGCCGGCGAGGGCGTGGACGGTCTCCTTGCCCCGCTTGTACTGCTTGGTGATGCCTTTGAGTTCGTACACGTGTGGCTCCTGGGCCGGGCGCTCCGCCGGGAGGGGGCGCGGTATGAAAAGGTGCGGGCCGTCCGGGGCTGGTCGCGCAGTTCCCCGCGCCCCTGACGGGGCGCGGGCTACTCGACCCGGCGCAGTGCGTCCGCCGGGCGGAGGCGGGAGGCGCGCCAGCCGCCGAACGCGCCGGCGATCAGGCCGCCCGCCACGGCGAGGCCCACCGCGATCGCGATCGTGTCGAGGGCGACGGGTGCCGTGAGGGTCACGTCGAGGGCCTTGGCGGCCGCCTGGCGGGCCGGGCCGCCCATGCCGCCGCCACCGGGGCCCCCACCGCCGCCGGGGCCGCCCATGCCCCCGCCCGTGGAGGCGAGTTCGGCCTGGAGCGTCGGGCTGATCGCGGTGACGGCGTACGCGCCGCCGAGACCGAGCGCGATCCCGAGGACACCGCCGACCAGTCCGTTGACGACGGCCTCCCCGACGACCTGCCGGGTGACGCGGCCGGACTTCCAGCCGAGCGCCTTCAGCGTGCCGAACTCCCGTACGCGACGGGACACGGCCGAGGAGGTGAGCAGTCCCGCGACCAGGAACGCGGCCACGAGCACCGCGATCGACAGCCACTTGCCCACGTTCGAGGCGAGGTCGGACGCGGTGGACAGGGACCCGGACACCGTGTCCGCGAGGTCGGCGGAGGTCGTCACCGTCGTACCGTCGATGTTCTTCTGGATGGTCGACTTGACGCTGTCGATCTGCTGCGAGTCGGACGCCTTGACGTAGATCGTGGTGACCTTGTTCTTGGAGTCGCTGATCGTCTGCGCCTGCTTGAGCGGGATGTACAGGTTGGCCGCCGCGTCGCCGCTGTCGGGGGTCGCGATGCCGATGACCTTGTACTTGACGCTCTTGACGGTGACGGTGTCACCGAGGGCGAGCTTCTTCTCCTTGGCGTAGGACTTGTCGGCGACGACGACCTTCGCGTCGGTCTCCGAGGTCTTGAACGTACGGCCGCTGGTGATCTTCGAGGAGGTCAGCGGGCCGAGGTCCGGCTTGGTGACGTCCGTGCCGTACACCGAGTAGTTGTTGACGTCGAAGTCGGCGCCGCCGCCCTCGACGCGGCCCTGCGGGGACTGCTGGGCACCGGGGCCGCCGCCCTGCCCGTTGCCACCGCCGCCGCCCTGCTGCTGGTCCTGCCGGAACTCGCCCCGCTGGAACTGTCCGCTGACCTTGATGACCTGGAGGCTGAGCCCGCCGACGGCGTCCGAGACGCCCTTCTGCGTATCGACCTTGGAGACCGTGTCGGCCGCCAGGGTCTGGAAGCCCTGCACCATGACGCGGTCGCTGCTCTGCTCCTCGTCGGAGTCACCGTCCCGGGCGTCGAACTGGAAGCGCGGGCGCTCGCCCGTGTTCGACTGGGCCTGGGCCGCCTTGGTGACCGTCATGTCCGTGCCCAGCCCGTACAGCGACTGGAGGACCTTGCCCTGCGCCTTCTCCATGCCGGACGACACGGAACTGACCACGATGACCAGGGCGATGCCCAGGGCGAGTCCGGAGGCGACGACGAGCGCCGCCTTTCTGCGGCGGCGCAGTTCGCGCCTCAGATAGGTGAAGAACATGGCCGCAAGCTAGGGACGGCGTGTGATGGAGGGATAAGCCCCGCATAAGAGAAGGATGAGAAGGCTGTGCAGAACCCCGGAAAGGCCCGCCAGCGGGCTGTGCGGGCACCGGGAAGGCTGTGAAAACGCCGAGGGCGGCTGCTCGTGATGAGCAACCGCCCTCGGGACGAGGAGTGTTCGGGCCGGAGGATCAGGCGGCCGAACCGGCCTTCCACGCCGCCCAGTCCAGGTTCCAGCCGTTGAGGCCGTTGTCCGGGGCGACGGTCTTGTCACCGGTGTTCCGCACGTCCACGACGTCACCGACGATCGAGTGGCTGTAGAACCAACCACCGGGTGAGTTCGTGTCGTTGGCACCCTTGGTGTCCGACAGGCCCACACAGCCGTGGCTGGTGTTGACGCTGCCGAAGATGGACTTGGCGCCCCAGTAGTTGCCGTGGATGAACGTGCCGGAGTTCGACAGACGCATCGCGTGCGGGACGTCCTTGATGTCGTACTCGCCCTTGCCGTCGTCGTCCGTGAAGCCCACGGTCGCGCCGTTCATCCGGGTCTCCTTGAACTTCTCGGAGATCACCATCTGGCCCTGGTACGTCTTGTTCTCGGGCGAGCCGGCCGAGATCGGGATGGTCCGGATCGTCTTGCCGTCCTGCGTGACCTTCATCGTCTTCGTCTTGGCGTCGACGATCGAGACCTGGTTGCGGCCGATCTTGAAGGTGACCGTCTTCTGCTGCACACCGAACACGCCGTCCGCGCCCTCGACACCGTCGAGGTTCAGCTTCAGGGTGACGGTGGAGTTGCCCTTCCAGTACTCCTCGGGGCGGAAGTCCAGGCGGTTGGCGTTGAACCAGTGCCCGACGACCTCCTGGCCGCTGGTCGACGAGACGGTGATGCCCTTCTGGACGTCCGCCTTGTTCGTGATCGCCTTGTCGAAGTTGATCGAGACCGGCATACCGACGCCGACGGTGGAACCGTCCTCGGGCGTGAAGTTGCCGATGAAGCTGTTGGCCGGGGAGACCGTCGTGAACGACGCGTTCTCGTGGGCGGCGCGGCCGTCCGAGTCCTTGGCCGTCGCGGCGATCTTGTAGGCGGTGGCGCGCTCCAGCTGACCGCTGGGCTTCCAGCTCTTCTTGTCGGCGGATATCTCGCCCTCGACGGCGGCACCGGCCGCCGTCTTCATGGTCACGTCGCTCAGTGTGCCCTTGGTCACAGTGACCGCGGCGGCGTTGTTGATGGAGGCGTTGTCGGAGCCGTCCTTGGGCGTGATCTTGATCTGGGCCTCGGACGTCTTCTTCGCCGCGGCCTCGTCGACCTTCGACTGCGAGGAGCCGTCCCCTTCGTCGTCGCCCTTGGGGTTGTCGCCGCCCCCTCCGCTGCACGCAGAGAGCATCAGCACCCCGCCGAGCAGTGCGGACGCGACCGTCAGGCCCTTGCGCCGCTTACTGTCCGTCATCACACGCTTCTCCATCGTTGCCGAATCCCCTGAACCACGAGAGTCCCCGTAACACCAATTAACGCTACGACCGGTTCGTCCCGTTCCACATCCATCACGGGTGTGGGGCATGCCACGTCGATCCTCAGGGATACGCCTGGTGCGGGTGTCGGTCACTGCGTCCCCTGAGACGACAGAACCCCGGGTGGCGGTTGCCGCCCGGGGTCATGAATTCTCCCGAGCGGTGTCAGCCGGTCGCTTCTTTCTCGTCCGAGGCGTCATCATCCTCGTCCAGGTCCCAATCCGGCGAATCGGGGTCGTAGTCGATGTGCTCGCTGCTCCACGAGGCCTGGGCGAGTTCGACCCCGGGCAGGTCCGCGACCAGGTCGAACGGGTCGACGAGGTACGCGAGGGCCTCGGCCGTGTTGTGCGTCACGGTGCTCTCGGCGTGGGCCCGTTCGTCGGCCGGGATCTCGGAATCCTCGGCCATGCGGGTCAGCGCCGCCTTGGTCAGCGCGTTCTCGTCGTCGACCTCGACGACCAATTCGACGTGCAACCGCACAAAACGTGATGTCTCAGGTGTGCTCATACCTCGGAGCGTACGGCTCTTGGCCACCGTGACTTTCCCGTGACCCGCACCTTTCACTAACATCGCCCCACACGGCCAATTCGCCAGCGTCACAAGGGGATCGATATTCCGTGTCCGCACGTCGATCGTTGCTGACCGCCACCGCTGCGGGGACCCTCCTGGGTGCCCTGTGGTTCGTCCCGTCCGCCAACGCGACGGACGACAAGCCGGCGGAGCACACCACACAGACGACGACCACGACGGTGGTCCGCACAGCGGCACACACCTCCACGAACACGACGGAGGAGACCGCCACAGACACGACTGAGACGACAGACACGACCCAGACCCGCCTGGCCGACACGGGAAGCTTCGACACGACCCCGTACGTGGCGGGCGGCACGCTGTTCCTGGCCCTGGGGGCGGGGTTCGTCGTCTACTCGGTCCGCAGGGAGCGCATGACGGAGTTCTGAGCCCCGTCAGGGGCGCGGGGAACTGCGCGACCGGCCACGACGAACCCGCAGCCGCCGCTCGACAAGTCCCCCCGCCCCGTCAGGCGGACCGACGCCCACCCTGCTGCCCACCGCGCGAACGCGACGCCGCAGCGCCACCGCGCCCCCGGGCCGCACCTCCGGCACCGGACCCGGTACGAGCACCGCCGCCACCGGCTCGCGTACCGGCGGACCGGGCGCCGGCGGCAGCCGCCCCGCGGCCACCCCCGCCACCACCCCGCCGCGCCCGCGACTTCCCCTGCGACGGCTGGGCGACCGCAGGCTCCGGTACGGGGATGACGACGGGCACCCCGGAAGGCTCCCGCGCCCCGGTGATCCGTACGAGCTCCTCGTCGCCGGACCTGACGCGGGCCGTGTGCGGGCTGATGCCCGCGTTGGTCATCAGCTGGGTCATGTCCCGCTTCTGCTCGGGCAGGACCAGCGTGACGACGCTGCCGGACTCCCCCGCGCGGGCGGTACGGCCGCCGCGGTGCAGGTAGTCCTTGTGGTCGGTCGGCGGGTCGACGTTCACGACGAGGTCGAGGTCGTCGACGTGGATGCCGCGCGCCGCCACGTTGGTCGCGACGAGGGCCGTCACCAGACCGTTCTTGAACTGGTCGAGCGTGCGGGTGCGCTGCGGCTGCGAGCGTCCGCCGTGCAGGGCGGAGGCGCGTACGCCGCTCGCGAGCAGCCGCTTGGTGAAGCGGTCGGCCGAGCGCTTGGTGTCGACGAAGAGGATCACGCGCCCGTCGCGGGCGGCGATCCGCATCGCGACGGCCTTCTTGTCCGTCTCGTCGGCGACGTGCAGCACGTGGTGCTCCATCGTCGTCACCGCTCCGGCGGAGGGGTCGACGGAGTGCACGACGGGGTCCGTGAGGTACATCCGCACGAGCCGGTCGATGTTCTTGTCCAGGGTCGCCGAGAACAGCATGCGCTGGCCGTCCGGCTCGACCTGGTTCAGCAGACCGATGACCTGCGGCATGAAGCCCATGTCGGCCATCTGGTCGGCCTCGTCGAGGACGGTGATCGACACCTGCGCGAGGGTGCAGTCGCCCCGGTCTATCAGGTCCTTGAGGCGCCCCGGCGTGGCGACGAGCACCTCGGCACCGCGCCGCAGCAGGGCGGACTGCTTGCCGATGGAGAGGCCGCCGACGACGGTCGCGAGGCGCAGGTTCACGGCCGTGGCGTAGGGCGTGAGCGCGTCGGTGACCTGCTGCGCGAGTTCGCGTGTGGGCACCAGGACGAGCGCGAGCGGCGCCTTGGGCTCGGCGCGGCGGCCGGCGGTGCGGGCGAGCAGCGCGAGACCGAAGGCGAGGGTCTTGCCCGAGCCGGTGCGGCCCCGGCCGAGGATGTCCCGTCCCGCGAGGGAGTTGGGCAGCGTGGCGCCCTGGATCGGGAAGGGGTCGGTGACACCCTGGGCGCTGAGGGTCTTGCCGAGCGCGGCCGGCATGTCCAGCGCGTCGAAGGACTCGACGGAGGGCAGCGCGGGCGTGAGCGTCTGCGGCAGGGTGAACTCGCGCGGCGGGGCGGCCGGCGCGATCGGCTTCTTGCGTGCGTTTCTGCCGCCGCCGTTGGCGGGGGCCGCCTGGCCTCCGCCGCGTGTGCCACGAGAGCCGCGGGAACCCCGGGAATTCGCCGGGCGTTGGCCGGCGGGTCGTTCAGGACGTTCGGATCGAGTCATGCTGGATCGGGAATTCCTTCCTGGGCCGCACGGATTCCCGTGCATTCACGGTTTCCCGTGCTCAAGGACACACGGACAGCACAAGCCGGGGCCCGCACCCGAAGGTGCGGGCCCCGGCTCGCGTGATGCGCGTCCCGGAATTAGGCGGGAACGATGTTCTCCGCCTGCGGGCCCTTCTGGCCCTGCGTGACGTCGAAGGAGACCTTCTGGCCCTCCTGCAGCTCACGGAAGCCAGAGGTGGCGATGTTGGAGTAGTGGGCGAAGACGTCGGCGCCGCCGCCGTCCTGCTCGATGAAGCCGAAGCCCTTTTCGCTGTTGAACCACTTCACGGTGCCAGTAGCCATGTCATTTCTCCTTGGATAGGTGTGGCTCCCATCCGGAAATGACCGGAAAAACAAAACGCGCCTGAGAGAGAATCCTTTCAGGCGCACAAGTTAATGGGTACCAAAAACGTTTCGCTATGAACCCTAGCACACGAAGTGGCGGGGCTGCCGTGACGCACACGACAGCCCCGCCACTTCGTACGAGAATTCCGTCAGGACAGCGGTCCCGTCACCGGTTCCACGGCCGCGACGAGGCCTCCGGAGCGGACGAAGGCGTCCGCCGCGGCGAGGTCAGGGGCGAGGAAACGATCCGGCCCGGGGCCCGCCACTCCGGCGGCCCGCACGGCGTCGATGACGGCCCGCGAGGCCGGCGCGGGCGTGAGTCCGGCGCGCAGTTCGACGGCGCGCGTGGCGGCGTACAGCTCGATGGCGACGATCCGGGTCAGGTTGTCGACGGCCGTGCGGAGTTTGCGGGCGGCCGACCAGCCCATCGAGACGTGGTCCTCCTGCATCGCGGAGGACGGGATGGAGTCGGCGGAGGCGGGTACGGCGAGCCGCTTCATCTCGCTGACCAGGGCGGCCTGCGTGTACTGGGCGATCATCAGGCCGGAGTCGACGCCCGCGTCGTCCGCGAGGAAGGGCGGCAGCCCGTGCGAGCGGTTCTTGTCGAGGAGCCGGTCGGTGCGGCGTTCGGCGATGGAACCGAGGTCGGCCGCGACGACGGCGAGGAAGTCCAGCACGTACGCGACCGGGGCGCCGTGGAAGTTGCCGTTCGACTCGACGCGCCCGTCGGGCAGGACGACCGGGTTGTCGACGGCGGAGGCCAGCTCGCGGTCGGCGACCAGCCGGGCGTGGGCCATGGTGTCGCGCCCGGCGCCGGCGACCTGCGGGGCGCAGCGCACGGAGTACGCGTCCTGTACGCGCGGCGCGTCGTCCTGGTGATGGCCGGTCAGCTCCGAACCCTTCAGCACGGCCAGCATGTTGGCGGCGCTGGCGCTCTGGCCGGGGTGCGGCCGGATGGCGTGCAGTTCGGGCGCGAGGACCTTGTCGGTCCCGAGGAGCGCCTCCAGGCTGAGGGCGGCCGTGATGTCGGCGGACTTGTAGAGGGTGTCGAGGTCGGCGAGGGCCATGATCAGCATGCCGAGCATGCCGTCGGTGCCGTTGAGGAGGGCCAGCCCCTCTTTCTCCCGCAGCTCGACGGGCTCGATGCCGTGCGCGGCGAGCAGTTCGCCGGCCGGACGGACCACACCGTCCGGGCCCTCGGCGTCCCCCTCCCCCATCAGGGTCAGGGCGCAGTGGGAGAGCGGGGCGAGGTCGCCGGAGCAGCCGAGCGAGCCGAACTCGTGGACGACCGGGGTGATCCCGGCGTTGAGGACGTCGGCCATGGTCTGCGCGACGGAGGGGCGCACCCCGGTCCGGCCGGAGCAGACGGTCTTCAGCCGCAGGAACATCAGCGCCCGGACGACCTCGCGTTCGACGCGCGGCCCCATCCCGGCGGCGTGCGAGCGCACGATGTTGCGCTGCAGCTGCGCCCGCAGTTCCGGGCTGATGTGCCGGGTCGCGAGGGCTCCGAAGCCGGTGGAGACGCCGTAGACGGGTTCGGGTTTGGCGGCCAGCGCCTCGACGATCTCGCGGGCCGCGGCGAGCGCCGCCACCGCCTCACCGGAGAGCTCGACCCGAGCGCCGCCGCGCGCCACGGCCAGCACGTCGGACGCGGTGACCCCGCTCGTCCCCACCACCACAGAGTGCATATCCATATTCAGGAGCGTACGCAGTGAATGCGATGGTGTCACTAGTGGATGCGGGGTTGGGTCCTTACTTCCGGGTCGACCGGGCGCCTACCGCCGCCCCCGGAACCGCCGTCGTTCGGCCGCCGCGGGCGGGGGCGCGTCGGCGAGGCGTACGACGGGATCGTCGGGGCCCTCACGGCCGGCGACGACGGGCTTGGTGGCGCGTACGGCCTTGGCGCGGTACTGGGCCGCGTCGGCGAGGCGGAAGAGGCGGCGGGCCGAGCGGACGGGCCCGAGGGGATCCCCGGTCGAGGCGATCCCGCACGCCACCCCCTCACCCAGCTCCAGCTCACCGGCCCGGCGGCACAGCTCCTCGCCGACGCGGACCACCTCGTCGGCGGCGGGGCCCACCGCGACCAGGCAGAACTCGTCACCGCCGAGGCGGGCGGCGAGCGTGCCGGGCAGCATCGCGCCGCACAGGGACAGCACCGACCCGAAGCGTTCGAGGAGCCGGTCGCCGACGGCGTGCCCCCGGGTGTCGTTGACACGCTTGAGCCCGTTCAGATCGCACACGACAAGACTCACGACCACGCCCTGCGCGCGATGGCACTCGATGGCCTCCTCCAGGCGCGTGTCCACGGCCCGGCGGTTGGCGAGTCCGGTGAGCGCGTCGGTGAAGGCGAGCCGCCGGGCCTCCTCCAGCCGTTCGGTCTGCGCGATCCCGGCGGCTACCACGGAGGCGAGCACGGTCGCGAAGTCGGCGTCGGCACGGCCGAAGACGGGCGCGCCGGCCGAGCGGGCGACATACAGCTCGCCCCAGGCGCGCCCGTGCAGCACGATCGGCGCGACGACGCAGCAGCCGCGCCCGCGCCGCCGCAGCGCGGCCACCCTCTGATGGCAGTACTCGGCGCTCCCGGCGGCCGAACCGTCCGCCGTCTCGACCCAGGCGTTGGGCTCGCCGCCGCCCACCCAGCGCTCGTGCAGGAACTCGGTGATCTCGGGGAACTGATGGACGGGGTACGTCTCCGACTCCGGGAACTCCTCCTCGCCCGGGGCCCGCTCCCCCGTGTTCGCCAGGACCCGCAGTCGCCCCAGCTGCCGCTCCCACACGGACAGCGCGGCGAAGTTCCCGCCCAGCGCCCGGCGGGCCCCGTCGGCCGCCGCGCGCCACGACTCACGCGGGGCGTGCGCGGCGGCCATGCCCTGCGCCAGCGCCACCACGGCCCTCAGTCGCACATCGTCACCACCCATTACCCTAGGTTAGGTAGGTTTGTACGACTATGAGAGGTCGACGCGGCGAACAGGGGTTTCCTCGCGGGCGCCCCGCTGGGATGATCGCCCCGGAAGTTAACCCACGTTAACCGGGGAGCATCGACATGACGGAGCAGGACGGCAACGGGCCCGACCAGGCGGATCGAGCGGACCAGGACTCGCCGCGACGGTTCGGGGAGTACGTGGCGGTGCGGCGCCCTGCCCCGTACGTCGCGGAACTCTCCCTGGACCGGCCCAAGGCCATGAACGCCGTGTCGTCCGCGATGGCCCGCTCGATCGCCGCGGCGTGCGAGGCGCTGGCCGCCGACCGGGACGTACGTGCGGTGGTGCTGACCTCGACGCACGAGCGGGCGTTCTGCGTCGGCGCCGACCTCAAGGAGCGCAACTCCTTCACGGACGCCGACCTGGTCCGTCAGCGGCCCGTCGCGCGGGCGGCGTACACCGGGGTGCTGGAGCTTCCGATGCCCACCGTGGCCGCCGTGCACGGCTTCGCGCTGGGCGGCGGTTTCGAACTGGCCCTGGCCTGCGACCTGATCGTGGCGGACGGCACGGCCGTGGTGGGCCTGCCCGAGGTGTCGGTCGGGGTGATCCCGGGCGGCGGCGGTACGCAGCTGCTGCCGCGCCGGGTGGGGGCGGCGCGGGCCGCCGAGCTGATCTTCTCCGCTCGGCGGGTGGAGGCCGTGGAGGCGCGGGAGCTGGGGCTGATCGACGTTCTCGCCGACGATGGCCGGGACCGGGCGGAGGCGCTGGCGCTGGCCGGGCGCATCGCCGGCAACTCGCCCGTGGGGCTGCGGGCCGCGAAGCGGGCGCTGCGGCTCGGGCACGGGCTCGATCTCCGGGCCGGCCTGGAGATCGAGGACGCGGCGTGGCGGTCGGTCGCGTTCTCGGGGGACCGGGCGGAGGGGGTGGCGGCGTTCAACGAGAAGCGCCGCCCGGTGTGGCCCGGTGAGTAGATTCCTCGCCCCCGCCGCCCCTACCCGTCCCGACACCGACTCAGGGGCTCCGCCCCCGAACCCCCGGTCCTCAAACGCCGGACGGGCTGAAAGATCCGCGGACCGTCCGCACATCTCCAGCCCGTCCGGCGTTTGAGGACGAGCGCGTAGCGCGATCGAGGGGGGCTAGGGGGCGCAGCCCCCATGTGTGGATGGGAATGGGTACGGGCGGCGGGGGCGAGGGAACCCCGTTCGGGTGACGTGTCGTCGCATACCGCCCGAACCCCCACCCGCGTGCATAACCTGCGCACCGGGGACCGGGGGAGGGGTCAGCATGACGGACACGGCAGCGACGGACACGGCAGCGCAGACGGACCCGACGGCCACCACACCCCGCGGCCGCCACCGAAAACCCCGCCCCCACCGCCCCCTCCTGACATCCGGCGCCCTGGCCCTCGCAGCCGGCGCCCTGGGCATGCTGCGCCTGGCGGTCCCCACCCCGTCGGAGGCGAACGGCGAACGCGTGGAGGCCACGGACCTGGACCCCAGCGCGTCCACCCTCCCCGAGGCCCCGGCACGGGACGACCCGCCGACGGGACCGGAGACGACCACGTCCCCCTCCGCCACGACGCCCGCCGGCACACCCCGCACGCACCCGGGACCGGAGCGATCGAACACACCGAGCCAACCGAGCCCGACGGCCCCGGCACGGACACCGGTAAGGACACCGGTGAGGACGACAGGCCCGGCAGCCGTCTATCCCTCCCCCACATCCACCCGACCCGTCACCATCCCCGTCAAGCCACCCCACGCCCCCGCCACCAAGCCCTCGGCACCGGTCCGGCCACCGGAAAAGGCGACCCCGCCCCCGGGCCCGCCGGCCGGCATCTGCGTACCGATCGTGGGCCTGTGCATCGACGACGGCCCGAACCCGTAGGAGCGGCGAGCCCTCAGCCCCGCCGGATCGTCAGCCCCGCCGGCTCATCAGCCACGGCTCGACCACGCCGAGCCCGCGCACCGCGCGCTGCCACATCGGCTGGAGCCCGAAGCGGTACACCGGCGGCTCCTCGCCCTCCTTCTCCGCGGCGACGGCCTCCTCGACGGCCACGGCCTCGGAAGCGGGCGCGTCGCCCGTGCGGATCAGTTCCTCGGCGAACGCCCCGTCGACCAGGACCGCGTCCTTGGGAGCTATCGACGTCAGCCGGGAGGCGAGGTTCACGGTCGTACCGAACACGTCGCCCATGCGCGTCGTCACCGTGCCGAACGCGATGCCCACGCGCAGCTCCGGCATCGTCTCGTCGTTGGCCATCGTCTCGATGAGGCGCAGCGCGATCTCGGCGGCCACCCCCGCGTCGTCGGCCGCGTACAGCACCTCGTCGCCCAGGGTCTTGATGAGCCGTCCCCCGTGGGCGGCGACGAGGTCGGCGGCGGTGGTCTCGAAGGCCTCGACGAGTTCGCCGAGCTCCTCCTCCTCCATGCGCCGGGTCAGGCGGGTGAAGCCGACGAGGTCGGCGAAGCCGACGGCCAGGCGCCGGTCGACCATCTCCTCGTCGTCCGCGGCCTGCACGACCCGCCCGGTCGCGGCGGCGAGCTGGCGCCGCCAGACGTAGATCAGGAACTCCTCCAGCTCGGGCAGCAGCAGTTCGATCAGGGGGTACGTGACCTCGGTGCGGGTCATGCCCGGCTCGGGCGGCTCGGTGAGGCCCTCCAGGAACGAGTCGATCTGCCACTCGGCCAGCCGGGCCGTGGTCTGGCCGGTGGAACGGGCCACCTGGACCGCCATCGCCTCGCTGAGCAGCCCCGCCTCGACGAGACCGGCCAGCCGTCGCAGTGCCAGGACGTCCGCCTCGGTCAGCGCCTTGGCCTGGCCGATGTCGGCGAAGCCCATGGCCCGCCAGAAACGGGAGGCCAGCTCCATGGAGACGCCCGCGCTGCGGGCCGCCTGGAAGGGGGTGTAGCGGCGCTCGGCGCCGAGGATGAGCTGTTCGAGCCGGAGCGCGAGCGGATCGTCGTCGGACTCGGCGCCGGGCTGGTCGGTCCGGCCGCCCTGCCCGCCCGTCCGGCTGTTCTGCACGTCGGTGCGGCTGTCCCGCACGTCCGCCCGGCCGTTCTGCACGTCGGTCCGGCCGTCCTGCGCGTCCACTGGGTCCTGTTCCTCTTCCTCCACGCGCGCGTGGAGCTCAGCGCGGTCGACCCGCGCGGCCGCCGTGTCGGCGACAGACCCGGCGGCACGCCCGGGCTCCCCGTCGGAGGCGGGGTCACCCGTGCCCGAACCGCTGTCGTCGACCGTCACGCCTGCTGCCCTTCCGATCTGCCGCGGTCAGGTATCGACCGGCCTCAACTCTACGGCAGGTGTGCTGTGGCTCACTCCCGACTGCCGAGGCCGGACGGCCCCTGACCCACTCCGTCCCCGTACGTCCGTCGGCCCGCTCCCGGCCCGCTCCCTGTCGTACGGCCCGGCCGCGCCCCTTGCTCACCACCAGCACGAACAGGCGCGTGACGCGGGGAACGCACGGAACGCCCCGCGTACCCCACTGGGCGCGTCCGTCACTCGCTGCCCGGGGATCCCGTCGATCCCGCCGGGCGCAGGTGCACGATGTCCCCGGCGCCCACGGGCTGCTGCACTCCTTCCGCGGTGGCGAGCACCAGCCGTCCGTCGCCGTCGAGGGCGACCGCCTCGCCGGTGATCGACTTGTCGCCGGGCAGTTCGGCCCGTACCTCGCGGCCGAGCGTCGCGCAGCCGGCCGCGTACGTGTCCTGGAGACCGGACGCGGCGGGGTCGCCTCCCACGCTCCGCCACTTCTCGAACCATTGTTCGAGCGAGCGGAGGACGGTCCGCAGGATGGTGTCCCGGTCGGTGGTCACCGCCCCCGCGAGAGCGAGCGATCCGGCGCCGGGCACGGGCAGTTCGTCGGCGCGGAGCGTGACGTTGATGCCGATGCCGACGACGACCGTGTCGGCCCCGGCGCGTTCGGCGAGGATGCCGCCGACCTTGCGTTCCTGCCCCTCGACCGTCACCAGCAGGTCGTTGGGCCACTTCAGCGCCGTGTCCACGCCGGCCGACCGTGAGAGCCCCGTCGCCATCGCCACCCCGGCGAGAAGCGGCAGCCAGCCCCACCGCTCGACGGGGACCCCGGTGGGCTTCAGCAGGACGGAGAAGAAGAGGCCGGAGCGGGCGGGCGCCGTCCACTGCCGGTCCAGGCGCCCCCGTCCGGCGTCCTGTTCCTCGGCGATCAGGACCGCGCCCTCCGCGGCCTTGCCGTCCACGGCGAGGGCGACGAGGTCGGAGTTGGTGGAGCCGGTACGGGCCACCACCTGGACGTCGGACCAGAGCCCTCCGCGTCCCCCGTCGCGCACGAGCGCGCGGCGCAGCGCCACGGCGTTGAGCGGCGGACGGTCCAGGTCGGACCACGGATTGCTGTGCGCGTTGCTGTTCGCGTCTGAGTCATCTCGCGGCGTCATGCAACCCACCCTAGGTGTGGTAAACGCCGCACTGCCGAACGGTAGGCACGCCACTACGCTACGGATGAGTAGCCAACCCCCCTTCTGAGCACCTCACCCTCACGTCCCCACTGAGCAGGCAGGGAGCCGCATCCCGATGTCCGAGCCGGAACAGCAGCAAGAGATCGACATCCACACCACCGCGGGCAAGCTCGCGGATCTGCGGCGCCGCATCGACGAGGCGACGCACGCCGGCTCGGCACGCGCCGTCGAAAAGCAGCACGCCAAGGGCAAGTTGACGGCCCGTGAGCGCATCGAGCTGCTGATGGACGAGGACTCCTTCGTCGAGTTCGACGAGTTCGCCCAGCACCGCTCGACGGACTTCGGGCTGGAGAACAACCGCCCGTACGGGGACGGCGTGGTGACCGGGTACGGCACGGTGGACGGCCGTCCGGTCGCCGTGTTCTCGCAGGACTTCACGGTCTTCGGCGGCGCCCTGGGCGAGGTCTTCGGCCAGAAGATCATGAAGGCGATGGACTTCGCGCTGAAGACCGGCTGTCCGGTCATCGGCATCAACGACTCCGGCGGCGCCCGCATCCAGGAGGGCGTGGCGGCGCTCGGCATGTACGGCGAGATCTTCCGCCGCAACACGCACGCCTCGGGTGTGATCCCGCAGATCAGCCTGGTCGTCGGCCCGTGCGCGGGCGGCGCGGTCTACTCCCCCGCGATCACCGACTTCACGGTGATGGTCGACCAGACCTCGCACATGTTCATCACCGGACCCGACGTCATCAAGACGGTCACCGGCGAGGACGTCGGCTTCGAGGAGCTGGGCGGCGCGCGCACGCACAACGCGGTGTCGGGCGTGGCCCATCACATGGCGGGCGACGAGAAGGACGCGATCGAGTACGTCAAGTCGCTGCTGTCCTACCTGCCGTCGAACAACCTCAGCGAGCCGCCCGCCTTCCCCGAGGAGGCGGACCTGGCGACGACGGACGAGGACCGTGAGCTCGACACGCTGATCCCGGACAGCGCGAACCAGCCGTACGACATGCACACGGTGATCGAACACGTCCTGGACGACGCCGAGTTCTTCGAGACGCAGCCGCTGTTCGCGCCGAACATCCTCACCGGCTTCGGCCGCGTGGAGGGCCGGCCGGTGGGCATCGTGGCCAACCAGCCGATGCAGTTCGCGGGCTGCCTGGACATCGACGCGAGCGAGAAGGCGGCCCGCTTCGTGCGCACCTGCGACGCCTTCAACGTCCCCGTCCTCACCTTCGTGGACGTCCCCGGCTTCCTCCCGGGCGTCGACCAGGAGCACACCGGCATCATCCGCCGCGGCGCCAAACTGATCTACGCGTACGCCGAGGCCACCGTCCCGCTGATCACGGTGATCACCCGCAAGGCCTTCGGCGGCGCCTACGACGTCATGGGCTCCAAGCACCTCGGCGCGGACCTCAACCTCGCCTGGCCGACCGCGCAGATCGCCGTGATGGGCGCGCAGGGCGCGGTGAACATCCTGCACCGGCGTGCCATCGCGGCGACCCCCGCCGACGAGCAGGAAGCCACCAGGGCCCGGCTGATCCAGGAGTACGAGGACACGCTCCTCAACCCCTACACGGCGGCCGAGCGCGGTTACATCGACGCCGTGGTCCTGCCCTCCGACACCCGCGCCCACGTCGTACGCGGTCTGCGGGCCCTGCGCACCAAGCGGGAGTCCCTGCCGCCGAAGAAGCACGGCAACATCCCCCTCTAGCCAGTACGCCGGTCGTCGAGAACGGGAGCGGTCATGAACATCAAGGTCGTACGGGGCAACCCGACCCCCGAGGAGCTGGCCGCCGCACTGGCAGTGGTCAGAGCACGCGCCGCGGCGGCGGAGACACCCTCGCCCGGCGCGGCGAAGAACAGGGACGCCTGGTCGGACCCGTCCCGCCTGGCCCAGACCCACCTACCGACCCCGGGCCCGCAGTCCTGGGCCCACACCTTCTGGCCCCGCTGACCTCTTGATCGGGCCCTCGGGGCCCGTCAAGGGGCGCGGGGAACTGCGCGACCAGCCACGACGCACCCGCAGTCAAAGAACCAACCCCACGGCTTCGGCCATCGCCTCGTACCCGAGATCATTCGGGTGCAGGTGATCGCCGAAGTCGTAAGCCCCACGCAGCTCATCCGGCGCCGCGGGATCGGCGAGCGCCCGATGGAGGTCGACCACCACGTCGTACTCCCCCGAGCGACGAACCCAGTCGTTGAACTCGTGGCTCACCTTCGCCGCCCGCTCCCCCCAGTGGTCGGACCCCCCGAAGGGCAGCAGCGTCGCCCCGACCACCCGCAGGCCCCGCCCCCGCGCCTGCCGTATCAACTCCCGGTGCCCCGCGATCAGTTCACGCACCTCGACCAGCGGCGCGGGCCGGTACGTGGGCTCCGCCGCCCCCTCGCTGAACCCGATGTCGTTGAGGCCGAGCAGCACGACGAGGGTGTCCACGCCGGCCAGGGAGAGCACGTCCCGCTCCAGCCGGTGGACGCCCTTCTCCCCGTACCAGGCGGAGTCGTTGAGCAGCAGGTTCCCGCCGATGCCGGCGTTGAGCACGGGCCGCCCGGTGCGCGCGGCGAGGGCGTCGGACCATCTGCGGTTCGCACCGGGCGTGGACCCGAACCCGTCGGTGATCGAGTCGCCGAAGAGCGCCACGCCGTCCGTGCGCCCGGCAAAGACATCGACCGCGGTCAGGAAGTACCAGGACTCGGTGGCCTCGCCGAAGCCCGCGCCCCCGGTGTCCGCCAGGAGGTCGCCCGCGCCCCGGTAACTGGTCGCGAAGGCCTGCGCGTGGAAGGTGGCGGGCCCGGTGACGGCGTCGAGGTGCAGGGTGACGGTCACGGACTCCCCGGCCGCCACGGCGAACTCGGCCGCGTCGCCGACGGTCTCCCCGCGCGCCGGGATCTCCACGGACGCGGCCCCGCCGAAGGCGAGCCGCACCGGCTCGGACCGCACGGCGGCACCGGCTCCGGCACCGACACCGGCGGCCGTACGGGCGAGGGTCGCGCCCGCGATCCTCAGCGGCGAGGTCCCGTACGCGTTCGAGAGGCGGATACGGACGCGGTCGCCGCCCGCGGAGAGGCGGACGACCTGCCGCAGGGACTGGCGCCAGAAGCCCTCCTGCGACCAGTTGGGGGTGAAGCCGGTGCTGGGCGACTGCGGAGAGGCGGTCCAGGCGGTGGTGAACACAGCGGTTCCCTCCAGTTCCTCACGGGAGCTCCTAACGGGATTGGAGTCCCTTTAGCGATGCCGGGAACGGTAGCAGGAATCGACCACCTAATGGAACCAGTGACCCTTTTAGTCAAGATGAGTACGCGTACTCAGGCGTCCGGAGCCGTGCCGGAGTCACGATCGGAGACATGCTGTGGTCCGACCCCGAGAACGAGCCGCCGAAGGAGCTGCGCGACATGCAGGACATGTTGCGGAGGCTCGGCGTTCTCATGGCGCTGGCCGTGGTGTTCGCGATGATCATCCTCGGCCTCATGTGAGCCCGGCCGGCAGGCGCTCGCTACGCTGACCGTATGACTGATCAGCCACGCCGCAGGCTCGTTCTCGCCTCCCAGTCCCCCGCCCGGCTCGGACTGCTGCGGCAGGCCGGACTCGACCCCGAGGTCATCGTCAGCGGGGTCGACGAGGACGCCGTGACCGCCCCGACCCCCGCCGAACTGGCGCTCGCCCTCGCCGAGGCGAAGGCGTCGGTGGTCGCGGCACGGCCCGAGGTCGCCGGCGCCCTGGTGATCGGCTGCGACTCGGTGCTCGAACTGGACGGCGTGGCGTACGGCAAGCCGGCCGACGCCGAGGAGGCGACCGCGCGCTGGAAGTCGATGCGCGGCCGGGCGGGCATCCTGCAGACCGGCCACTGCGTGTGGGACACGGAAGCCGGCCGTCACACCTCGGGGGTGGCGTCCACCGTCGTCCGCTTCGGCGAGCCGACCGACGCCGAGATCGCCGCGTACGTCGCCTCGGGCGAGCCGCTGCACGTGGCCGGGGCGTTCACGCTGGACGGCCGCTCGGCCCCGTTCGTCGACGGCATCGACGGCGACCACGGCAACGTCATCGGACTCTCGTTGCCGCTGGTACGCCGTCTGCTGGCCGAACTGGGCGTGGGCATCACGGACTTGTGGACCCCGCGCGAGAAGTAGGACACGCCCGGGCAGGTCGAGGGCGGTTCAGGGGCGATCCAGGGGCAGGTAGGGGGCAGCTCAGGGACCGTTCAGTGACGGGTCAGGGACCGTTCAGGAGACGGAGGGCGCCGGGGGCGGAGGCAGTACGCCGTCCCCGGAACCCCCGGAAACCCCGGAACCCTCGGCGTCCCTGGGGCTCCCCGGGCCGGCGTCAGGCCCCGCGTCAGGCCCCGCGCCCGGACCCGCGTCCGGCTTCGCGTCGGACCTCGTGCCGTCCAGCCGGTCGTACGTCATGAAGATGAGCACGATCAGACCCAGTACGACCATCATGAAGGCGAACGCGCCCCAGCCCACCAGGCCGACGGTGAACGCGCCGAGCAGGGCGTGCACCACCGCCGCGCTGATCAGCAGGATGCGGCCGATGCCCGCGGGCGCGCGGTCGCGCAGGCCGACGCGCAGCGCGGTGAAGCCGCAGAGCGCGAAGTAGAGGCCGAAGACCAGCCCGGCGACCTTCGACGACGTGGACATCACGTCCGGGTCGAGCCCCGCCAGGGACATGTCCTGCCGGTCGACGACGACCCCCATGAACCAGTTGACCCACGCGATGCCCACCGCCTCGACGAAGAGCACGATCGCGGTCACGAATGCCACCGGTCTGCGGACCACCGGGCCCCACCCACTTTCGACTTCCGCCCGAGCAGGGCCGCTGTTACCTCAAGTATCCGTACGCCAGCGAGCACGCTACTAACGAGTAAACCCAGGTACAAGGGATCTGCGGAGGGCAAAGAATCGTTGGGCCATTCGTAGGGTCTCCACAAAGAAACCGAGTGGCGCGCAGCACGGACTCACAGAGACCTTGGCCACACAGGAGAGCTAGGGTTCGAGGTAAGCCCCCTGCGTACCGAGGTACGGCAAGGGAAATCGCGGGCGAGCAGGCCTTGTATCACGCTCCGTGTGGGCAAGCTCACCATCGGGGACGGGTCGAAACGACGTGTCGGCAGTCCCTAAACTCGGCTTGTTTCAAGGAGAGGGAGCCAACGTGCGCAAGGTGTTGATCGCCAACCGTGGCGAAATCGCTGTTCGTGTCGCCCGGGCGTGCCGAGACGCCGGCATCGCGAGCGTGGCGGTGTACGCCGAGCCGGACCGGGACGCCCTGCATGTGCGGGCCGCGGACGAGGCGTTCGCGCTGGGCGGTGACACCCCCGCGAGCAGTTACCTCGACTTCGCCAAGGTGCTGCAGGCCGCCAAGGACTCCGGGGCGGACGCGGTCCATCCCGGGTACGGCTTCCTCTCGGAGAACGCCGACTTCGCCCAGGCCGTCCTGGACGCGGGCCTGACCTGGATCGGCCCGCCGCCGCAGGCGATCCGCGACCTCGGTGACAAGGTGGCGGCCCGGCACATCGCGCAGCGCGCGGGCGCCCCGCTGGTCGCCGGTACGCCGGACCCGGTGCCCGGCGCGGACGAGGTCGTCGCCTTCGCCCGGGAGCACGGCCTGCCGATCGCGATCAAGGCGGCCTTCGGTGGTGGCGGCCGCGGTCTGAAGGTGGCCCGCACCCTCGAAGAGATCCCCGAGCTGTTCGACTCCGCGGTGCGCGAGGCCGTCGCCGCCTTCGGCCGCGGCGAGTGCTTCGTGGAGCGCTACCTCGACAAGCCGCGGCACGTCGAGACCCAGTGCCTGGCCGACACCCACGGCAACGTGGCGGTCGTCTCCACCCGTGACTGCTCCCTGCAGCGTCGCCACCAGAAGCTGGTCGAGGAGGCGCCCGCGCCGTTCCTCTCCGACGCCCAGGTGGCCGAGCTGTACTCGTCCTCCAAGGCGATCCTCAAGGAGGCCGGGTACGTCGGCGCCGGCACCGTCGAGTTCCTGGTCGGCGCGGACGGCACGATCTCCTTCCTGGAGGTCAACACCCGTCTGCAGGTCGAGCACCCGGTCACCGAGGAGGTCTCCGGCATCGACCTGGTCCGGGAGATGTTCCGGATCGCCGACGGCGAGGAACTGGGCTACGACGACCCGCCGCTGCGCGGCCATTCCTTCGAGTTCCGCATCAACGGCGAGGACCCGGGCCGCGGCTTCCTGCCGGCCCCCGGCACGGTGACCCTGTTCGCCCCGCCCAGCGGTCCGGGCGTACGCCTGGACGCGGGCGTGGAGAGCGGCAGCGTGATCGGCCCGGCGTGGGACTCACTGCTCGCCAAGCTGATCGTCACCGGCGCCACGCGCGAGCAGGCTCTGCAGCGGGCCGCGCGCGCCCTGGAGGAGTTCACCGTGGAGGGCATGGCCACGGCCATCCCCTTCCACCGCACGGTGGTCGCCGACCCCGCCTTCGCGCCCGAGCTGACCGGCTCCACGGACCCGTTCACGGTCCACACCCGCTGGATCGAGACCGAGTTCGTCAACGAGATCCCGGCCTTCACCGCTCCCGCGGACGCCGACACGGAGGACGAGCCGGGCCGTGAGACGGTCGTCGTCGAGGTCGGCGGCAAGCGCCTCGAAGTCTCCCTGCCGGTCTCGCTGGGCATGTCCCTGGCCCGTACGGGACTCGCGGCGGGCGCCAAGCCCAAGCGGCGCGCGGCCAAGAAGTCCGGCCCGGCGGCCTCGGGCGACACCCTCGCCTCGCCCATGCAGGGCACCATCGTGAAGGTGGCGGTCGAGGAGGGCCAGGAGGTCAAGGAGGGCGACCTGATCGTGGTCCTGGAGGCCATGAAGATGGAACAGCCCCTGAACGCCCACCGCTCGGGCACGATCAAGGCCCTCGCGGCAGAAGTGGGCGCGTCCCTCACCTCGGGCGCGGTCATCTGCGAGATCAAGGACTGACCCCAGCCCGACCCGTCATGACGAGACGCCCGGCAACCAGGATCCCCTGCGTGCCGGGCGCCTCGGGTTACGGCCCCGAAGAGCGCCCCGCCAGGGGCGCGGGGAACTGCGCGACCAGCCACACACGACCCGCAGCAACCGGCGCGCTTTTCAGGGGCGCGGGGAACTGCGCGACCAGCCACATACGGCCCGCGGCACCCGGCCGGTGGTCATGGGGCAGACGGAAAGGGTCCGTGGTCGGCCCATCGCCGCCCGAAGGACCGAGGAGAGGGTAGGTAGGACATATGGCCAACCCCCCAACAGGGATGCGCGCCGACGCCCGCAGAAACCACGACCGCCTCATCACGGAGGCACGAACCACGTTCGCGCAACACGGCGCCGACGCCTCACTGGAAGACGTGGCGAAACGCGCAGGCGTAGGCATCGGCACCCTCTACCGCCACTTCCCCAACCGCCACGCCCTACTGAACGCCGTCTTCGCGGACGCGGTGAGCGACCTGCTGACCCGCTCACGCGAACTCCTCGACGCCCCGAACCCGTGCACGGCGCTCGTGGACTGGCTGCGCGCCGTCATCACTCATGCGAGTGAGTACCGCGGACTGTCACGCGCGCTCATGTCGGCCTCGCACGACGACGCCTCGGCGCTCGCGCAGTGCAGCGGCCCGATGCGTGAGGCGGGCAGCGCCCTCCTCACGCGCGCGCAGCAGGCAGGCTCCGTACGCACCGGTGTCGCCATCGGTGATCTGCTTCAGCTGACCAACGCGATCGCGCTGGCCGCCGAAGAGACCCCGGGCGACCCGGAGTTGGCCGACCGCCTGCTGGCACTGACGCTGCGGGGCCTCAAGGCCTGACACTCCGACGTACGGACTGGACCGCCGTCCGTCAGCCACCACTCCGTTGTCAGCGTCTGCGCATGTCGGCGACCCGCGCCCGCTCGCTCTGGGCCTGGTCGCCCAGCACCGCCGCGGCGCTGCGCAACTGCGGTCCCGCACCGGGCACCTGACCGCGTCGGGGGCCGGGCAGCGGCACGTCCCGGCGTGGCGGCTGGCGCCCCGCCGGGACCGTATCGCCGCCCGAACCACCCGCTCCCGCCACCGCGATCTGTACGCCCTGGTCCGCCAGGGCCTGCAGTTCGGTGGCCGCGCGGTCGTCCTGGGCCGGTGGCTCGTCCGTGACCAGGCGGGTGATCACATCGGTCGGCACCGTCTGGAACATCGTGTCGGCGCCGAGCTTGGTGTGATCGGCCAGGACGACGACCTCGGCGGCCGCCTGGACGAGCGCGCGGTCGACCGAGGCCGACAGCATGTTGGAGGTGGACAGGCCGCGTTCCGCGGTGAGCCCGCTTCCCGACAGGAAGGCCCGGGAGACCCGCAGTCCCTGGAGGGACTGTTCGGCTCCGCTGCCCACCAGGGCGTAGTTGGAACCGCGCAGGGTGCCGCCGGTCATCACGACTTCCACACGGTTGGCATGGGCCAACGCCTGGGCCACCAGCAGGGAATTGGTGACGACGGTCAGCCCCGGCACCCGCGCGAGCCGGCGAGCCAGCTCCTGCGTGGTGGTTCCCGCCCCCACCACAATGGCCTCGCCCTCTTCGACGAGACCCGCGGCGAGGTCGGCGATGGCCGTCTTCTCGGCGGTCGCGAGATGAGATTTCTGCGGAAAGCCGGACTCCCGCGTGAACCCGCCCGGCAATACCGCACCGCCATGCCGGCGGTCGAGGAGTCCTTCTGCCTCCAGTGCGCGCACGTCCCGCCGTACGGTCACTTCGGAGGTCTGGACGACGCGGGCGAGCTCACGGAGCGACACGGCTCCATTTGCTCGCACCATTTCGAGGATCAATTGACGACGTTCTGCAGCGAACACGAAACTGACAGTAACCCCAACGACCGTCTGCTTTCAGCAGTTTGCGCCGAATAACAGAAGTTGTTCGCATGGCAGTACCCGGAGTGGTATACGCGCCTAATCCGGGCGCCTATGCCGCACGAATGGTCGGCGACTCCCCGTGACCAGAGGGACGCCCGATCCGCGTGACCAGCGAAGAACCGCTCACGGCACCGCTTTCCGTGCCGCCCGGGGCCCGGCTTCGCGGGCCCCGCGCCGGCCGTCGGCGCTCAGCCCTCGCCCGTGGACTTCCGGGTGTGCAGCTGACGGGCCACCTCGGCGATCGACCCCGACAGGGACGGATACACGGTGAAGGCCTTCGCGATCTGCTCGACGGTCAGGTTGTTGTCGACCGCGAGCGAGATCGGGTGGATCAGTTCCGAGGCGCGCGGCGCGACGACCACACCGCCGACGACGATCCCGGTGCCCGGACGGCAGAAGATCTTCACGAAGCCGTCCCGGATGCCCTGCATCTTGGCGCGCGGGTTGCGCAGCAGGGGCAGCTTCACGACCCGGGCGTCGATGACGCCGCCGTCGACGTCCGACTGCGAGTAGCCGACGGTGGCGATCTCGGGGTCGGTGAAGACGTTCGACGAGACCGTCTTCAGATTGAGCGGCGCGACCGCGTCGCCGAGGAAGTGGTACATGGCGATACGGCCCTGCATGGCGGCCACGGAGGCGAGCGCGAAGATCCCGGTGACGTCACCGGCCGCGTACACGCCGGGGGCCGTGGTCCTGGAGACCTTGTCGGTCCAGATGTGCCCGGACTCCTGGACCTTGACCCCGGCCTCCTCCAAGCCCATGCCGTGGCTGTTGGGGATGGCGCCGACGGCCATCAGACAGTGCGAGCCGGTGATGACACGGCCGTCGGCGAGCGTCACCTCGACCCGGTCGCCCACCCGTTTGGCGGACGCGGCGCGCGAGCGGGCCATGACGTTCATGCCGCGCCGCCGGAACACGTCCTCCAGGACGGCCGCCGCGTCCGGGTCCTCGCCCGGCAGCACGCGGTCGCGGCTGGAGACGAGCGTGACCCGGGAGCCGAGGGCCTGGTAGGCGCCGGCGAACTCGGCGCCGGTGACACCGGAGCCGACCACGATGAGCTCCTCGGGGAGCTCGTCGAGGTCGTAGACCTGGGTCCAGTTCAGGATGCGCTCGCCGTCGGGCTGCGCGTCGGCCAGCTCGCGGGGGTGCCCGCCGGTGGCGATGAGGACGGCGTCGGCGACGAGCGTCTCCTCGCTGCCGTCCGCGGCGCGCACGACGACCTTGCGCGAGCCGTCCAGGCCCTGCATGCCCTCCAGCCGGCCGCGGCCGCGCAGCACCCGCGCCCCGGCGCGCGTCACGGAGGCCGTGATGTCGTGGGACTGGGCGAGCGCGAGGCGCTTCACCCGGCGGTTGACCTTGCCGAGGTCCACGCCGACGACCCGCGCGGGCTGGTCGATGTGCGGGGTGTCGTCGGCGACGATGATCCCCAGTTCCTCGTACGAGGAGTCGAAGGTGGTCATCACCTCGGCCGTCGCGATGAGGGTCTTGGACGGCACGCAGTCGGTGAGCACCGACGCACCGCCCAGGCCGTCGCAGTCGACGACGGTCACCTCCGCGCCGAGCTGCGCTGCCACCAGGGCCGCTTCGTATCCGCCGGGTCCGCCGCCAATGATCACGATCCGAGTCACGTACTCCATTGTCCCGCACGCTTCAAGGTGCTTCCGCACGGGGGCGCTGTCCGGGTGTCCCGGGCGGGCGATCGGGGTGGCACGGGTGTGCGATACGGGGCCGCGGTTACGGGAGAGTCACATGGGTTCGCTGCCGTACCCTCGGTCCCATGTCGCTCTACGCCGCGTACGCCGGCAATCTCGACCCGCGGCTCATGACGCGCCGCGCACCCCACTCGCCGCTGCGCGCCACGGGGTGGCTCAACGGCTGGCGGCTGACGTTCGGCGGCGAGCACATGGGCTGGGAGGGCGCGCTGGCGACGATCGTCGAGGCCCCGCGCTCGCAGGTCTTCGTCGCCCTGTACGACATCGCGCCCCCGGACGAGGAGTCCCTGGACCGCTGGGAGGGTGTCGGCCTCGACATCTACCGGCGGATGCGCGTACGGATCCACACCCTGGAGGGCGAGGAGCCGGCGTGGCTGTACGTCCTCAACGGGTACGAGGGAGGGCTCCCCTCGGCCCGCTACCTCGGCGAGCTGGCCGACGCGGCGGAGTCGGCGGGCGCCCCGCACGACTACGTGATGGAACTGCGCAAGCGCCCCTGCTGACCCGCGGGACGCCTCCCGGAACACGCCGCCGCCGGGTCTCGTCGGAAACAACAAGACAACGATCGCAAACCCGTGACCATCAACATCTACGCGCGTAGGCCGCGAGCGGCTACCCTCATGCGCGTGA